>WYEN01000091.1 GCA_009903825.1 Desulfurococcales archaeon
AGACCTCCTATATCACTCCATCTGACCTCCGGGATCTCGATATGAACTTCTCTAAGACCGCTAGGTATGATCTCTTTATAAGCCTCAAGAAAATCATTCATAGAAACTTTAAGACTTTCTAATATAGAAAGATCTACACTCTCTTTATCAAGATCCTCTATATTAATACTTCTTCTAATAGTTCTGAGAGCAGCCTCTTTAACTAAAGCAGCAAGATCAGCTCCTGTGAACCCGTGTGTCATCTCCGCCAGTCTCTCAAGATCTACATCCTCTGCCAGAGGAACATTTCTTGTATGGATCTGAAGGATCTCTAGTCTGCCGTTTTTATCTGGAAGCGGGATCTCTATTTCTCTATCAAATCTCCCAGGTCTTCTCAACGCAGGATCTACAGCATGTAGCCTGTTAGTGGCTCCAATAACAATCACATCTCCCCTCCCTTGTAGACCATCCATCAACGTGAGCAGTTGTGCAACAACTCTTCTCTCAACTTCGCCCACGACTTCATCTCTCTTAGGCGCTATAGCATCTATCTCATCAATAAATATTATTGCAGGAGCATTTTTACGAGCCTCTTCAAATATTTCTCTAAGTCTCTGTTCAGATTCTCCATAGAATTTACTCATTATCTCTGGACCATTTATAGCTATGAAATAAGCTCCAACCTCATTGGCCAACGCCTTTGCTAATAATGTTTTTCCAACGCCCGGCGGACCGTATAAAAGTATTCCTTTCGGAGGATCTATACCTAATCTTCTAAAGATCTCTGGATACTTCAGTGGAAGCTCAACAAGCTCTCTGACTTTCATAATAATATCTTTCATACCACCTATATCATTATAAGTCACTTTAGTCAATCTAGAGAGTTGCACAGGCTTCTCTAGAATACGAAGTTGTGTGTCTCCAGATATATATACTACTCCAGAAGGTTTCGTCTGAACAACTATAAATGAGATAGGCTGACCAAGTATAGGTATATATATTACGTCTCCCTCAACAACTGGGTGCCGATCAAGTCTTTTCTTGATGAAACTTATGAAAGACTGATCCACTGATGTTATGGCGGTGCCAGATTGTGAAGGAGCTATTTTAACAAACTTGGCCGGCTGAGCAAAAGCTTTTCTAATAATAACCTTCTCTCCAACAGCTACATCAGCATTTCTTCTAACTATAGGATCCATTTTAATTATGCGAGGATCATCCTCACCATAGCTTGGCCAGACGATCCCGGCAGTCTTTTTTCTACCCTCGATCTCTACGATATCTCCAGGCTCTAGATCAAGCTCTTTCATCACAGATATATCAATCTTAACTTTTCCTCCGACAGCGTCTCTATGTCTCAGCTCATCAACCACAAGCACAGCTTCTTTTCTGCCTGACCCGCTCTTCTTAGAAGACTTCTCATGTTCACTCATATTATCACTAGCAGATTTGTCTGGATTATCAGGCACCTAATCTACCTCAAGAAATATATTACTTATAGCTATTTTAAAAACAAGGTTTGTATATTCAGAGACTTTTAAATATTAAATCATGATAATTTATGAAACAAAATAAGATCTTTATATGTCAATAGGATCATTATAAGCTATCATTAGATCTCTTCAGATCTTCAGTTGATGTTCTATCATTAACACGTTAATTATCTCTAGATCTTATCATCATCTTAATAAATTTAGTTTAAAAAACTCTTGTCACCAGCTCTACTTCTACTTCATCCACCTCATCAATACTTCTGATAATATTCTCAAGTTCTTCAGTTCCTCCCTCAGTCATCTCTGGAAATACTATGAAAAGTCTTAATATCTTGTATCCATATGCCAGATCCTCTTCTTCATATCTTAATAGTCTATATCTCTCTGGAAGTCTTGATCTGATCGTGTTCACGAGAGGCGTAAGATCTTCTGTCACATCTTTAGGATATATCTTTAACACAGATATTACATCTCCCATAATATTCACCTCTTTAAGGACCTTCAAAACCACATACAGGACATCTATAAGGTACTCCAGCGACTCTACATCTACGACATCTCCAGATCACATATTTACCACAGTTGGGGCATAGAAAAGCCACTGCCTTCTCATATGGAGGAATAGATCTTTTGCATGATATACATATAGGTGTGCTTATCTCATCAACGATCACAGGTTTCGTGAATCTTGATGCTAAAGCCATTTAAACACCTGATAAACATTTTCTATAAAAATCTTATAAGAATAATTAGATTCATTGCTTCATTAAAGCTCTTGAGAACCTATTTTTAATTTTTAAATCATTTTTTCAATCGGTGGATAAAAACTGTCTGAAGAGAAGAAAGAGAGGTTTGATAGAAGATTTTTCTTTAAAGATCTTGTTAAGCCTTTCAGACCTGATGAAATAAGAAGTTTCAAAGATCTTTTGAATAACATGAGTGACACAGCTTATCAAGGAAGAAGACTTGGTGAAGCATTTAAAATATTTGTGTCAATGTTAAATGAAGAAGATCTTATAATATATATGGGTCTTGCAGGCTCCATGGCAACTGCGGGAATATGGACTCTCATTACATGGCTTATAGAGAGAGATTATATAGATGTTTTAGTGTCAACTGGTGCAAACGTCTCTGAAGATGTATACGCCGGCTTAGGATATCCGTATGGAAAAGGTTCTCCATGTGTTGATGACGAGCTTCTGTTGAAACTTAAGATAGATAGATTTTATGATGTTTATGCAGATGAATATCTCTATAGAGAGATGGAGAGATTATTAAAAGAATTCATAATAGACCTGCCCTCAGAACATATATATTCATCAGCGGAATTCATGTATCTACTTGGAGCAAGACTTGATAGGTTAGGAATAGATTCTATAGCAAGATCAGCTTATAAGAGAAGAACACCGATATTTGTTCCTGCAATAGTTGACTCAGGATATGGAATAGCAGCTTTTCTAGCGTATTATGAGAAGAAAAAGAGAATTATAATAGATCAGTTTAAAGATTTTGAACAAATGATCTCTATATCTGAGAGAGGAAAAGATACTGGAGTAATATATATTGGAGGAGGAGTTCCTAAAGATCTTATTCAGTTAGTTGCTGTCGCAAGAACATTGATAGAAGAGAGAAAAGGAGTTGAAGAGGTCAGACCTCATAAATATGCGATACAGCTGACAACAGATCTTCCTCAGTGGGGAGGTCTCAGTGGAGCAACTCTTGAAGAGGCTGTGAGCTGGGGCAAAGTGAGAGCGACAGGATCCTCTATGGTTCATGTTGATGCAACAATTGGACTGCCAATTCTTGTCGCAGGGATCAAAGAAATAGATCTTAAGCGTGTTAAAAAAGATCTTTCCTTCATCTTTGAGAGCGTAGAGAGATATGCAGAAAAAATGTGAGATTAGATGGAGCAACAGATATATTTTTTCATATATAGAAGGACCTTTGTTTACAAAAGATCTTTTAAATGATCTTTTGAATAAATTTGTGAAGAATGAGAGAAGAATCTACACAACATTTGATCTGGGGTTGAGCTATGTGTTTATAGATATTGATGATAAAGGATATTTTATTTATAACAACAAAATTTTTTCATTAAAAGATCTTTTGAATATTGTTGAAGAGAATTTTGTATATAAATATATTAATGATAAAATTGTCAGAATAGATCTTTATTCAGATAATAATTATTACAAGCTTAAGCCTGTAGGATTTGATAAGGCGCCTACCTTAGAGATAAATGGTATACAGATGCACAGAACTGTTGAAATAGATCCTTGGACAGACTCTTATCTCAAGATAAAGACATTAGGATCTTTGAGAAATAAAATTGTTTTAGATATATGCACAGGACTTGGCTATACAGCTATAAATGCGTTGAGAAGAGGCGCTAGAGAGGTGATATCTATTGAGAAAGATAAAAATGTTCTTGATATAGCATCTCTAAATTCTTGGTCAAAAGATCTTGATAAAATCAACATACTTCTGGGAGACGCGTTAGAGGTGGTGTCACAATTTGATGATGAATGTTTTGATGTGATTATTCACGACCCTCCTAGATTTAATGTTGCAGGAGAGCTCTACAGCTTAGAATTCTATAAAGAGCTTCATAGGATCCTTAGAAGAGGAGGTAGAATGTTTCATTACACTGGCGAGCCTGGTAGACATAGCAACATTGATATTTTGAAGGGAATTAAAAACAGACTGTTAAAAGCAGGATTCTCAGAGATAAGATGGATTGATTATGCAAAAGGTTTTCTCGTCTTGAAATGACGGCTACATATAATATTTCTGTGAGATTCTTGTCTCAGTAGTCTCAAGCTCAGATCTAATCTTTTTCTCAAGAACCTCTATAGTCTCTGCATGTTTAATAAGCTCTGAGACATCGATCTCTGTGTTTAATATTTTAGCTATTTTTGATACAGCCACAGCAGCCGCCCTAGGGTCAGGTCTATTTCTCTCAGCATATGGAAGTATTGCTAAAGCTGGGAGACCTATTATCTCGCTGTACATTAATAATGTTGCTAAAGGACCTACTATCACGAGACCTTTCTCCATGACAGGCTCCTCAATTTTTCTTCTATAATGTGAGTTTCCGATCCATCTCAACATGTCATCAGGAGATTTTCTGATCTCAGAGTCTAATCCTCCCACAAGGATCATCTCATTAAAACCGTTTTTACGAGCCCATCTTACTATGGCTTCTGCAAACTCATCTTTCTCAACAGGCGTTGGAACAGCTTGATTCACTAGAACAAATACTTTCCCATCTAAGCCGCTATAGATCTCGTGTGGAAACACAAATCCTGTGTCACCTTCTATAGAAACTGTGTCAGGCATATATCTGGTCATTATAAATCCTATTCTCTTCATTTTGAGAGCTTCCACAAGATATCTAGTTGTTATATATCCTGTTGCTCCAAACCCTGGGAAACCTGTTATTAAAATAGGATTTTTAACAGGATCTATACTACTCTTGTCGTAGTATATCTTTACATTTCTTCCTTCTTTAAAAACCTCCAACATCCCTCCCTAATAATTACTGCAACACCCCTTATATAATGTAGAGCTTCAGCTGGTGAGAGAACAAGTCTTCCAACTCCAACAAGTCTATCATTTTCATTAACAACAATAACCTCATCCCAAGATCTTAACTCAGGATCTATGTCTAAGACGTGTCTTGCAAAAACATTTCTTCCAGAGCCTATGTCTTCTGCAACCTCATTTATGACAACAACTCTCTGAAGAGGAGGATCTAATGATGCTCTGATTCTCTCACCACCTATACATGTGGGTATAAGCCTCATATCAGATGCTCTCACAGTAAGAACAAGCCCCTCAGAGTCTTCCACACCTCTTATTCTTCCAGTGTTTTTTGATATTATAATGAGAGAGTCTTCTCTAATAAGTCTCTCGCCAACGCCTGGTCTAAACTGATAATCAGCAATCTCTCGTAATCTCTCTATAGTCTCTCTCGAAGGTCTTATCTTGATCATTTGAAAAACCTATACATGTTGAATACCAACTTCTTTTTGAGAAGATCTTGTTATGAGACTAGGCTCAGTCTCTCTACCAGGTCTTCTAAGGATTTTTTCAATAGCCTTCAGAAAATCCTCCATAACAACATAATCTCTACCAGATCTTATGGCCTCATAACCTGCCTCAGTACATATAGCTTTTATATCAGCTCCAGAAGCTCCCTCAGTAAGCTCTGATAGTTTCTCAAGATCAATCTCTTCTCCAAGACTCATCTTTCTAATATATATTCTAAAGATCTCTTTTCTACCACGTTTATCAGGTAGAGGCACATAAATTATTCTATCAAATCTGCCAGGTCTTAAAAGAGCCGGATCTATGACATCTAATCTATTTGTTGTAGCAATAATCTTCACCTTATCAAGAGGGTCGAAACCATCTATCTCTGCAAGCAGCTGTGTGAGTGTTCTATGAATCTCTCTTTCACCACTTGTCCCTATATCAAGTCTCTTAGCTGCTATAGCATCTATCTCATCAATAAATATTATTGCAGGAGCATTTTTACGTGCAAGAGCAAATAACTCTCTTACCAGTCTAGCTCCTTCACCAATATATTTCTGAGCAAGCTCAGATGCTACCAGTCTAATGAATGTGGCATTAGTCTCTCCAGCGACAGCTCTCGCTAACAAAGTCTTTCCAACGCCTGGAGGACCGTATAACAATACACCTTTAGGAGGCTCTATACCAAGTTTCTTAAAAAGCTCAGGATTTTTAAGTGGAAGCTCAACAACCTCTTTTAACTCTCTGATCTGTTCCTCGAGACCTCCTATATCAGAATATCTTGTGTTAGGTCTCTCAACAACTTCCATAGCTTTTACAAAAGGATCTTCTCTAAAGCCTAACACTTCAACAATCTCAGATCCTCTGCTGTTTAACAAGACTGAGACCATAGGCTTGAGTCTAGATCTATCTATGTCATCTTTTATATATACAACTAGATTAGGACCTGTGGAGCTTCTCACAAGAGCTCTTCCATCAGGCAACATCTCGAGAAAAACAGCCTCTATAAGAGGTGGCTGAAGCATTTTATCAAGCTCACTTCTACAATGTTCTAACTCCATCTTCAGCTTGGCATATTTATTCTCCAACTCTCTCAATCTATTCTCAAGAAAAGATATGTAAGAGCCTATATCCTCTTCAATAATCTTCTCAATAGATTTATCATCTATATTAAGCTCCTCAGCCTCTTCAGACAACTATTTTATCCCATAAATACAGTAGATATATATCGAATAAAAACTATTCGAAGATCATCAGAAAGAAAAATTTAGATCCAACACTTGATTAATATATTCTTTGAATGTATCAATAAATATGGTTTAAAATGATAGATAAACAAGAGAATGAAAAAACTTCTGAGACCAAATTAATTAAGAGAAGAAGAAGAAAAGGAGGAAAACAACTGAGGAGATTAAGCAGATATGAATATATACTTACAAAAACAGTGCTTGACAACCCGGGTTTTGAGCTTGTCAGAGATTTCGCAGATTCATTAGGTCTTAATTATCTCACTTTAGTAAGGATCGCTAGAAAACTTGCTTTCAGAAAAAATCTTCTTGGAATGGCTTTCAGTCCTTATAGAGCTGGTCTAAATAGATATCTGATCGTTTTTAGATTAAAAAAGGAATATGAGAGAATAGATGCTAGAGAACTTGCTAAAAAACTTCCTTATAACAACTGGCTTAAAAGTATCATGCTAACAACTCTTCCTATGGGAGATGCATATGTATATTATCTTATTCCACAGGGAGAAAGCATTGAGCCTATTGTTAAAGCACTTGAAAATATACATCTAATAGATCAAAGCCAGAAGATATTTGTTCATAGAATGGATCTTACGTATTATCAGAGACCATATTTCGAGATATTCTACCCAGAATACAGATATAAAGAGGGTCCTCTCACACTTGAAGAAAGCTTCAGATATATATCTGAGAAAGGACTTTTCGAACCAGACAAAAGCGAACTGAAAGATCTTAATCCAAAACCTCCTCCAGACATCATAGATGCTATGATAATGTCGCTGCTAGAAGTAAGCTACATATTCACACCAAAATGGCTCAGTCTCAAAGGACCGTTTAACATAGGAGTTAGAAAAGCAAGATACCACTTTGTAAGACATATAAGAGATAAATATCTTCTAGGAACATATATAAGAAGCCCGTTAGACCCTAGAGCAGACGCCATATATATAATGGTTTTCAGAGGCAGAGACGCCTTACCGCTAGGATACACATTGAGCAGAACACCTCATGCCTATGTATTATGTGATCTTCTAGACATATGTTATGCGACATTTTGGATAAGATCAGATGATATAAGACTTATAAACAAATTCATGGAACAATACAGTATAGAGATCATAAGCCAAGGATATAGAGAGATCCTTCCAGAAGAAAAAGAAGGCCAGATCGTAAGATCTTTACGAGTAGGACTTCCATTTATAAATTATAGCATTAAGGGAAGAAGATGGTATAGTCTTGATGAATCTGTGAAAAGATTAGATCTAAATATTAAAAGACTTGCTAGCAAACTTAAAGATGCAAATCTTCTTAAGATATTATTACCTCCTCATTTTGAGGAGTTGAGTAAAGATCCTAGAATACTAGAGAAGATAGCCAGAAAGAAAGCATCAGAGAAAGATGAGAATTAAAAAAACAAAAATTAAAATCCTTTGATCAGCCAGAAGTCCACGGACTATTATCCTTCACATTAAGAGGCTGTACTCCTCCTGCTACAACAAGACCATATACTGCAAGCGCTATAGGAGCGGCTTTTACAGCTATTTTTGCAGTCTTAATTAGTTTAAGTTTTTGATATGTCTTCATCTATTATCACTCAAATACTATGATAATTTGTTAACTATTTCAAAACAAGATGAAAAATTTATTCTTTAAGCGATATTTTCTTCGGAAGGATCCGTGGTTTTTAATTTGTATATAGGCTGTGTAAATTTTCCTGTATGTATCAGCCATATCTTAAAATGATAATATGAATTTATGAAATGTTTTGTTCTTCATATTTTCTCTAGTATTATTCCCAGTATTGTAAGTGGATTCATGTCTCTTATGAATTTTCTGCTGTATATTTTTCTTCCTATGTTTTGTTCTTCTTTTGTTAGTGATTGTTCTCCTGATGGTATTATTATCAGAATATTTTTTCTTCCTATATAATTATTCAGCTCGTCTATATCTAATGATTCTTGTGTTTTTAGTGTTATAAATATTTCCTCTGGTCTGT
>WYEN01000123.1 GCA_009903825.1 Desulfurococcales archaeon
TGTGATAGTCACATAATTTTAATGATGACAAAAGACTGTTAGAATATACAACTAGTCTTCTTAAAACATCTTCAGTAAGACCTCTCTTGATCAAAAACATGATCTCTTCTAAGAAATCGTTGAACTCCTTAGGATCTAGCCCGATCTCTTTTAATCTCTTCATCATGTTCTCTTGCGAATAAGAAGGATCTTTAAGATACATGTTTATAGTAGGCTGAGAGACCCCAAGGATCCTTGCAATGTCAAGTTGTGAAAAACCTTCTCTATAAAGTCTCTGAGCAATTAACGTCTTAATAATCACCTCAACGTTTCTTGCGATCAAAGTGTGAGGAAGTATCATGAGAAATACTCTCAAATCAATATTAAACATAGAAAATTTTATGTATCAACAATTAATTTATTAGCTATACATCTCAGCCTCTCTTTTTATATAGATTAGATCTGTTGGATCAAAAGAGCCTAATAATATATACAGATTTTTTCTCTTATCATCTTCAGAGATATCTTGACATCAGATCCTCTAAATATAGTTTCACGGATCTTGTAACATTGATGTTAAGCTGGAAACATGATTTTATGAAACTCTAAAAGATAGAAACTTTATAATGTCTAGGAAATAAAGGAGTTTTTAAATTATTATCGTGAAACTGAGTAATTAGATATGATCTTGTTGCGGAGACTTTTCTAGACTATTAATGGCGAGAGCTTCCTGAAGTCTTTAAGAGAAAATCTGAAGCATTATCTAATTATAAGTTTTACATAATACAAAGACCTAGATCGTATGCTAGTTTTAGATAATAAATGTTTCATCTTAGCATTGAAGGGCATAACGGAAGATCTGGGTTTTCTAAAAAGATCTCTCCTCTGGAATTCATGTATATAGAGAAGGCTTTTATCATAACATTATTTTTCAAAGCCTCTATAAAAAGATCTTTTAACCAAGGATCTATCTCTTCGTATATTCTGAAACAAGTTGGAGATTTAAAAGCTGCTATAAAGATTATTCCTGTCTCTATTCCTTCTCTCTTGAGGTTAGTAAGCTCTTTAAAATGTCTTCTGCCTCTCTCAGTAGGCGCGTCAGGGTACATAGCCTCTCCATTGGAGCCTCTGAAGACTGCGCTTTTAGTCTCTATAACGATGACCTTATCACCTTTCTTTAAGAGATAGTCAAATACGCTTGTGTCTATCCTAGGGTTTCTTCTTATGATCTTAAAGCCTCTGAGATAATCAAGTGTATCTGTCTCAACAAGTTTCTCAAAAATCTTGTTCTGAGTTATTGTGTCGATGATGGCGTATTCGTAAAGATCTTCTACAGCAATGATCCTGTAGGAAAGACAGCTCTTTTTATTTTTACAACGTATCTTCTGTAGAAAAGCTTTTCTGCCTTTGATCAAAAGATCTTTTAATCTGCCAGTGTTTGTGTTATGGGCTTTCTCAGCTCCTCGTTCAGTCTCCACCTCAACCACGAATCTATTTATTCTTCTTAAGATCTTTGCTGGATAAAGATCTTTTAAAACATCAATCAATATATCTAAGACTGCCCACCTCTCTCATATCAGACAAAATATTCTTTGGAAAGACATATATTTCTTAGGAGTATAGTGTCTTAAAATGGTTAAATGCGACATATGTGGTCTTAGAGAGGCGGTTGTTTATCAGAGACATACTGGTAGAAGACTTTGTAAAGAATGTTTTTTCAAAGATGTTCTTGAGAGAGTTCTGAATGAGGTCAAAAGATACGAGATGTTTAAAGATAATGACAAGATCATGCTGGCAGTCTCAGGAGGAAAAGATAGTTACGTGCTGATGAATATAATGACTCAGATTCATGATCCATCCAAGCTAGGCGCTGTGACAATTGTTGAAGGAATAAAAGGATATAACAGAGTTGAAGATCTCGACCAGCTGAGAGCATATGCCAAAGATCATGGGATAGACATTGTTGTAGTCTCAGTGAAAGAGTTGTCTGGATACACTGTTGATGAGATGGTTGAGAACTCCATTGGAAAAGGTCTTAAGATCTCTCCATGCACATTCTGCGGGATATATAGAAGGAGAGGAATAAATCTCGTAGCAAGATCTTTGGGATATAATAAAGTTGCGACGGCACACAATCTTGATGACGAGGTTCAGACGCTTGTAATAAACATGTTAAGAGGAGATGAGGCTAGACTGATCATGCTTCATCCAAAAAGAAGAAGATTCTCAGAGCTTTTTGTTCCAAAAATAAAGCCTCTGAGAAAGATATATGAATATGAGACTGCCAGATATGCATATCTGAAAGGCTATAAGCCTCAGATCTATGAGTGTCCATATCTCAACATGATGCCTTCATTAAGATCTAAGATCCGTGACATATTATATAGACTTGAAGAGGAGAGACCTGGATCATTGTTAAAATTATTAGAGGAATACGACAAATTATTTGAGAAAGAAGTTGAGAAAAGAGAAGTCAAACTAAACACGTGCATAATATGTGGAGAACCCACAAGCCCCGGTAGAAGAGTATGTAAGGCATGTGAACTTTTGATAAAAACCGGTTTGCTAGATACATCATTAAAATAAAATTGATAACTATCGGAATCCTTAGCTTCTCAAGTTCTTATTACTAAAATATTTAAAAGATGATGATGATAATACTCTGGGTGTTATTAATTGAGGATTTTAGTAGTTGGAGGAGCAGGTTTCATCGGTCTAGATGTTTCTTTATATCTTGCTAAAAGAGGTTTTCAGGTCTCTATAATCGATATTAATAGGCCTTCTGAAAATATTCTGGATAAATACAACATAAGATTTGAGCAGATAGACATGACGTCTGAAAATGTCATAGAATTTATAAGAAATACAGATGTAATAATACATTCGGCTTGGGATTTTTCTGAAGATGTTAAAAAGAGCTTCACAGTAAATGTGTTAGGCACTATAAATCTTTTAGAAAAAGCTGTGAATTTTAATGTGAAACAGTTTATATTTCTAAGTAGCGCTGTTGTTTATGGAAAACCTGTTAATATTCCTATTAAAGAGAATGATCCTTTGCTTGTTGAAGAGTCTAGAGCTTTATTACATGCTATAACAAAATTAGCTGTTGAAAAAACATTATATTATTACTATAAAGAGAAGAATCTTCCATATACTATATTCAGAATATGGTGGGCTTATAACGATACAAGAGCCCCCGGGAGAAGTTTTAGAGAAGTGATTAAAAAAATATTAAATAATGAGATGATAGAAGTTCCTAAAGATGCTGGAGGTAGTGCTGTTCATAATGAAGATATCGCACGTGTCATAGAATATTCTATAGATAATAAAGAGGCTTTTGGAGAAATATTTAATATAGCAAGCTTCTCCTTCACCTGGGAGGAAGTATTTCAAGAGTGTATAAAGATCTCAGGCTCGACATCAAAGATCGTTCTTGTAGATGAAAAAGAATTTAAAGGTTCTCCCTTCTTTATGGGAAGGTGGTTCTTAGATACTAGAAAAATAAAGGAGAGACTTAAATTTAAGAGCGACGAGGAGAATGCAAAGGCTCGTTTCTACGGCGCTGTACAAAAAATGTTAAAAGAGTTTTCATACAGATAGCTTTAATTTATAGTTATAGGTCCAATTTTCCATTTAGTTTTTAAAAGAAAAAAGAAATTAGAAATCTTTATTTTTTCATAGGTTTCCTAAGTATCCATGGACATACTAAGATAGCTGCAATGAAAGATCCTATGCCTAGTCCTATCATAGAATACGTGTATGTGCCAAAGAGCGTTACCAGCCATGCTGTAACATATCCCGAGACCATACCTCCCCAGGCTTTCGCTGTATAGGTTATTCCATAGTTAGTTGTTGCATACCTAGGCCCGTAGAAATCTCCTATAAACGCTGGATTAAATGCGAATACGGCGCCTGCGAATAACATTGTTAATATTACGAAAGCTAAGAATAAGATCGGGCTTTTTCCGTAGAAGGTCAATAACAACATGAACACGCCTGATAAAGCATAGAATAATGCTGCTGTAGCCTGTCTACCTATTAGATCAGAGATGTATCCTCCAAGCACTCGGCTAAGGCCGTTTGCTATTGGGAATAATGTTAGTGCTAATGAAAGTGTGAGAGGATCTATCTTTAACTCAGATGCTATTAATTTTAGATTTCCACCGAATAATAGAGCTATTGCTGCTATAATCGTGAAGGATATATAGATAAGCCACCATTGATGAGTCTTCATCATTTCATGCCATCTCCAATTGACAAGATCTTTTGCTACCTCTTCTTTTACTTTTTTCTCTTCTACTTTTTCTCTCTTTTCTCCGCTGGCCGACCCTGATTTTCCTAATACAAATTCGGGATATTGATATAAAATTGCAAATGGTAGTATAAATATTGCCATTAGGATCCCTGTGTATAAAAATGTTGTTAAAACACCAAAGCTTGTTGCCCATGAGTTTATGATTACATTAAAAATTGCTGTTCCACTACCAAAGCCGAAGGTAGTGAGTCCCGTAGCTAATCCTCTTCTATCAGGAAACCATTTGACTGCTATAGCAGCTGATAAACCGTATAATATGCCTACTCCTATAGATCCCAGAGAGTAATATAGATAAAGCTCAGGCAGAGATCTGACAGTAGATGAAGCTATATAACCTACAGCAACTAAGATCGAAGCTATTATAGCAATTAATCTAGGCCCGAATCTATCAGCAAACCATCCAGAGAATGGCTGGACAAATGTTGCGAAATACGTGAATAATGTGAATGTAAGTTGTATCGCGGCTAGATCCCATTTAAAACTTTTTCTTAAACCATCAGCAAAAATTGACCATGAATATTGATATATTGATATAAACATCATTACAATTATTGTTGTCACGAGAAGAAGCCATCTTCTTCTCATTTTTTTAAGTTGTTCCAGCATTACCTGGGCCATCTCAGCACGCCTACCATGGCAGAATTATTTTTCCTAATTTATCTGACTCAAGCCAGTATTTCCATTCCTCTTCTACCATTTTATCAATCATGTCAATCTCTTCATCTGTTAAATGTGCGAATCTTCCCTGTCTTCTTAGATACTCTTTCACATGTTTACGTGGCCGAGGTTTATAATTTAATTTGAATTTACCTTCTGAATACTCCCATAAGACCCACATTCCGGTCTCAACAGCTAATCTTGCCAGCTCATATGTTTCGTGAGGAGCATAGAACCAGCCTTTTGGACATGGTGTCAATACATGTATGAATGAAGGTCCTCCAGAGTTTAAAGCTTTAATAACTTTATTCATAAGATCTAGTGGCGGGTATATTGTTGCTGTCGCAACATATTTTATCTTTGGATGTGCCGCGGCTAATAACGCCATATTCTTCTTATATCTTTCGTTTCCTATTCTCTTAACCTTACCTGAAGGTGTGAAAGTTGTTGTTGCTCCCCAAGGTGTTGTGCTTGACGCCTGAATCCCTGTATTTGCGTAGCTCTCGTTATCATATAATAGATAAAGTAGTCTTGGATAATCATATGTTAAGGCCATTGAAAGACCTGAGAATCCTATGTCTGCAAATCCTCCGTCTCCGCCGAAGACTATTATGTTTATGTCTTCAGGTTTTCTCTTTCCTTTAACCATTAATGCTCTTAATGCTGCTGCTATACCAATTCCCGCGGCGCCGCCTGCGCCTAGCTGAGTATGATACCATGGGACGGCATATGGTGATGTTAAGAACTGATGAGAATTAGCTACATACATACATCCTGTAGGACCTATCAATATGGTGTTAGGACCTGCAGCTTTTGTGACAAGTCTATATATAAGTGCCGCGCCACAACCTGCACATGTTCTGTGTCCTGATGTGTAATAGTCTATGGGAGGTATCTCTTTTACTGATCTAATTAATGATGGGCCGGAGCTCATATATCTTCACCCCTCAGAGTAAGCCAATAAGCCTTTTTCTCAAATGTCTTTCCTTTAGCAAGCTCATTCACCATTTCCGCAGCTTTTATGAAATGCTCAGGCTTAGGCTCTCTGCCCCCGAGGAATAAGAAGTCAAGAAGCTTAGGTCTCTCATCGGCCTCGTAGAGAGCTGTCGCAACCTCATGATATAGTGGGCCTGTTCTGTATGGTGAGCCAAATGAGAAGCCGAATTCTATGACGCCAACAGCCTTGACGCCTGATAACACTTTGACTAATTCTTCAGCTGGGAATGGTCTTAAATATCGTAGTCTTACAGTGCCTATTTTAAGTCCTTTCTCTCTTAATTTGCTGACGACAAGCTCTATATCTTTCATATATGCTCCCATGCTCAAAAGCGCTATTTCTGCATCATCCATCCATTTAGTCTCTATAAATGGCGGATATTCTCTGCCTACATATCTTGCATAATCTTTCCAAGCCTCTATTATAACCTCTTTCGCTTTTAACATTGCCACGTCAATCCGTTTCCTCTGCTCAGGCCCTATTAATGAAGGTGCTATGTGTTGAGCCTTGGTTACAGGCCCGTCCATAGGATCTATTCTATAAGGCGGTCTATAAGGTGGAAGGAATTCAGTCACCTGTTTTTTAGTAGGCGGATAAACAGGCATGGCCACATGTGTGAGTGCAGCACCATCAAGAGCAACAAAATGAGGCTGCAATACTCTATGATCCTCAGCAACTCTATATGCAACCAACACCATATCAAGAGCTTCCTGCACATCTCTAGGCCACGAGATCAGCCATCCAAAGTATCTTGTTGTAAAAGCGTCTGTCCACTCCATTCCAAAGTTTCCAGGATCGTCTAAAGCTCTGGTCCCCACGACGCCCACTACCGGAACAGATCCTAATCCTGTTACAAGCATAGCCTCATACGCATACATCAGACCTACTCCACTACTTCCCACAAATACTCTAGCACCTGTAGCAGCTGCATGTTTAACCACCTCAAATTGACTGTGCTCTGAATCTGCTACAATTATCTCTGCCTGAAACTCTCCATCAGCTATCATTGCCGCTATTGCATTCATTATGCCTGTATAAGGTCTGATAGGATATGCAGCTATGACATCCACATCAGCTAGTTTCACAGCCTCAGCTATCGCTCTTGCACCAGTCCACACCTTAGCTACTGGTTTTTCAATTGTTATTGGAGGAACAGGTCTTACAGCGCTCATCTAACCACCTCTAATAACCATATTCTCTCTCCTCAAATCTTTTGACAGGAACCTCCTCATCTATTAAACCCTCCATCGCCTGAATCTCTTGCATCATTTCAATAGCTTTTGTAGGACACACGGTTACACACACCCCACAGCCAGTACAAAATCTATAATCAACTTTTATAGGATTAAAATCTATTGCTCCATCTGGACAATATAGATGACATAATTTACAATCTATACATTTTTTATAGTTGATAACCGGCCGCTGAAATCTCCACTCGCCTGTGGTAAAACCTATGTTTCTATCACCTGGTTTGGGACCAAATTCTATGAGACCTGGAGCAAGAACCTCCCATCTGGGCATGGCAGCAATCCTCTGAACATAATTCTCTGCAGTAGCCGCCGCCTTCTGATATGCATAATAAACTTCGGGGTTCCAATACTTTCCATCAAATTCTGGGATCTCGATCTCATGTTTCATAGTCTTGAATTTTTCAGTCTCCTCCGCGCGAATGTTAACTTCTTTCACAACAGCCTGTTCATAACCTTTCCTCACAGAGTCTTTCTTCTTCTCCAGTCCTAAAATGTCAAGGGCTCTTAAAACTGCGTCAAGATCTATTTTTTCATAACCTCTTAGCGTAGCTCCTATCATGGGAAAAGCTATTGATTTATCAATTTTGCTAGATGATATTGTTACCACTTTTCCATTCCAATCTTGAGCCAGACTATATTTCTTAACAAGACTGATCACCGCATCTGGCGATAATGATGTATTAACTACAAGCGTGGCATTAGTTTTCGCACCATCGAAAAGCAATGCTCTTTGTGCAGTTCTCTGGATCAAATAATTTGATGAGAATACAGCTATAACATTAAATAAATGACCCACAGGCTCTATCTCCTCACGTAATAAGACGTTTATCTTCGGATTTCCAATTACTACATAATAGATCATTGGAAGATAATTTCGTTCAGGACTATCATCATATCTCATATAATAATATGATTCATAGCCTCTAATCACTGCAGCCTGTGCCAATACCTGCGAGAAACGCATTGCATCTGACGTCTGATCTACGCCTATAGCATGACTCACTATCCAATCAAGCTCTTCATATTCAGGAAATCTCTCTATATGAGGCTTAACCTTTACAAGTCTTACCATAAACACTCACCACTTAATTTTTAAAAAAAAAAAAGCTTTTAAACTTTTATACTTGTAAAATTAACAAATTTTAAAGATATATGTCTATGGTGATATAATGAGCGACTTATCTCCACCGCTACATCTCTCGGCTCTGGGAATATATCTTCATGCAATATTTGTCTCTTTGACGTTAGGTCTTCCACTGGTTATAACATCTCTTCTAGTGAAATATGCCAGAAGCAAAGATCTTGTTTATCTAAATAGCGTAAGAAAGGTCACTGCAGTCTTGACAGTAAATTTTGCTTTAGGAGCTGTCACAGGGACTTTAGTGGAGTTCGGTCTCGTCCAGATATGGCCTGGGACTATTCTTGCTATAGCAAGTTTTGCTCTGGCTCCGCTGGCTCTAGAGCTTATAGCATTTGCAAACGAGATCGTCTT
>WYEN01000098.1 GCA_009903825.1 Desulfurococcales archaeon
TAGAAAGTCTTAAAGTTTCTATGAATGATTTTCTTGAGGCTTATAAAGAGATCATACCTAGCGGTCTTAGAGAAGTTCATATCGAGATCCCGGAGGTCAGATGGAGTGATATAGGAGGTCTCGACGAGGTTAAACAGGAGTTGAGAGAGTCTATTGAGTGGGCCATTAAGACTCCTCATATATACAAGAGACTTGGTATAGATCCTCCGAAAGGAATACTTTTATACGGTCCGCCGGGCGTTGGAAAAACATTATTAGCAAAGGCGTTGGCCAATGAAAGTGGTGCTCATATGATATGGGTCAAAGGACCTGAGCTTTTGAGTAAATGGGTTGGTGAGAGTGAGAGAGCTATAAGAGAGATTTTTAGAAAAGCAAGATTATATTCGCCGGCGATAGTCTTTTTCGATGAGATTGATGCTTTATTCCCAGTGAGAGGTATTCATGAAGGCTCTCACGTTATGGAGAGTATAGTAAGCCAGTTGTTAGCTGAGATAGATGGTATTGAGAGTATGAGAAATGTATTTATAATTGGAGCGACTAACAGACCAGATCTCATCGACCCAGCATTATTTAGACCAGGAAGATTTGATAAACTAATATATGTTCCTCCGCCAGATTATAATTCTAGAATAGAGATTCTTAAAGTACACACAAGAAAAATGCCATTGGCAGAAGACGTAGATCTAGAGTATATAGCAAGAGCGACTGAGGGATACTCAGGAGCTGATCTTGCCGCTGTAGTGAGAGAAGCTGGACTGGCAGCGTTGCGTGAGAATATAAATGCAGAGAAAGTTGAGATGAGACATTTCATAAAAGCTTTAGAAAAGATCAGACCATCATTAACAGATGAGATAATAAGATTCTATGAGATGTGGGGATCAAAAGCTAGACAGAATCTACCTAGAAAAACGCCTGTCTCCTCACTTATGTATTCTTAAAATCTTCTTCTAAAAAATTTATTAGAATAAATTATGAAATGATTAACAGGGCCCGTAGTCTAGCTGGTAGGACGCCGCCCTCACGCGGCGGAGATCCGGGGTTCAAATCCCCGCGGGCCCATTTAATACGAATAGAACATAAGTCTGAATACCTATCTTATGAGATTTTTTATTGACACTTTTTATAAATTCTTTTAATCTTCTAGGGGCATATGGTGAGTATAGAGAGAAGAAAAATATTTTTAGGTGTTGAAAGTATCTACGGATCTATTATAGTTGCTCTGTTGTTATCATCTTTCATAGGTCTTTATATGATCATGCTAAATAATCAACAGATAAATTATAACGAGATCATGAGTTCATTAAATATTGAGAACAAAAGATCTTCTGAGAGAGTAACAGCATCAATAAATAGAGACAAATTATATCTATCTTCAAATATTGAAAGTAAAATAATAATGATCTTGGCTAGAAATTATTCTGAGACTTATTACATAGATCTTAGTAAAAATCCTATTATAGTAAGGCCAGACTCCTTAACATATATATCTGAAGACCTTCTCCAATGGATGATCAACATGAGATCTAAAGGCTTTAATATTTTTATGATGACTGGTTATGGAAATATTATTCCTCTTAATGATGAAATAGATCTTTTGACAAGATCTTCTGATAATCAGATTTCAGCATGTTTTCCATATGATTTTGCTTTTAACGCTACCAAAGACGTCTACTACATCATATATGGGACTTGGACGGCATTTGTCAGACAAAACACTTCTATAGGCAGTATATACTCACTTATACCAACATACTCGTGGGATATAAACACCAGCTACACCATATTTCAAAGCCCTATTAACGGAACTATTTATCTGAGAAGATCTGTGGGAGCCCTCCCGTTATTAGAGACGAAGAAATGGTTTAAACCGCCGACAATAATGTATGCACCTGATCCTACGGATCTCAGAGTTGTAATTAGATTATTAGTAGATAATCCTTATGGAGACGGCTCTTGGCAGACAATTTACTGGGGCTCTGGAAACACTGTAATAACATATCTATATAATGGCAGCGTGCTGGTTCAGACGAATGCTTCATGGAGTTATCCATATGGAGCTATATATGATTCTCGAGTGAATAATCCTGTTTCTCCAGGATACTATAGATTTTATATAAACATAACTAATTATGTGGCGCTCCAATTATATCTAGAAATGCATGTATACGTAAGATCAAATGATGCCACAGGATTTTATAATGATAAAGCTTGGACAGGATATACAGGAGATCAGTATCGTCCTTATCTTATATCATCAGTCTCTTATCCAAATGGAAACTTTTTAAACAGTATATCAGATATCAACATTTTCAGAAACTGGAGTTTTATAATAAATCAGGGCTCGCCAAGTCAGCAACCTTCTCCTCAATATAACGGTCTGTATCTATTTATAGGAGTCTCAGGCTATTTAGGAAAAACTTATACATTGAATATTCTTAATATAAGCAGATATTCTCCTGACATCAATGGATTTATAAAAGCTGACAACGGATATTTAATATATGATCTTACCCCACTATTCTATTATGGATGGAGATATAGTTAAACTATGACTCTTCTTCTGAAGAACTCTCTTCTTTTTCTTGACATTTCTTGATCAGATTCACAGCTCTCAGGTTCTCACCTATAGTGCTAACATCAATACAACCGTTAAACTCTAAAATCAATAGATATCTAATGAATTCTTTCATAGAAAGATCTGGAATATCTCTTCTTAAGATCTCGAAAAGATCTTTGTCTCTCATAGCTCCGCCAGCCTCCTCAAGCTCGTCAAGAATAATCTTAAGAATATTTGATTTAGATATTTTCAACACCATTTTAACAACCCTCATCTTATAACATGAGATATTTTTATCAGAGTATTTTATCAAATAAGAAAAATTAAAAACTTATCTAGCCAAGAGATCATAGTCCTTCGATTAGTATCGGTATCTTTATATCAAATACTCTTCCTCTTCTAAAGATCTTTAGCATGATCTCTCCTTTATCAATATTTTCCTCAACAGCTTTTCTCAACTCAAAAGGCGTAGAGACCTCATGTCCTCCAGCCTCAATTATTATATCTCCGCCTCTCACACCATATTCATATGCTGGCGTCCCAGGCAACACTTTGACTACCACAACGCCTTTCTTAATCTCCAGCCCCAGACTTTTTGCTGTCTCAGGAGTTAATGCAGAGACATATACTCCTATCCATGCTCTCACAGGTCTTCCGAATCTTGAGATTAGATGAATAAATCTTTTCACATGATTTATAGGAAGTGCAAAGCCTATGCCCTGAGCATATGGTATTATAGCTGTTGCTATTCCAATAGCTTCTCCATCAAGATTCACTAGAGGACCTCCGCTATTTCCAGGATTTATAGCTGCATCCGTCTGTATAAGATCTTCGAGAACTATCTGTCCTCCTTCTCCAACTATTGTTCTGCCAACAGCGCTTACAACGCCCATAGATACTGAGGGGCCTGGAAGTCCCAAAGGAGATCCTATCGCAAAAACTATTTCGCCAATCTTTATCTTGTCTGAATCGCCCATCTTCAATATTTTAACATCTTTTCTATCTAACATTATTAAAGCAAGATCTCTATCAGGATCTCTAGCGATCACCTCTCCCTCTCCTATAGATCCATCTGAATATACTATTTTAACAACTCTAGCATCTCCAACAACATGAGCATTAGTCACAGCTAATCTCTCACCAATTATAAAACCTGATCCTAAGCCTCTCACAGGTTGTGAGAGCCCGAGTATATTCAATAGATCTATTTTCTCCACAATGATCATTATCACCGAATCTTTTACAGACGCTATTAACTCAGAGATCTCTTTATTCAACTCATCTAAGACTCTACTCAATAAAAGACCCTGTCTATATTAACTTTCACAACATATTAATAATATAGCAGAAGAGATTAAGGTAGATATAGATAATGAGTGGAGAGACTCCTCGTGTAAATATGATGATAATAGGCGGAAAAGCTCTGATATTTGATCATAAGATATCTAATGAATTATACTCAAAGCATTTCATAGGAAAACCTTTTGGAGAGAAAAAACCTAAGATAGGCGTCAGCTACAAGGGGCCTCTGGAATTAACTTTGTTAGAGGCTGTGTATCTATGTGAGAAAAATATAGCATTGCCGATAAAAGATCGTGAGAAGATAGATTGTGAAACTCTGAAAAATTATGCAGCATCTAAAGACCCTAGATTTTTATATACATATAAAGTTTTCAAAGATCTTCGTGAGAAGGGATATGTGATCAGGTCGGGAATGAAATATGGAGTAGATTATGCAGTATATGAGAAGGGACCTGGGCTTGAGCATGCTCCATATCTTGTTCACGTGTTTAAATATGATGAAGAGATAGATCCTATTCACATAGTCAGGCTTGGAAGATTAAGTCATAGCGTAAGAAAAAATCTTGTTATAGCAATAGTTTATGATAATACAATAAAATATATATCTTTTGGATGGATAAGATTTTGAGAGAATATGAGGGAGAGTTTTGAAGAAAGAATTTGATAGAGACAGATCTTCATCAAAAGATTTTGAGAGAAACCCCGTGAGAAGAGAGGGGAGATTCGATAGATCTTATGGACAGCCTATGGAGAGAACTTTCTATAGAGAAGGAGAGATAGAGCCTAGACCTAATGGAGTCTATTGTAATCCTCTGTGTCCATTCTTCAGATGTGCCAAAAAAGCTCTTAACATAAGAAATATGAGAATAGGAAATGAGCTAAAGTTGGTTGCCTACTGTAGCTGGGTTAATGATCAATGTATAGCCGGCTCTTGTCAGTATGCCTACTGTGAGAAGAGATATCTTCTTCCAGGAAACAAATGTCTATATGGCATTGAGAAAAATAAGAAGAAAAGCTCTCATGATATGTTTAAAGAGTTAGAAGAGGAGGAGAAAGAGGCGAGAAAATTAAAAGATCATTTCAAAAAACTCTCTGGCAGAGGCGCCGACTTATACTAGAGCCTTGCCATCTCTTATAAAGATCATGTCTTATCTCCAAAAGATCAAGTATTTTTCCCACCACAAAATCTATAAGATCAAGTATGTCATAAGGATCATGATAAAAACCTGGTGATGCTGGGAGAATAACTCCTCCAGCCTTAGCAATATTCAAAGCATTTCTCAACTCTATAACACCTAGAGGAGTCTCTCTCAAAAGAAAAATTATTCTCTTCTTTATTCTAAGAGCATTTATAGCAACACGAGTTATAAGATTATCAGCTATCCCATGAGCAACTTTAGCAAGAGTATTTAAAGAAGTCGGTGCAACAACAAAACCGTGAAAATCAGCTAAATAGCTTGAGGAGCTTGGAGGAGCCTCTAACATTTCTTCAGAATAGATCTTGTCAGAATATTTATTGAGAAAATCAATGAAATCTCTCTCATCTAGACACTCTATCTCAGAAACTTTAACACTACCTCTGCCATAGATAACCTCGGTGTATACTCCTAAGTTTTTTAAAACTTGAAGAAGTCTCAAAGAATATATCGTTCCTGAGGCTCCTGAGATCATCACAATGATCTTTGTTTTTCTCTCATTTACTATCATAAAAGAGCCCTCTTAATAATGATCTGTAGCTTTTTAAAATATTAATTAATAAATGGAGATGTCTAATGAACAATCTGATCATTTCTTTGCTAATGCTTATGATAATCATAGGAGTCGGAGGAATCTTAATAGAGAAGATGAACAATATAACATCTCAAGAAAATATTGAGAGAAATATAATCTCAACATATCATATATCGATCTATAGACTATATAATGACACATATAATGTTCTTATGATCCTTAATTATGGAGATAAACAGGTGATCTTAAGAAAGATCATATGTTTAAACATTTATACTAGTGAAAAGATGTTTTTAAATGATTCTCAGATAGTTATTGAGCCTCATGAGATGATGTTTATATATATAAACGTCTCATCAAAAGATCTCATGTGTATAATCTATGGCGATAAATGGAGCATAGAAGCTTAAATCATAAAGAAAAATATATTTACTCATATTTTTAACATAAATAATTAATATATATTTTGAGTGGTGTTTTATGAGCAAAAGGTTTTATAAACAAGATCTTCTCAAAGAGTTTGTTGTTGATAATGTGAGATATCGATATTATTCTCTCAGAGAATTATCTAAATATGGTTTTGAAATAGATCGATTGCCTCTTAGTATTAGAATAGTCTTAGAGTCTCTCATAAGAAATTTTGATGAGACTACAGTGACTTGGGATGATATTGAACATGTAGCCAGATGGGAGAAAACTCCTAGAGAGATTAGAGAGATACCTTTTAAAGTTGCAAGAGTTATTATGCAAGATTTCACAGGTGTTCCTGCAATAATTGATCTTGCTGCCATGAGAGATGTCGCTAAAGAGTTAGGTATTGATCCAAGCGTTATTAATCCTTTGGTTCCAGTAGATCTTATAATAGATCATTCTGTTCAAGTAGATTATTGGGGGATTCCAGACGCGTTGAGACTGAATATAAAGATGGAGATGGAGAGAAATATTGAGAGATATAGATTTCTCAAATGGGCTCAGAAAGCTTTTAAGAATCTAAGGATATTTCCGCCTGGCATAGGAATTATTCATCAAATAAACCTGGAATATATAGCTAAAGTCGTTATGACATCTGAAACTGAGGAAGGTCTCGTAGCTTATTTCGATACATTAGTAGGTACAGACTCTCACACAACAATGATCAATGGATTAGGCGTGTTAGGATGGGGTGTCGGAGGCATTGAGGCTGAAGCCGCCATGTTGGGAGAGCCTGTCATACTGCCTACTCCAGAAGTTGTGGGCGTATACGTATATGGAGAGCCTAAGCCAGGTGTAACCGCCACTGATATAGTGCTTCATGTGACAGAGCTTTTGAGAAAACATAATGTTGTGGGGAGATTTGTAGAATTCTTCGGCGAGGGCATAGAAAAACTTGATGTACCAACGAGAGCTACTATAGCTAATATGGCTCCTGAGTACGGCTCTACAACAGCTCTCTTCCCAGTTGACAATGAGACTCTTAGATATCTATTTTTAACAGGAAGATCTGAACATCAGGTGAGACTTGTAGAGACATATTATAGAGCACAAGGCATGTTTGGAGTTCCTCGAGAAGGAGATATAGAATACACGAAAATTGTTGACCTAGATCTTAGCAATATAGAAAGTATAGTGGCAGGACCTTCACTCCCGTGGGAGAAGAGAAGACTTTCAGAGGTTCCTCAGAGTCTTGTTAAGGTTTTAGAAGATAGAAATAAAAGAAGAGGATATCCTTCTGGAACTATACTCAAGACCTTTGTGAAAATAGATGGAGAGAGTTACGAGATTAAAGATGGAGATATTTTTATTGCTGCAATAACAAGCTGTACTAATACGAGTAATCCTGAGGTCATGATCGGTGCTGGAGTTCTTGCTAAAAAGGCTGTTGAGAAAGGTCTTAAAGTTCCTCCACATGTTAAGACAAGTCTTTCACCAGGCTCAAGAGTTGTCGCGGAATACTTATCAAGATCTGGCTTATTAAGATATCTTGAGAAGCTGGGCTTCTATATCGTTGGATACGGATGTATGACTTGTATCGGAAACTCAGGTCCTCTGCCAGAGGAGATTAGCAAAACATTAACAGAGAAAGATCTTGTGGGTGTGGCGGTTTTATCTGGAAACAGAAATTTCGAGGGTAGAGTTCATCCAGATATAAGAGCTAATTATCTAATGTCTCCTATGATGGTAGTCGTCTACGCAATTGCCGGAGACATAACAAAAGATCTTTATAAAGATCCTTTGGGATACTCTTCTGATGGAAAACCTGTTTATCTAAAAGATATATGGCCTGACAAGAAAGAGATCAGAGAATATATAGAGAAATATATTTCTAGAGAGATCTTTATAGAGAAATATTCTAAAATAGATGAAGAGGCTCCCGAGGAGTGGAAGAGACTTGAGGCTCCCACAGGATTAACTTATGAATGGGATGAGAAAAGCACATATATAAGAAAGCCTCCTTATTTTGAAGATTTTAAGTTAGATGAGATACCTGGTATGAAAGATCTGAGGAACTCAAGGATTCTTCTTATATTAGGAGATAATATAACAACAGATCATATATCGCCAGCAGGAGCAATAGATCCTAAGAGTCCCGCCGGTCAATATCTGATCTCTAGAGGCGTCAAGCCTTCTGAGTTCAATACTTATGGCTCTAGAAGAGGTAATCACGAGGTTATGATGAGAGGAACATTCGCAAGTAAAAGTATTAGAAATTTGATGTTAGCTGATAAAAATATTATCGGCGGATACACAATATATCAGCCTACTAACGATGTGATGACCGTCTATGATGCTGCAATGAAATATAAACAAGATAATATTCCGTTGCTCGTCATAGCTGGAGAAAACTATGGTGCAGGAAGCTCGAGAGATTGGGCTGCCAAAGGCCCGAAGCTTCTTGGAGTGAGAGTAGTTATTGCAAAAAGTTTTGAGAGGATCCATAGATC
>WYEN01000111.1 GCA_009903825.1 Desulfurococcales archaeon
AGAAATTGACACGGCAATAGCCTCTGCAGCAATTGCTAGAACAATTGTGTAAGGCAGTCTAGCCATGATCTCTTTAATAACAGGAGTGCCGTATTTAAGTGAGACACCGAAATCTCCTCTTAAGATAGATGACATATAATCAATAAATTGTATATACAGAGGCTTGTTAAGTCCCAGCTGTTCTCTTATTCTCTCAACATCTTGTTCCAACGCCTCAGGACCTGCGATAAGTCTCGCAGGGTCTCCAGGCAACATTCTGATTAATATAAACATGACTATCATTGCGCCTATCAACGTAGGTATCGCATACATTATTCTTATGAGTATATATCTGATCATTGACATATTGTTGCACTACTACAGTTTTTTGAAAATAAGACTTATAAACCTTTATATAAAAACATTATTGAAACATATATTAATACGTTAGTTAATAAGTTATATACAACATGTTAATCAATTTAAAAAGAGCATGATATAAATTTATACTTTAAATTCTTAAATTTCTAGAGGAGTAGTTTAAATGGAAAGATCTCGTGCTGAGATTGTTGAGAGAATAGTTTATCTAAAGAAGATCTCTCTTGTCACAGGCATGATTGCTCTGGCGGTGATATTAAAGTTTTATGAGATCCCTCATCCGCTGGCTTCTTTTCTCAAGTATGATGCTTCAGAGATTCCTCTAACGATCTTAAGTATCTTATCTATAAAATATGCTTTGTCAGCTCTGCCAATATATTATCTCATTCCAGTTTTGGCAGGCTTTGATCCTATAGGAATGTTTATGAAGACTGTTGCAAGTCTCTCTACATTTATTCCTCTCACAATAATATTCAGAAGATTCAAAGAATCTACAGTGGGGGCAGTTTTATCTATAACATTATCAGTTTTGTCAAGAGTAGCAGTGATGATATTTTTAAATCTAATAGTAACTCCATTCTGGCTTGTCTTCGCAGGGTGGGCGAAAGATCTTGAGTCGGCATGGGTCGCAGTTTTATACGTGTATCTGCCTCAGATAATAGTTTTTAATGTCATACTAGGATTCATAGTAGCCTCATCATCTATAGGCATATTTAGAGTTGTTAGAAAGACGTTATATAATCTTATGAGCTAAGAACATAATTATTAAGAGGCTGAGAAAATCTTTGAGAAATCAACAGCCATTGTTAGAGCTTAGAGATGTTTGGTTTAGATATAAAGATGGAGAATGGATTCTCAGAGGAGTCAAAGAATCTTTTTATGAAGGTGAGACAGTTCTTATAATAGGAGAGGCTGGAAGTGGAAAAACCACTTTGGCGAGAGCTGTTACAGGATTAGGCGAGACTTTATATGGTGGAGAATTGAAGGGAGAGATTGTTTATCGAGGCAGAGATATAAAAGAGCTTGATTTCTCAGAGTTATTTAAAGAGATACGTGTCGTAGGTCAGAATCCATATAATTATTTTATTGAGCCTCTTCTCAGAGAAGATCTGATGAGTCATATAAGATATCTAGTTGATGATGAGAAAAAGGCTGAGAAGATATTTAATAAAATAATTGATATGACTAGACTGAGAAACTTGATAAACAGATACTTCTATGAGCTCTCAGGTGGCGAGGCTAGAAGAGCTCTTATCGCAAAAGCTCTTGCCTCAGATCCTGTTTTAATAATTTTTGATGAGCCTCTCATGTGGCTTGATGATGATTCCACAAAAGATTTTCTCATGAACATCGTTTTTCTAAAAGAACTTAGAAAAACATTGATCATATTAGAACACAGGTTTAAACCGCTGATCAATATATCAGATCGTGTTTTGCTGTTGAGAGATGGTGTTTTAAAAGATGTGACTTCAAAGATCAAGAGTATATCTAGAGAGAAGATGTCTAAGGAAGATCCTGTTGTTACAAAAAGATCTTTTGATAATAAAGTTATTTTAAAAACAATAGATCTGTGGCATAGATATGATCATAATATTATTCTGAGAAACATTAATTTATCAGTTGATAAAGGAGATGTAGTGATGATCTATGGGTCTAACGGATCTGGGAAGACAACTCTTTTGAAAATATTGGCGGGCTATCTAAGGCCTTGGCGTGGGAGGATTTATAGAGATGCTGATATGATGTATATTCCACAGAATATATCGCTCTTTTATACTGAAGAAAGTGTTAAAAAAGAGGTTCAAGAGATCTGTAGAACAAGAGGCTTGGGAGAGAGATGTACAAAGGATCTTTTGAAGAAAATTGTTGATATAGGCATAGACATAAATCTCTCTCCCTTCGACCTGTCATATGGACAACAAGTTAAACTTGCCATAGAGATCAGTAGGAACGTCTCTGACAACATAATATTGTTAATTGATGAGCCTTTCTCAGGATTGACATATGTAGATAGAATAGAGATTTTAAAAGATCTTTTGACTGATGATAAGACAAAGATTATTGCTACTGCAAATCTCGATATCATATCTAGATATAGGAGTCATATGAAGATATACATGCTGAGAGAAGGATCATTATATAAATATATTTATTCTGAAGCTGATGAAAATATTGATCTAGAGTTTCTAAAGAGTTTATACAGAGGATCCTTATGATCAGAGGTCTCTCATATTTATTTCTATTCTCAGACAAGAGATTAGAGTACAGCGTCTTATCAAGGATCATTCTTATACTCTCTCTTCTGATAATACTGATCTTGTCAAGATCTGTTCACAACTTTTATATCTATATATCATATCCAATAATAATATTAGCCTCAGAGTTTGTCATATTAACAATCATTGGAAGATTAAGAAAAGTTTTGAGCGGGATCTTTATGATAGCGATATTCATATTGATAGGCATAATAATTCAATTGATAAACGTGTTTCTCAGACTGCCAGCTCCAGGTCTAACAGAAATTATCATAGGATCTTTTAGATTGACAGCTTTCTTCATAGGATTCACATTAATATTTCAGTTGATAAATGTTAGAGAGTGGAGATCTATATTATCTAGATTAGGATTAACAGAACATGCTCAGACCATAACAATGGTCTTAGCCCAGATCCCTGTTATACTAACATATTTCTCAGAAGCACTTGTTACATTAAGACTGAAGTATAAAGGAAGAAAAATATTTTCAGCAATAACACCATTAATATATTACACGGCACAAAACTCTAGAAATATTGTCGAGACATACATCATGTATCCAATGAAAGAGTCTAGAGAGAATATAAACCTGTTCAATAAAAAAGATCTTTTAATATACATATATATTATATCTCTGATCACGCCTCTGGCAATATCGTAAAAATCTACAAGATCAAGACTTAAAAATAAATCTACGACTTCAAAAGATCTATAATCTTATCTATATCTTCAACGAGATGATAAGCTTTGAGACCTGCCTTCTGAGCATTATAAATCATGGTTTTATCACTTGAGATAAGAAATGATCTTGATCTTAATGCTGAAGCTATATAGTATGAGTCAACAGCTCTCGACCCTGTCTCGAAGGCTATAGTCTTCGCCTCTTCATGTATCTCGTCTTCTCCTACAACTATAACATTATTCATAATGTCATTCACGATCTTTTTTACAAGATCTTTATTTATATATCTGACTAAGACGCCATATAGCTCTATCTCAAGAATAAAAGGTTCAAATATTTTAACATGAGTCCCTGGGACGAGATTTAAAACTCTTGTCGCGGCAATGTTTCTCTCTTCCAGCCCTTTTATTCTGATAAGATGATCTATAAAGACGCTTGCATCTATCACTATATTGATCAATATGTCTCTACCTTCTCTCAGAACTTAAGATCTTTATAGGATCCTCCTCAATATATACTATAGATCCTGGGATCTTTTCAGCTATAGAAGAGGAGGTTTTTAATATCTCTATGAGAATTGTCTCTCCCTCCTGAAGATCTAATGGTTCTAAAGGTTTCAAACTATTATCCTCCCACTTGGCTAACGCTGCCTTTGTAGCAGGAATCTTCTTAAAGATTATTGATGTTAATGATGTCTGATCCTTAATAAATTTCTCTATAAAACCTATAGAATGTCTAGCGACAACAATTACTGTCTCTCCCTCCTGAAGATCTAATGGTTCTAAAGGTTTCAAACAGCCTTCTCTATAAATAGCTATTGTTTTCAGAGGCATCTTTTTTTCCTCATTTTTATACTTTCTATAAATCTCTATTAAATTCCTGACCTCCTCCCTGCCTCAAAGGGCGAAGGCTCCCTTCGGGGTGGTTCATTGGTTCTCCTCATATATTCGGAATACATCTGTGAAATCTCATGATTCTCAGGTTATCAATAGTTCACGGGGAAATGTTTATGAACTTTTCATTTGTTTTTGAGGAGATATTTAATATTTCTTCCTGAAGATAATATTTATAGATGATGCTAAGGGACATAGATTGATCATAGAGCTAATAAACTCTCTGAATATCATTATAAATGTTCTTCGAGAACTAGGGCTTAAGGTGTTTATAATAGGTGCAAGAGCTTTAATTATAAGAGGTGTTGATCTTGGCAGAGAAACTAGAGACTGGGATTTAACTATTGATAAACATCCTGATCTATATCTTAGAGACAAGATCACAGAGAGACTTAGAGAGAAAGGTTTCATAGTTCAATGGAGAAAATGGGGTTTTTATGTTAATGATGATGTGCATGTAGATATTAATTATGCTCCCTTGATCCTTGATGATCTATTTATATCTAGATCTCTAGAGATCAGGCCTGGCCTATTAATACCTTCGTTAGAGGATCTGATTATTCTTAAGCTTATGTCAGGTGAAAGAAAAGATCTTATGGATCTAAAAAAGATCTTTTCTCAAAAGAGAGAAGAGATCGATATTAGCTATCTCCAGATAAGAGCTAGACAAGCTGGTCTTGAGAAAGATTTAGAGAAGATCCTTAGGAGGCTTAAGTTTATATGAGTATAAAATTTATAAGAATTGTTCCTGGAATAGCTGTTCCAGAATATATGAGATTTCTTATCGAGAATTGTGAGCCTACTAGACATACCAAAGAAGCTGTTGAAAAAGGACATCTTCTTCTAATTGATTATCATCCTCCATATATTGAGCTGGAGTGTATAGATATTGAAAAGATTATAGAGAAAGCTAAGAGAAGAAGATTAAGAATTTATATTGGGAAGAGACATATAACTGTATCAGATGGAGTTTATACTGTCAGGATCTATAGAAAGATATAGGCTCTCTTAACGGAGAATAGAATAGAGGCTTATAATGATCGCCGGCTTTATCATTTCAGATCTTAAGATAGTCCTAATTTCAGTTAAGATCTTGAGATCATATTTTTATCATATAGATCTTTGCGGTTAAGCCTCCGTGCATAACTTTTCTTGAGTGTATTATCTCGACATCTGTTTTTTTAATGGCATTCTCAAATTGTTGTGTCGAAGCTGTGATAAGAACTAGTTTAATATTCTGATAGACTTCTTTTAAAGTCTTTAGAAATGTCTCGTAGAAACCTTCGATCTTTTTTAAGCTATGAGATCTCATGCCATATGGAGGATTAGTCACTATAAGCTTCGCTTCGATATCTTCAAAACTTTCTCTTCTGGTTGAGTCTCTGTTAAAAAATTTTATTGTGTCATCTACTAAAGCGTTTTTCGCATTTAGTAATGCTCCTTGAATATGCTCCCTGCTTATATCTACACAATATATCTCGTAAATTTCTTTGTTTATCGATGAGATCAGTTTTTCTTCCACATTTTTCTCAATAGATTCATTGTGTAGAGGAAGTCTTCTGAAGTAATATTCTCTTCTAAATATTGAGATAGGATATTTTCGTGCTATATGTGCAGCTTCTATAGGTATAGTGCCTCCGCCACATAAAGGGTCTAGAAGAGGCTCTCCAGTGTAGTCTCCTAAAAATATCATTGATGCAGCAAGATTCGTTTTTAAAGCTGCTGGATGATTATATACTCTATATCTTCTTTTATGAAGAGACTCTCCAGAAGTGTTTACGCCGATCAATATCTCGTTAAATCTGACTAAAACATTGATCTCTATGTCAGGATTCTCAAGATCTACTTTAAGTCTCGTCTTCATAGAGTCCATATAAGAATCAATTATAGCTTGACCAGCTACTCTAGCAATATCAATACTAGTGAAATTATGTTCACCTATTCTCTCAGCTCTCACAGCAAATTTCATGTCAGGCCTAATTAACTCTCTGAAATCTATGTTTCTCACAACACGATATATATCATTAAGATCTTTAAACTCTTCTCTTGCCAATAAGATATACAGCTTGTTTATAGTTCGAGACATAAAATTGATCTTATACATGGCCTCAAGATCTGTCTCAAGAAAAACTTTGTCAACATCGATCTCAGGCTTGACTCCTACGATCTTCTCCAGCTCTCTTGCAGATATGTCTTCTACACCTGGTATCGTGGTTGCAAAATATTTATACATATTCTACTCCTTTTATATCCAAAGATCTTTGGAAGTCTCTATATATTATTTTCTGTAATAAAGAATTAAATAGGGTTCAGAAGATCCAGAGGATATTTATTGAACATTTAGAGAGTGAGCTTAGCAGATGGATATTAGCTGAGTATAAAAATAGTTTTAAAATTGCAGGCTCTATACTAATGATCACTGGTGTAGAGATCGAGGGTCTGCCTAGTTCTAGAAAAAGATTTCATGAGCTTATAGATCCTTCGAAAGTGATCATATTAGATCCTCAGGCATCTCAAGTACTGACTCACAAAGATCTTCAGAGATTTGAGGCTGTGGTGGTCGGAGGAATATTAGGTTCTCATCCCCCGCTCGGAAGAACAAAAAAGCTTCTCTCAGACAAGTTTCCAGAGGCTGAGAAGAGAAACATAGGAAGATATCAATTTCCAATTGATGGCGCAGTATATGTTGTCATGGAGATGTTGAGAGGTAGAAGACTTGAGGATATCAAGATAGCATTAGGACTTGTTTTAAGAAGAAGAATCGGAGAATTTGAACATCTGATAGAGCTTCCATATGCATATCCATTAATAGATGATAAACCGTTGATATCTGATGAAGTGATTAAAATACTTGTAGGAGAAGAAGATTATGAGCTTGAGATTATTAATATAACAACGCCTATCTAAAGATCATCAGAATGCGGAAAAATCATCATTTTTCAGCGCGCGAAATTTTCTTCATCAAAAAATATATCATCTAGAAAATATTTAAGAAAAGATCTTGATATAAATATATTAGATGAAGAAAATGCACGTCTCTGAAAAATGATGATCCTCCACCGGGTCTGATTTTCTCAAGATCATAATTTTATATGTGAATAATTTGTAACCTGATGTAACCATATGAGAGTTAACTCTGATTTTTAAAATAATGTCTATATGATGTTTTGGATAGCTATGTCATCTAAAGATCGTTTGGAGAAGACTTTATCAATTGAAAGATCAGGGCTTTATACTTATTTTAATATATTTCGAAGCTATATAGAGCTTTTCAAGATTAGACAGACTTTAGCATCTGTATTTATAGGTGTGATGACTTATTTAAAATATATTAATCTCACGCCAGATCTCTATTCTCTTATTTTATTCTCTTCAGCTTTATTTTTAGTGACGGCAGGAGCTACTGGTGTGAACATGTTTTTAGATGCTGATATAGACTCGATCATGATTAGAACTAGAAACAGGCCTATTCCTTCAGGAAGAATTGAGAAATATAGAGCTTTTGTAATAAGTCTTGTTATAATGATCTTAGGACTCTACATATCATATGTATTAAACATATATGTGTTTATCTCAGCATTTCTAGGCGTATTAATCTTCGACATATTATATACGTTGATCCTTAAGAGAAGAACTCCTTGGAGTGTTGTCATATGTAGTAGCGCCGGCGCCATGCCTGTGATCGCTGGAGCCTCTTTATCAGGGAGAATAGATATAGAGGTTCTATATTTATCTATGATGATCTCTTTATGGAGTCTTATTCACATATGGACTACAAGTATTAAATGGGCAGATGATTATAGAAATGCACATATACCGATGCTCCCAGCTGTGTATGGTGCTGAGAAGAGTATTGAAACAATATTCGTTGCGGTATCAATACTTTATATATTCAATATTCTGATGTATATAAAAGGCTTCTTAAGTGTGATGACGCTCATTTTCTCATCTCTCATACTGCTGATCATGATTATCTTAGGCATCAAAAGTCTTGTGTCAAAAAAATATGAGAAATACTCCTATATAATGTTCAAGATAAACACATTATATCTGATTATATTTTTTATCTTTTATCTT
>WYEN01000089.1 GCA_009903825.1 Desulfurococcales archaeon
TTTTTTATATAAACTTTTGAGAATGTTATAGACAGCGTCTACAGGAGTGATCATGTCTCTCAAAATATCATTAATATTCTTGAGACGATATTTATCAGGATCTTTAGAAAGATCCTTTATTATCTTAATAAGATCTTCGTGAGAAGATATGTATCTCATGGGGAGACCATATCTCTCAACACATTTATCAACATCTAAAAATCTTGGAAAGAATGTTGCTCCCAATACCCCTAGTAAAGCAGCCTCTCTAGCCATAGTTCCTCCGCCTGTTGCAACTAAAAGAGAATACTTTATAAACGCTGGGCCGACAGCCTTCGAAGGCTCTGGGATCAGCACAAGATCTTTCTTCACATATTCTCTCAGCTCTTTAGATAATATCATCCTCTGATCTATGTATCTCGGAAGGATCACTGTTTTAAGACCTTGAGAAACAGCCTCTATAGTTATTTTAACCCAAAGATCTTTGTTGAAACCCCATTCGTAATATGATGCTTTGCTCTCCTCAGGTCTGAGAACAATATATCTCTTCTCTTCAAGACCTAGCTCATGAATAAATTTTTTATCAAAAACCTCTGGAAGATATCTTATCCAGCTCAGCTCATCAAAACCTTTGTAGGGATATAGAGTGAGTCTTGGATGAACATATTCTCTCCACGCCTCCTCTGATATACAGTCTGTATAAACAAGATATTTGGCCATAGGCAGTGAGAGAATATGTGGATGTCTAGAGTGGGGGCTGTCAGAGATCACTATATAATCTCTTCCAAGGCCATATACTACTCTAGCCTCCACAGGATTAGGGTATGAGACTCCTGCTATGAATCTCTCTCCATATTCTGACAAAAGATCTGTAGCGATCTTCATTCTATAAGCTTCTTGACGAAGCTTCTCATAAAGATCCTCACCGTATCCTCCAAAGATCTTTGTGTCAAGTCTCAGTCTCTCAGAAAGTCCTTTTATAACATCATAATCTCTGGCTGTGAGAAGAACTTCAAAACCTTTCTCCTCTAAAAATTTTTTTGTTGAGCCTCCAATGAGAAGCTGTTTTGTTGTTAAAGCATCAAACCATATCACAGGTCTCAATTCATGCTCCACATATTTTATAAATAGATTTATAATGTTTATTTGGATGAAAATGAGGAGATTATTCGGAACTGATGGCGTTCGCGGGGTATATAATGAAGAGATGGATCCTTTTAAAGCAATGAGACTTTCGCTGGCAATAGCGTCTTATCTGCCTAGAGGAGCCAGAGTTCTTGTTGGAAGAGATGGTAGAGCAGGATCTTCCGATATATATTATGCAGCTATAGCAGGTCTCATGGCTGGTGGAGCAAAAGTTTATGAGGCGGGGATAACCCCTACTCCCGCGCTTCAAATAAATGTGAGAGACAGAGGATATGATGCTGGCGTCATGGTCACTGCAAGTCATAATCCTCCTGAGTATGTAGGGATCAAGTTTATAGAGAGTAGCGGTGTCGAGGCTCCTAGAGATGTTGAAGAGAAGATTGAAGAGATTTTTCATGAAGAGAGATTTAGAAAAGTCTCTTGGAGAGAAGTTCAATACCAGGTCGAGAGAGATGATCTGGTTAATGATTATTATGTGAAGAAAGTTGTTGAGCTGGTTGATAAAGAAAGGATCTCTTCAAAAAGATTTCGAGTGGTTATAGATCCTGCTAACAGCGCTGGCGCAGTGACTACTCATAAGATTCTTGAGAGTCTTGGCGTAAAAACATTTGTTATAAACGGAGATCTTAAGTCTGAGCCTTCAAGACCTTATGAGCCTACCCCAGAGACTATAACAGATCTTAGAGAGATCGTTAGGATTTTGAATGCTGATATGGGAGTTGCTCATGATGGTGATGCTGATAGAGCAATGTTTGTTGACAGATTTGGAGAGGCTTACTGGGGTGATAGAGATGCTATTCCTCTGACTATTCATATTTCTGAGAATAGAAGAAGCAAACTTCCTAAGAGAGTTGTGACAGCAGTCTCATCATCAAGTCTTGTCGAAGAGATCCTAAGGCCGAGAGGGATAGAAGTTGTGTGGACTAGAGTAGGCTCTATAGTTATTGCTAGAGAGCTTATGAGAGTAGGAGGATTATGTGCTTTTGAGGAGAACACAGGATTCATATATCCAGAACATCAGTATGTTAGAGATGGCGCTGCAAAAACTGTTTTAATGCTCGAGCTTATGGCTTATGAAAACAAAGATCTTCATGATATAATGAGCGTCCTTCCTAAGAGACATGTGATAAAAACTAAAGTACCTACCAATCCTGAGAAGACTAAGAAAGTTGTTGAAGAGCTGAAGAATATGTATTCTAAAGAGAGAATTATTGATATAGACGGCGTAAGAGTTGATGGAAGAGACTACTGGTTTCTTGTGAGACCATCAGGGACAGAGCCTATTCTAAGAATAATGATCGAGGCTTATACAAAAGATATTGCCGAGAACATATTAAAAGAGATCATGAGTGTGGTGACAAAATATTGAAATATAGACTGATGGATCTATTGGCATGTCCAATGTGTAAAACTTTTCCGCTCAAGCTTATAGTATTCAACAGAAACATTTATAAAAGAGAGTTCAGAGGCAGAAAACCTGTCTGTGAATTATATTGTTCATTTTTAAACAAAGAGATCAAGGATCTTAAGGAGAGAGGCGAGGAGCCTCCTTGTGAAGAATGTTTTAAATACGAGGTTGCTGAGGGGATTCTAATATGTCCTAAATGTGGAAGATGGTATCCTATAATAAATGAGATACCTAGAATGCTTCCAGATGAGTATAGAAGAGAGAAAGAGGATCTAGAGTTTCTAAGAAAATATAAAGATCATATCCCAGAGGAGGTTCTTAAAAGAGGACTTCCATATAATCTATCTTCAGAACTTAAATAAACAATAATTTATTTAAATACTTTTAAGCTTTCTATTATTTTTCACATTGTTATTATAGGAGGTCTTCTCTCTCTTTCTTCTTCTCCCAGCTGTGGAGTGCCAAGTTTAAGAGCCATCAAAGGTGTCATCTTACCTTCTTTAATCATTGATGCAGCAAGCTCTCTAAAGCTTGATGTATGAGATATATCAAGCTCAAGAAGTTTCACAGCTATATCATAAGCCGCCTTCCATACTGCAGCAAGATCATCTTTGCCTAGACTTGAGAGTATCACAGGATCTTGAAGCCATTGATCAAATGCTCTCAAAGTCTTGATCATATGTTGAAACACTGCTCTTGTTGCAAGAACAATCTGTAGTCTATCACCGCCTGACAAGATCTCTTCATTCAACTGTTTAAATGCTTCTAAAGCTCTCTTCTGCATCTTAACCCATTCATCTAGATTTGCAAGTAACATTTGAGCCATATACATTGCCTCTCTATATATACTGATTAACTCTCTTAAAAATTCATATGAAAATCATCCGCGAAGAGCGCGTTCATCACTATTCAGAGTTTGCTCCCTTCTTCATCAGAACATAATTATCCAAAAAATATTATATTTTTCTCAAAATATATCTTGCAAAAGCAATATCTTGAACAACTGTGCCAACAGATTTGTAAAGCCTCAACTCTTTGAATAAACATCTTTTTCCAGACAGATATTCTCCTAACTCGACAAGCTCCAGACCTTTAACATCATCAGTCTCATTAAGAGCTCCATATAAAGTGTCTACAAGTGCACATCCAGCTCTTCTTCTAGTCTCATCATCAATCTCATTGACAGGTCTTGGAGCGCCTATGGAGATTATGATGCTATCTCTCTTCAAAAGATCTCCTGAGACGACTGGTTTAATAGAGTTTGTTGCGACAATAATAACATCAGATCTCTTCAAAAGATCCTTGTGATCAGATGTTTCAACATTCATTTTATTAACAAATCTCTCAAGTCTAGACTTGTCAACATCATAAACAATGATCTTTTTGACATTAAAAAGTCTTCTGAAAACATTAACATGATACTCACCTTGAAAGCCTGCGCCTATGAGACCTAGAACATCAATATCACATCTCTTCTCAAGGCCACAATCCATCAAAATCTTAGCCGCCAACGCTGATGTGGTGGCGGTTCTCCATCCTGTTGCTGCTGACGCATCTAAAATAGCTTTGATGCCTCCATTCTCAAGATCAGATATTATCACATAGCCTCTCACACGAGGATCTGCCCTAGGATATATACCTATGATCTTTAGGACAAAACCTGTCTCAGAATCAATACCTGGCATAAGTCCTATCCATATATCTCTAAACTCGAGAGAAGTTCTCTCAGAGATCAAAGGTTTCTTGATATAAAGATCTTTAATAACAAAAATCAGCTCCAAAGGATCAACAGTTTTATCAATATCCTCTTTAGATAGAAATCTGAACATAAGACCCTAGATAATTAGATGTTTATAAAATATTAAAGACACCAGATCTTCTCATAATAATATTATTATATGTAGTCAGATAATAAAAGGTTTCTCCTCGTTCCTCGCCATCATATTGATATCATCTTTATATCGTTGAATCTTCTGACGTATTCTTTAAAAATAATCAAGTCATGTTTATAGACAGGGCAAGAGCCTCCTGAGATTTAGAGTGCACTTAAAAGAACCATGGAGTAAATAGCATCACAAACACTTAGATAATTATTAATGTTGTTTATCTATAATATCTATCGGAATAAAGCTGTGAGCTTCTCTATAGATAACAATATTAATGATATAGAGGTTGTTAAAAAGAGGATCCTTAGATTAACTGATGAGAAAAACATTTTTTCAGAAAAATTAAAAGGTGTCTTGATCGGTGGAGGTTTGTTATATGGAGGTCGTGAGAAGAGTAGAGATATAGATCTTTTGATTGTGACAGATGAGAGAGATTATTCATATGGAGAAGATTTTGCATATGAGCTTAGAAAAATATTTGAAGTCTCGTTAGACGTCAATATAATGTCTATTGATATGATGAGAAAAATGTTGGAGAAATGTGATCCTTATACAGTTATTATGTTGAAATCTTCTGAGAAGATATTTTTAAAAGAAGATTTCAAGGTTGAATTAAATAATTTTTTGAAGAGAGCTGATGAATGTATCAGAAGTGGAGAGATGATCGATTATATATTGAGTGTTACAGAGATGATTAAAAACAGCAAGACCATGATAGTATCTAGATATGCTAGAATGCTCAGAAAAATCCTCTTTTATCTAGCAATAGTTTATCTCTATATAAAACATAATACATACCCCAGGTCATGGCATGAGGTCTTGAGATATAAGAGAGAGATCGAGGATCATATGAAGAATTATATAGATGTAAATATTGATATTGAAGACCTTAGAAATAGATGTGTTAAAGCATTGGAGGATGAGGAGATTCATTTCTCAGGCGAAGAGATCAAAAGTCTTATAAAAGTGATCGAAGGATCAGTAGAAGAGATGTTTAAATCTCAAGTGAGAAGAAGATTAGAAGATCTTGATGAGACAGAAAGATCTCTGGGAGAGAAAGAGTTTCCAGCCGTAGATAAGGTGCTTGACTACGTCGAAATCTTAGGAGCCTTAGCAGAACACATGTTGAGACTACTCTGTTTCAGATGTCTACGAAGCATAGATAGATGTAGAAGATTAAGAGCTCTAGATCTTATAAAAGAAGCCTCTAATAATCAGTGTATAGCCTCAGCTCTTGAGAGAACAAGTGAGATGAATATTTCATTAGCAACAACTCTTCTCGACTCAATAAGAATCATGAGAAACATATCATATCACGAGCCTTTAGAACTAGGCTTCAAAATCTTAGAAGAAGGATTCATATTTTTCTCACCAAAATTTAGAGACGAGAATATGAGAAGAAAATTAGAGATGATAGGCTATAGATTCTATGAGTCAGAAGAGGGAGTAGGAATATATTTAAACACAGATGATCTAAGGAGAATCGGAATGATCATTAGAAAAATCGCCGAAAAACTACTCTATATTAAATAGAGTTATCAGAAAGATCCTTGTTATAAAATAGATTATTTATAAAAAAAGAATTATTTAACAATTAACATCAATACGCCTTAAAATATATCCCAGCAGGAACTTTATATTCACAGGGAGAACACCAGAAACACCACCATGGCGGAGGAACATAATATTTATATCTGCTGATTCTCATAGTGATGTACTCAGGAACATTATAACCAGCTCCGCGATATTGTCCTTTATTTTCTATGCCACCGCCAATATATATGCTTGAGCCTTTAAACGAAAGACTTACATGAAATGATGATGCAAAAGCCATGGCAACTGTGCATGCTAATCCTCCGCTCGGTATTCCAAGCCCTGCACAGATCCCTGTAGCTACAATAGCTCCTAATGGAATTCCTACTTCAAAATCAGCACTACATGTATCATAATATGGAAATATCTGTTTGAAATTTATGCTCTCATTAGGATCTAGTTTACCGTCATCTAGAGGTGTACCGGGGATAGATAATATTCCTGTGTCATTAGTTCCGCTATAGAAATTATTCATAATGATCTGATGAGGAAGTCCCCTTTCCTCACCACCTTGTATAGTAGATCCTATTACCCATACGTCAGTGATCAACGAATATACTCTATCCTCAATTTTTCTACATCCAGTCTCGTCACAGACGTAATATTCTGTATACTTCTGTATAGGTCTAGCATATATGTATAACCATGACGCTTCTTCCGGATATAATTCTGTTGCTCTATAATAATAATAGCTATTTCCTCCCCATGTGAAATCAGTTAATCTGAAAGATACAGAAGGTAGAGAGGCGCTTCTCAGTTTTGCAATAATATCTCCAGCTGTAAATGTTGCATAGATCCCTACTGTGATGGAAGGATCTGATAATGTAATATCAACGCTTGACATTAAAACGCCTGAGTAGGAGCCCACGTTCTCTAATATTAATACTGGCGTCTTCATATATGTCTTTCCTCCTATGTTCTGGAAATAATCTGATGGTAAGATTCCTGTCAGATTCTCAGGCATTATAATTGTTATCTGTCTCTCTTCATACCATGTGTAGTAGCTGTCTTCAGGACTTATCTCAGAAGCTTTATTTAAATACGATAGGCCTGAGGCTCCTAGGATTTTTGTTGTGAAATACATATGTTCTCTCCCTCTGATCATTCTTATCTCTATGTTCACAGGCTTAGGATCTTTATATTCATATGGTTTATAACTGTATACATCAAATCCTTTGAAAAGAATATTTTTATCACTAATATTCATTACAAAAACTGATATTATCATCCCACTGATCAATCCTTTGACATCAGCATTTCTAAGATTATATGTTTTGATCCATGAATCTATCACAGGCCTAATCTTGTTATACGATATGAAAGCCGCCCCAGATCCTCTGTAGCATTTGTTCAGTATAGTGACAAAATCGTTTTCAGAGATAAATGGCGCAATAACATCAGTCTTCACACACCATATAACATCTCCACGTTGAATAATCGATGATACATCAAAAACTTTGTCTCTATCAACATCATAAAGTCTCAGAGTTATGTAGAGGCCCGGCTCTAATGTTGTTAGAGAGAGAACATATATTCCTGTGAGAGATGATGCTATACTAGTTATTAATATGATCATAAGTATCTTTTTAGATATATGAGGAAGTCTCATAACACTCTCCCATATATATATATGCCGGCTTATAAATATTGATCTGAGAGAACATGATCATATGATATTGTTTATAACAAGTTGAGGTGTTTAATAATGATACTTTTATTTGTTTTTGATAAGAATTTTCTGGTGTTGAATATTATCAAGGTAAAATCTAGAGACGGAGGTTTTTTATATGTTGATGGCTATAGAGTGAGAGTTTTTGAAAAGATCTCTCTGCCTCCTCTTGAGAGAAGATTAAAAGCTATTAGAGAGGCTGGTTGGAACACTTTTCTTCTTAAAAGTGAGGATGTTTTTCTTGATATGCTCACAGATAGCGGTGTTAATGCTATGAGTGATAAACAGCTTGCCTCAATGATTTCTGCACAAGACTCTTATGCTGGCTCAAAAACTTTTTATGAGTTTGTTGATGCTGTTAAAGAGGTGTTAGGATTTGAATATGTTCTTCCAGTTCATCAGGGCAGGGCCGCTGAACATATTCTCTCTAAAGTCTTTGTCTCCCCAGGATCTTTTGTTGTCA
>WYEN01000084.1 GCA_009903825.1 Desulfurococcales archaeon
TTTCCTGTTAATGTGGTCACGTTTGTGTAGAAGTAATCTACTTTGACATATATTGTGCCTATAGTTCCTCCACATCCTGAGACATCGCTTGTCTTCCATCCTATATATCCTAGATAATTCACTCCTTTCTGATCTATTATGGAGTTTGATCCTAGCAGTCTTAGAAGTCTTGGCTCTGAGATAGGTTTCTGAATAAATCTGCTCCAATCTAATATCTTAATTATCGTCTGAGGCATATCATAAAGATCTTCTATTATGATCACTCCATTAGGATTATATGAGAAGCCTATGGCCATGGCTTCATAAAATTTGTGATGAATCTTGTTTAAAGTTCCATTCAGCTTATTGCTGGACAGTTGATCGTATGGCTCCAGAGGCATGATGAGACGAACTTTCTTATACCCATAATACTTTAATATGATCTCAAACATAAGTCTTGCTTTATCAATGTTTTTATCAGGATTCAGAAACATAATCACGAGCCTATTTATGTTTGACATAGATCTTGTTAAGATATTTAATATATCAACAGGTTTCAAATTAACATCTGTAATATCATCCACATGAAGTATCAGAAGACTTGGCTTATTCAATATCGAAAGATCTTTTAATGAGCTAAAGATTATCGTGTTAAGACCCATATATTTTATAAGATCCGGACTTATCACATGAGACGATCTCTCGGATATGTATATATCTATTTTATTTGAGAACTCTCCACTGAAAAGATCTTTGTATATATCTTCTGTAGATGCAGAAGCCATATTAAAGATATTTCTGATATACGATAAATATATTAAACCTCCTGAGATTATTATGATAAGCAATGCTACAACATATAACCTATATTTATCAAACATCGTATATAGATCCCCATATATATATCAGAGATTAAAAATATTTTCATATGTCTGATCTTACAGTCTAAAGATCATGCTGAAGACTGAGCTCCTGTTATATGTCTTGCTACTAAAGTTTTTGCTTTCTCAGGATCATACTCCCAATCTGGAGGTAGCTTACCTATTCTCTTGTAATATCTAGCCAGTCTTCTTATTTTAGACTCGATCTCTATTAATCCTCTTTTGCTATGTTTATCTTTGGGAAACTCGCTTAGATGTCTTCTAAGATTGACGGCTCTTCTTATAAGATTCATAAGATCTTCTGGAATTGGCGGAGCCATATTATGTTTCTCTAATATCTGTGTTAGTTTCATTCCTGTCACTGTTTTTACAAGAGGTATTCCGTATTGATCTCTTAAGATTATCCCGATCATAGATGGTGGATAGCCCATTTTCGCAAGTTCAACTACTAAAGTCTCGATCTCTTCTGGAGACATTCTGACCCATTTGGGAGGACCTATTCTCACAGGTCTAGTCTGATGAGACTGTCCTTTGTCTCTCTTCTTTCCTGCCATGCTATGTTTGCCCAAGAAATATGTTTTTAACAACTTAAAAATGATTATATAAATCGTTCTCTTTAAATCTGTTATTTCTTAGATAAGATATATAGATTTGGGTAGGATTAATGGAGAAAAAACTTAGATCGCCTATCGTAGTAGTGCTTGGACATGTCGATCATGGGAAGACATCTTTGTTAGACAAGATCCGCGGGACTGCTGTTGTTAAAAAAGAGGCTGGAGAAATGACGCAACATGTAGGTGCAAGCTTCATACCTTCATATGTTATTGAGAGAATTGCTGAGCCTCTGAAGAAAATTATTAATTTCAGACTACATATACCAGGTCTGCTATTTATAGACACTCCTGGTCATGAAGCTTTTGCAAATTTGAGAAGAAGAGGAGGTTCTATAGCTGATTTCGCTATTTTAGTCATAGATGTGATAGACGGCATAAAACCTCAGACTATAGAGAGCATAGAGATCTTAAGATCTAGAAGAGTTCCTTTTCTGATAGCAGCAAATAAAATAGATAAGATACCTGGGTGGAGACCTTATCTAGACAAACCTTTTATTGAGACAATAAAAATGCAAGATCCTTCTGTACAGAGAGCTCTCGACAACTACATCTACAATATAATAGGAGGATTAATGACGTTAGGATTTAATGTTGAAAGATTCGATAGGATCAGAGATTTCAGAAGGACAGTGGCTTTGATACCTGTCTCAGCAAAAACAGGCGAAGGTCTTCCAGAGCTTTTGGCAGTTTTAGCAGGATTAACACAGCAGTATATGAGTGATAAACTGGTTTATGCTGAAGGACCTGCAAAAGGAGTGGTGCTTGAAGTGAGAGAAGAGCCAGGTCTGGGAACAACTATAGACGTGATCATATATGACGGTTTTATAAGAAAGGGGGATATATTTGTTACAGCTGGTAAAGAAGGTTACATATATAGTCATGTCAGGGCACTTTTAATGCCAAAGCCTTTAGACGAGATGAGAGCTCCCTCAGACAGATTTATGTCAGTAGATGAGGTGTATGCCGCTGCAGGAGTCAAGATTGTTGCACCAGATCTAGAGGGCGTGGTCGCTGGAGCTCCTCTGAGAGTTGTCTGGGATAAGAATGAAATAGATGATGTAGGTAGAAAAATATATGAAGAAGTTAAAGAGATAAGAATATTCTCTCCAGACACCGCAGGAGTAGTTGTTAAAGCAGACACTTTAGGCACTTTAGAGGCTTTGATAGACATGTTAAAAAGAAGATCTATACCTATTAGAATAGCAGATGTAGGACCTCTCTCAAAGAATGAAGCTCTTGAGGCTTTGATAACTAAAGAGAAGGATAAATACAGCGGCGTCATTTTATTGTTTAACGTAGACATGTTGAAAGATGCGAAAGAAATTGTTGAGAACAACAAGATCCCTGTCTTCAAAAACAACATTATCTATAAACTAATTGAGGACTATACTCAGTGGATTGAGAAAGAGAAATCAGAAGAGATCAGGAGACAGTTGGACAATCTATATAGACCTGGAAAAATCAGAGTTCTGCCCGGATATATATTCAGAAGGAGCGATCCAGCCATAGTAGGCGTGGAGGTCTTAGGAGGAGTCATAAAACCAGGATATCCTCTTATGAGAGAAGATGGAAGAAGAATAGGTTTCATAATGCAGATCCAGGAGAGAGGCAGAGGAATAGATATTGCAAGAACAGGATCTTCTGTAGCGATCTCTATAAGAGGAAATGTGATGGTTGGAAGACATTTTGATGAAGGAGACATATTATACACAGACATCCCAGAGAATCATCTTATAGAGCTTGTTGAGAGGTTCTGGAATTATCTGAGTGATGATGAGAAGATCGTTCTTAAAGAGATTGTTGAGATAAAAAGAAGATCAGATAAATCATATGGTTTATCAGTTTATCTCAAACTTAAATCATCTCATTAAAATATAAAGATCATCTCTCTACAGGACCTATAACCTCTTTACCCACTAACTTATTTATTTTAGCAACATATTCATCAACCATGGCCTGGATCTTTTCAATAGCCTCTTTATCAAGATGTCTAAATCTCCCCTGTATCTTCAGATACTCCTCAACAGGTCTTCTTCTAGGCACAGGAGTTGTCACTCGAACAACGCCGTTCACATATTCTAGATTGATCCATACTCCAGTCTGAACAGCAAGTCTAGAGACTCTTATAGTATCGTCATCATTAATTCTCCATCCAGGTGGACATGGTGAGAACGCATGTATCAACTTCGGACCTTTAATTGTCAATGCCTTACTAATTTTTTCATAAAGATCTGTTATATATGCCGGGTTTACAGTTGCATAATAAGGTATGTTATGAGCCATCGCTATAAACAATAGATCTTTTCTAGTCTTAGGTCTCCACTCACCATATATCCATACATCGCCTACTGGCGTGGTCGTGGTCCATGCTCCAAAAGGTGTTGAGCCACTTCTCTGAATGCCTGTATTCATATAAGCCTCATTATCATACACCAGATACAAGACGTCATGACCTCTCTCTAACATTCCTGATAACGCTTGAAAACCTATATCAAAAGTTCCTCCATCACCTGCCACAGCAACGATCTTAACATCTTTATTCGGATCAACAATTCCTTTTCTCTTCAGAACCTTATATGCAGCCTCAATTCCTGAGGCAACGGCAGCAACGTTTTCAAAAGCGACATGTATCCAAGGTATTCTCCAAGAAGTCTCGGGATAATATGTTGTAGAAACCTCCACACATCCTGTGGCGTGCGCTATGATCCCTTTTCCACCTAATGCTTTTGCTAAATGTCTCATTATTATTCCAGCTCCACATCCAGGACATAATCTGTGGCCACTTACGAAATATTCTTCTCTAGGTATATCCCATATTCTTATAGGCATCAGTATCTCACCCCCACAAACACAGGTTTTTTAGGAACCTCTTCTAATCTTTTGCTTATTCTCCATAGATGTCTCACAACATATAATGCGTCTTCGATCTTTACAGGTCTACCTCCTATACCGTATATATATGTTGTTATTCTACTTGATGCTCCCTCGAGATATAATGATGTTGCAATATCATTTGTTAGATAGCTTCCACTGGCTGATCCAAAATTGATCGCTTTGTCAGCTACTCCTATGAAGCTATATTGACTCAGATATTTAGAGACCTCTGGAGGAAAGGGTCTTAACATTCTTATTACTCCTAGTCCTATCTTCATACCCTCTCTTCTGGCCATCTCCACAGCTTTTAAGAATGTTCCTGTGTGAGCTCCTAAGACTACTAAGATGGCATCTGAATCTTCTCCATATAAGATCTGGAAAGGCTCATAGCTTCTGCCGAAGTATTGTGAAAATTCTGAGGAGACCTCTTTATAAGCTTGATAAGCTCTTTCCAAAGCCTCCGCCTGTTGTATCTTAAACTCATAGTACCAGTCAGGATCTCCTAACGTACCGAAAGAGACAGGCTTCTCAGGATCAAGAGTTACAGGTCTTTTCTTTTTAGGAACAAATTTTCTGACTTTCTCAGGATCTTCTAATTGAACAGGTTCTATAGTGTGACTCTGTATATAGCCGTCTAAAGCAACCATTACTGGAAGCATCACATCTTCTCTCTCACTTAATTTATAGCCTATGATTATGAAGTCATAAGCCTCTTGATTATTTGTAGATACAAGCTGTATCCATCCTGTGTCTTGTGAAGCCATAAGATCTGAATGATCATTCCATATATTTATGGGTGCTGATAATGCTCTTGTGACTAAAGCCATCACCATAGGGATCCTCATGCCAGACGCTATGAAAAGAACCTCATACATTAATGCCAAACCCTGACTTGATGTGGCTGTGAAAGCTCTCGCTCCCGAGGCTGCTGCACCAATGGCGGCGCTAAGAGCTGAATGTTCAGACTCTACATGTAGAAACTCTGCATCAAGTTCTCCTGAGGCTACAAACTCTGCTAGTTTCTCAACAATAGTCGTCTGTGGAGTGATCGGATAGGCAGATATTACATCTACATCACAATCTCTCACAGCATAAGCAACAGCATGATTCCCACTTAAAGGCTCTAACAATTTTTTCTCTAAAACTTTGTTCATACTCATAACTTCTCCACCTCAGGAATCATCTTAATAGCTTTCACAGGACATTCGGCTGCACATATTCCACAGCCTTTACAATAGTCATAGTTGACAACATATGTGATAGAATACTTTTTTCCTCCAGCCTCATAAGGCTGATCTAGCTCTAATATAGCTGCGTCAGGACAGTAAGCCCAGCATATTCTACATCTGATACATCTATCTTGATCAATTACTGGTCTAATGACTCTCCAACTTCCTGTCTTATTAGTCAGAGAAGTTGGAGGATTAATGATCACTGCTCCTATATAAAGATCCTTTACACCAGGTTTTTTCATTCGATCACCACAGTATTCTCATATCCTTTTTTAATAGCCTTAATATTTATTTCTGCAACATCTTTCTGAAACTTGCTTCTTATAGCTTTCTCAATATTCTCCATTGGGATCACATTAAAAACTTTCATTAAAGCACCTATTATAGTGGTGTTTACAATAGGTCTCTTAAAAAGTTCTAGAGCAATTGATGTGGCATTCACCACAGCAATCTTCACATCTTTTCTCTCAACAACATCTCTAAGTTTCTCAGGATCTCTAGAAGAGTTAATTATGATCCAGCCATTGCTCTTAAGATTTGTATAGATAGGAGGATGAAGCCTGAGAATAAGTCCCTCATCTAAGACTGCTATCATGTCAGGCCTCTCAACAGGGTTTCTCTCATAGATCGGCTCTTTATCATCTACTCTGAAATAAGCCTTGACAGGAGCGCCTCTTCTCTCAGCGCCAAACTCTGGAAAAGCTTGTGCATATAAACCTGAGAGTATTGCTGCATAAGCCATTATCTCAGCAGCTGTTACAGCGCCTTGGCCTCCTCTGCCGTGAAATATGATCTCATATCTCAATAAATAATCCCTCAGTATAATTTATTCATAATATAATAAATATATGTATAAGCCTGAGCAAGATCTTTTTAATAATTAGAAGACAAAGATCTTAATAATAAATTTTTTATAGATCATGATGAGAATATAACTTTGTTTATAACAAAAGATCTATTAGAACATTATTTAAAACTATGATCTATAAGATCTTAGTTCTTTCACTATAAAAGACAGATCTAACATAAGGTGAAATTAAGGCTCGAACACTTTATTATCTTATAATATATTTATAATAAGGAGACAGATGATATAATATGTTTACGCCATATGAGATCAGAAAAGATTTTCCAATACTTAGAAGAGAGATCAATGGACATCCTCTTATATATTTTGATAATAATGCCACCACATTAAAGCCTATTCAGGTTATAAATGCTGTTAAAAAAGTCTATGAAGAATATTATTCAAATATTCATAGAGGAGTGCATACATTAAGTATTGAAGCTACAGAAATGTTTGAAGAGGCTTTGAGAAAAATAGCTCAATTTATAAACGCCTCTATTGAAGAGTTGATCCCTGTGTACAATGCTTCTCAAGGCCTGAATCTTGCTGCATTGCTTTTAACTATAAACTATTTAAATGAAGGAGATGAAGTGCTTGTCTCTGTGGTGGAACATCATAGCAATATGCTTCCATGGAGAGTTCTGAGTAAGATTAAAAAATATAAGATCAAATATGTCTATCCAGATGAGGAAGGCTTCATAACTAGTGAGACTGTAGAAAACATGATCACAAGTAAAACTAAAGTTCTGACATTTACTCACGTATCAAATGTCACTGGAGCTATAAATGATGCTAGAAAGATCATAAGAGTTGCAAAGAGAAATGGATTGATCACTGTGCTTGATATTGCACAGAGCATACCTCACATGCCTATTGATATAAAAGATCTTGAGGCAGATTTTGCAGCATTCAGCGGACATAAAATGCTTGGGCCGGCAGGCACAGGCGGGCTATATATAAAAAGAGAATTTGCTAGAGATATGGAGCCTGTTTTAAGCGGAGGAGACACTATAATAGATGTCACCTTAGATGATATAAAATGGGCAGATTCTCCGTGGAGATTTCATCCTGGCACTCCAAATATAGAAGGATTCATAGGACTGGGAGCTGCGGTAGATTATCTTAAAAGACTGGGTCTTGAGAATGTGAGAATACATGAGGAGGCTCTTATGAAACATACTTTAGATAAAGTAGAGGAGGAGGGTCTCAACAAATATATAGAGATCATGGGGACAAAAGATCTTAAGAGAAGAACGGGCACGTTCACATTCAGATCTTCTAAATATAGCCCTAACGTGATAGGAGCTTATCTAGATATGCATGGGATCGCTGTGAGAACAGGAAAACATTGTGCTCATCCTCTACATTACTACTACGGCTGGAATGAAGGCAGTGTTAGAGCAAGCTACTATATATATAATACTAAAGAAGAGATTGATAAAATGATTAATGTTCTCAAAAACTTTTTTGTCTCAAAATAAATCATGATCTTTTAATAAATCCTTCTCCATTACATGGAGGCTTGAAAGGATCCTCAATCTTTCTTATTAAAAGAACACAATATCCTGACGAATCATCATATAAAATACATTCTCTACAACTAATCTGTTTAACAG
>WYEN01000005.1 GCA_009903825.1 Desulfurococcales archaeon
TAAGTTCTATGGAGAGTATTATAGAAGTTGCGAAAGTAGGCGGTGAACAATGTTATAGATTAAAAGAGAAATTTAAAGATATAAAAGATCTCATGAGATCTGGCTCATAAAATTATTAACATTAACTAAAACGATATTAGTTATGAGAGATGAGGGATGAGATATAAGTGATGTTTTTATAGAGACAGAATTATTTCCAGTTGATATAATTAGTCGTGATGCTGCTATTGAAATGAGTTTTAAACCTAGATCTGCATATATAGCTAGATGTAAAGAGCTTGGATTATCTATACCTAAAAAATTTTATGATCCTAAGATTAGAAATATTCATCCATGGCTTGCCAGAAGATCTCGTTCTGTTGCTAGAGCTCTTACTTTAGCATCTTTACTTCCAGCAAATTTTTCAGTTGATAAATTTTTAGATATGTTAGGTTTTAATCAGGTAAATCTTAAGAAGCTTATATCAAAAAATTATCCGCCGCTGATATCTTATACAGATCCTGGCTCAGAAATATCAGATTTTGTTAAAAATAAAATTGTTTTTGATCCTATGGCTGGTGGAGGAAGTATTCCTTTAGAATCTGTTGTTTTAGGTGCTAAAACTATTGCCAGTGAATATAATCCAGTTGCATATCTTATACTTAAGGCATCTATAGAATATCCTGCGAAATATGGTTTACAATTATATTATAAAGTTAGAGATGAAGTAAAGAAGTTAATAGATTATGCTCAGATGTCATTAGGAGAATTTTATGATAAAGATGTTGAAGGATATATAATGCTTAGACGTGTTATAATAAATAATAAAGTTATTTCTTTAACATCAACAATATCTTTGTCATCTAAAGAATCACTTTTTATAGAAGATGACAATATTATTATTAAAAGCAATGCAAAAAGATCAGCAGATGTCAGTAGAAATAGAAGTTTGTTATCTTATTGGATGAAAGATCATGTTTTTATTATGGAGAATAATTTTGATGAAAAATTATTCACTATCTTACATTTTATAGCAGCTGTTCAAACTGAGAAAGGCTTTAGATTATCTAAAGATCATGATATAAAGTTGTTTTTAAAAGCTTATGAGAGATATTGGCAACTTAAAGATGAAGGACTTGTTCTACCAACAATATCTCTTCCATCAGATAATGATGTTTTTAAAGAAATTTTATATTTAAAGAGATATTCTAATCTTTTTAATCCTCGACAAGCTTTTGCTACAGAGATTTTGATGAGATATATTAAAAGAAGAATTAATGAGCTTGTAGAAGAGGAGGGAGATTTTGGTGTTGCAGTAGGTTTATATCTTGCGTTAGGTCTTGACAGAGTTATTGATTTTAATAATATTTTGACTACATGGAATGATGAACAGAAGAGTATTAGAGATAGCACAGGATCTTATTATAAATTTAGAAAATTTAGATTAGAAGAGGTTTATGCTGAGGCTATAGTTCCTTTTAAAACTCTTAAATGGGTTTTTGAGCCTGATGTTAATGATGAGACTGCTGGAGGCATATGTCCAATACTTAAAGATTTATCTGAAAGACTTGAGAATAAAAGTGATAAAATTGATATTTATTTGGCAGATGTTCTTGAGCTTTCAAAATATTTTAGTGATAAAGTTGATGTAATAAATGTAGATCCTCCATATTATGATCAACATATCTATAGTGATTTTTCAGAATTTTTCTGGCCTTTTTTAAAATCAACATTAAATGATGTTCTTGACAAATTATTTAAAAATAATTTATTATCTCATTGGTCTCCACATTCATGGCGTGTTCCTAAAGAACATGAGATTATTAGCAGAAGATCTAATGATTCATTTTTTAAAGAGAAGTTTAAAAAAGCTTTAATTGAGATGAATAAAGTTTTGAAAGATGATGGTCTTTTAATTTTATGGTTTAGTCATAAAAGTCTTGAGGCTTGGAAAGCTGTAATAGATGCATTACAAGACGCAGGTTTTGTCATAACTAATATAATTCCTATAGTCTCAGAACATCCTACAAGAAGTGTGACAAAAGGTGGTGTCATAGGATTATCTCATGTCTTAATATTAGTCGCTAGAAAATCTAATTATATGTCTCATCATATAGATAAAGATGAGATTAAGAAAAGAGTGTTAAAATGGGTTAGAAAAGCAAAACTTTTTCCATCTTATGAAATCAGAGATGAAGATCTAAAGATTTTAAGTCAGGCGGTGGAGCTGGCATTAAAAATTGTTATATAAAATGAAATGTGAGATGTTATGAGAGATGAAACTCGTGAGAAGATAAGAGAGTTTTTATATAATTTTGTCTCAGAGATCATTCGTAATATGCAAAAAGAGTTAGGAGGCTTTTCTATAGAGAAACTTAGACGTGCATATCCTTTTCACTCACTTTTATTTGAAGATGAAGGTCTCATAGCTTTTAAGATTCAAAGAAGTATTGTCACAAAAATGGGGAGGAAGCTTTATCCTAATTTAGCTTTATATGTGGCTCAAGATAAATATAAGAAAGTATATATAGATCATAAGATTGTAGGTTCTGTGCCTGAGAGTTGGATAAATAAAGCTGATAATATTGTAGATGATCTTAGGGGTGGAAAAAGAAGACCTAATGTTTTAAATGAATGGAGAGAGATAACATCTACTCTTCAGAAAAATATAAAATCTTTTGAAGTTATAGCAGATCTTTATATAGAAGATTATGAAGAAGGTCCTTTATTTATGGAGATTAAAAGTCCTCTGCCAAATATTGATGTATGTGCTGAAAGTAAGAGAAAAATGTTATATTTTAAAATAATTGCATATACAAATATGTATTCATCTATAGGAAAATTAGGTGTGGCGTATCTAGGTCTTCCATATAATCCATTTATAACAAGAGAAGATTATCTACAGAATTGGCAGATTATAAAAAGAGTATTTGATGTTGATAAAGAAGTTTTGATAGGAGAAGAGATGTGGAATAAAATAGGAGGCCAAGGAACGTTTGACGAATTACTTAAAATAATAGATGAAGTTAGAGAGAAAGCTATTAAAATTTTAAGAAAAAATAATTATTTATTTTGAATCATCTGCATTTTAAAGGCTTTTAGACTTCTCGCCTTTCTTAACATCTTTAACATCTTTCTTAGACTCACTCATAATTCATCAAAATGTTTTTAGCGATAAAATTATATAAAGCTGATAAATGTTTCATAGCTTAACTTTCGTATCTATGAATCAAAGCTATATGGTCTGAAGTGGCTCTGCATGGTTATGGATGCTGAGATATATTTATAAGCCTTCTTACAATATATTATAATGGATAAGCATGGTACAGGGTGAGTCGAGATGCACGGAATGATTCTTTTAGGAGATATAAATAGACAAGATCTTTATCGCCTCATAGGAGCTATGGTTATCGCCTGGAACGAAGGAATCCATGCTAACGTTGCAGTTGGCAAAGAGATAAGCTTAAATATAAATGGTCTTGAGAAACTGAAGTTTGACGTAGCGCTTTATATATTAAAAAAGATCCCTATTGATCTTAAGGTTCTTATAAAAGATGAGATCCCTAAAGCAGTTATAGAAGATTCAACAGATCTAAAGAATCTAGAATATCGTAGCAAAAGGTTAGGTCCTTTGCTTACGCACTATGGTATTGACGCCTATTACTTGCACGTGCGCAATCTTGTTGGAGGAGATAACTTACTGAAGCTCGTGGAAATAGATCAAGATTCAAGATTTTTTGAGCTCGAGGTGAGATTATGAGTTTTATATCTTCACAACTTTCGCCAGTAGTGATAGAGGATCTTATTAAATATCATAATGAGGATCTTCCTAAAAATCCTAATGCTAATCCTAATGATTTAATATTAGCTGAAAATGAGATTTCTAAAGCAATAAAAGATCATTTGGGTAATCTTGTGGCAATTGTCGGCTACGGCGAATATGGCTCTGGAAAAACTTGGACTTGTTATAAAATATTTCATGATTTAAAATTAAGAGATGTCTATCTGACTTATGTTCCTTTACGTATTTATAGAGATAAAAGAGGTCAGTATAAACAGACATTAAATAGCAGAGGAGTGGCATCTTTAATTGCAACAGCAATTGCTGAGGCTTTGATAACTCCACGAACTTTAAATAATAATGTTTCAGAAGTTCTCACAAATGCTTTTGATAAAAGCGGTTTTAATATCAATAGAGGACTTGAAGAAGTTTTAAGAGATTATAATGCTCTTCTCAAAAATATGCGAAAATATCATGTAGTACTACTAGATGAGTTTGATAATGGTGTTGAAAGTATTGATGATATAGAGGCGCTTGTAGATGCCATATACACATTCAGAGACATATTTGATAAAGATGGATCTACAAGAATAAGTTTAGTAGCTTTAATGGCTCCTATACCAGCTGCAAGATTAGGTCCTGAATATGTTAACATTCCTGTCTATAACATTTTTGAAGATCGTTTTATAAATAGAGCAACCATTGTTCCAGGACCTTTCAGAGCTAAGATATTATTAGGAGTGAATCTAAACAAAGAATATAATGTCATGTCTATGCTTAAAGACTTCGTGGCAAGATCTATAGATGTTGTTAGACAAAAGTTTAATATAAATATCAATATTGAGAATATAGATGAAGCTGTAAGATTATTAGCGAAAATATGGCCTACAATGAGATGGAGCAAAGATATATTAATAAAAGCTTTGGCTGAGGCAATTACAGCAGCATCTGTGACACAACAAGTTAATCTCTTAAAATATGTGCATCAAGCTCTAATGATATCTTTAGATTTAAATAGTCCTGGAGATATAGAGAAAATTTTTATCGATGGCAAATGGAGTTATATAGGTAGATATTCAACAGCTAAATTACAAGAGTTTAGTGAAAAAATTTTAAAAGATGTCTGCGGACATGAGTGTACTGCAGAATGTTATGATAAAAGAGAGGAGCCAGGTTTTCTATCAATATTTTGTAGAGTTAATCGAATGATTAGTAGAAGAGGAGGTGGAAGAGAGATTTTGTCTAAAAATATCGTGATATGGTTGAGACTTAGCGACATTGTTAAAGATGAGACTATTGCAAAAGCTAGAAACATATTTGGTGATAATTATATAATTCTTATGGCTCCAGATCATGTTAAAATAAGATTTGTCCCGAATAATACATTAAAAGTTATCAAGCTCTCATCTCCACTTATATATTATCTGCTTACAGCTGGAGAGAAAAATATAGATCCTATGTTAAGAAGAGATTATGAGAAGGTTCTTGATGAAGAGATTAGAAAACATACCCCATCGCTTACTATATCATTAGGTGAACTTTTTGCCTAAAACTTCTAGAAGACATAAGGACTTTAGTCCTGATAAAGTTTTAGAAAGTATCTTCGATAATGTTATAAAAGGAGATGGAAAGCTTACAGGTACTACAAAGGATAGATTAAAATATCATATCGAAATTATGAAAACTCTCTCTGAACATTTAACAGGATTTAAACAAGGCATTTATTCAACAATATATGTGCCTCCTTTATATCCTCTTAAAGGTTTTGAATATCATTTGATACCTATAATAAATAGCTATAACAAGCCTGAAGATATATACATAAGATTTACTAATTTATTAAAAGAGTTGCAAGAACTTAGAGAGCCTCTTTATACTGAAGGACATAAAAAAGCAGCTTTAAAATGTATTGAAGTTGCCAAGCCTATTTATGGAGAGAAAGTATATTCTTTTGTAAACAAATATGTGAATCTCAATAAAACAATTTTAATAGATATAGTGCGGAAACTTATTGAAAACAATTCTATAGCTGGATGCACAAGTGCTATTCAAGAAGTTTTTGAAGAAGAAAATTATGGCGAGATATATAGATTATGTGAAGAAATAAAATTAGGAAGAGGTAAAAATAATGATTTTAAAAGAAGAATTATTAGTCTTGGCAGAACATATGATGGCATATTAATATTTCTTGGCGTAGCCTCTAATTATGAACCTGCTAGAATTATTAGAAAAGAATATAGAAGTTATCTTCTGTTACGCACGCCATTTACAAGAGCATTTATTAATGTGATGCTTAGAAATATTCAAGTTGAAGATTATGTTAAGGCATATAAAGATTTTATAGAATGTGTTGTTAAAACATATCCTAATTCTGCAGAATATATTGCTTCATATTGTGGTGAGTTGTTAAATAATAAATGGAGACATATAGGTGTAGAAAGTGAATATTATCTTAATAAAAATATTATAAAAGCTCTTTATGCAATGATTAATGAGCTCTCTAGTAAAATCTTTCATTAAAATTTTATCATCCAATTGATCTTTTTATTGTTATAAAGATTTAAGAAATGAGCGTAATCTGTGAGAAGGATAGATAATGTCGAGAAAATCATCAAGATAAAAATCATAGCCATACAAACGTATCATCCAACCTACCAAATAAAAATTAAAAAAGATAAAGGCTGACGAGGCCTCCCGAGGAATATAGATTACATACAGATCATGACAATAATATTAGCCACGATTTATATAAAAAGATCTAGTAAAGATCTGCTGGAAACAGCTGTGACTCTAGTTAAAAAGCCTCTCTCGAGCGGGTCTGTGGATCTTCGGGCGCCCCCCTGTCACTTATAATATTGGGAAAGCCCCCAGCGGGGGCTGGGGGCAATGATTCAAAGGATCTGATGAAGATGTAGCTACAATTTTATCAGAACCCCAAAATTGGGGGTCAGAGAAGACACTGTAAAAGATCTTTCCTCGGCGATCGAGCTTAACGAATTAGATCATTGCACTTGAGATGATCTTTAGAAAGCTGCTTTCTCTTCAGAGATCTTTTTGAATGAGAAATCGTTTCTCCTGAACTTCTCGACATCCCTTCGATCTATGGGAAGGATCAATTGAAAGAAAACAGATCAAATGATCCTTTAGTAGATCGATAGATAGCTAATCCTCCTAGGAAGATCTTCGTAAAGATCCTAGGAGAAAACCTGAGAGTCGCCAGGTCTTCATCTGGGATCATCTGATTAGGGTCTATCTCTGAGACTCGTAAATTTAGAGGCCTGAAGAAAGATCCAATGAAAGGATCCTTTCGGCGATCGACAGGGTTACTCAATCGATCGCTGAAGGGATCTTCTCCAGCGATCAAGTGTTAGTAAAAATCTTCTAAAAAGAGACGCATATAAAGAACGGGTTCCACTTCCCTCCTGGCCGTCAATAAAATTCTTATAAAAACTTATAAAAAAGACATTTTCAGGCGATTATCACCTCAGAGAGAGACTTGAAAAAGGACCAGTCCTCAGGCGAAAAAATTTTGTTCGAAAGATTCCTGAGGAAAGTGGAATTTTTATCTCATTGAAAATTCTAAGTTTCTCTGTCGATCGCTGACAGAATCTTTTCAGTCAAATACCCTGACCGGATGATCCGTACTAGCACTAGGTTTTGCCTGAAAAATAGTACTAATGATCATGTTTCTGTTCGGGGCGGGAGCGGAAAAAAGAATCATTATCACGAGGCTGGAGAAAGGATCTTTTTATCTAGACCCATGAGAAAAATCTGTTTGTAGCTGGAACCCCAGATTTGGGGTTCCGAGATGAAAACAATGTGTTTACGGCTGTGCTCGTTAAAGCTTTATAAAATATCGCTTAAATTAAGAGCCTAGACAACCTCTTCTGAAATTAGATGGCTTTTCAAACGCTCAACCTGTTTTTAGCAGCTTGATATGTTACAAGGTGTTTTTCCGCGCACTATTGGAGGAAAAGTTTATAAGTATGCATTGCATACTTATAAACTGGTGTGAAGATGGCGGTTATAAAGAAGACTGTCGCGATACATCCTGTCATAGATAATTTTGTGAGAGAGACCTGGGCAGCGCTTATCAAGGCAGGATATGACGCAACATATTCTACCGCGTTAAATCTCATGCTTTTAATAGCGATCATGGAGACTATAGTAAAAGGAGGCTGGAGCAGAGAGACGACACAAGTCTTGCAAAGCT
>WYEN01000013.1 GCA_009903825.1 Desulfurococcales archaeon
GTCTAATGATGACATTTAAACATGCCCGCTGTATTATAGATTTATAAGCTTAAATATGTAAATTAATATACTTATATAAATAAGGGTCTAATATAAACTTTTTTAAATAAATCTTTCTTATGAACCACATAAATAATTCTAGCTGAGTTAATAGACGATATTTCATTAGACCCTGAGAAAGTAAAGATCTTGAGAAGAAGAGCCACGGCTTTCTCAACTCTGCTATGCGTCTTAAAAAATGAGAGAGCTCCTGATCTTGACGTTTCTAATTTAGAAAAGTATTGTCGGCCTATACATAATTATACACCTCTTGTATAAAAAGGATCTTATTTAAAGACTTATTCTCAGAGAATATCTATTAAAAAGACTTGGCAATAATGATCCAAGGATCCCCATATTAAGAGGCGCAATAGGATCTAGCATCTTCTACGTCTTCCTCTTGAGTATACTGGTGAATAGATTAGAAATATAGCAAGATTTATTTTAAAAGTGTCTAATCCTTTTGCTTAGACACGAGTGATATTATGTGCATGATTATTTTAAGAATTATTATGAAGATTTATAGATATTGATCTTTCCCAAGATCTTTTCTATGACTAGATGTGGCATATCATGTCTCATATAAGCTGTCACAATCTTTCTCTCAGCACTTCGAAGAATCTCATTTAAAGCAGATTTACTAATATTCAGCTCTTCAGCAAGCTGTGTTAAATGTATTTTACGCGGCTGATCATAATATCCTCTGAAATATGCGTAATAAAGGATCTCTTGTTCTCTCGGAGTTAACATGTAGTCCATCACTTTCTCAGCAACATCTGAGAATAATATATGAAACAATTCTTCGTCTAAACTGATCTTGTCTTCAGATATAAGCTCAAAGAGCAAACCTAGTGATGTTAAAAAACATGTTTTAGGCACAGCATTACCAGATAAATGTATGAGAGGACAATAATTACATGCCTTATTATGATTAAATATTATCACAATACTGCCTTTTCCTCTATGAATAATCTTATATGAGACGCCGCTTCTTCTTAATTTCATTAAGAAATTTTTCAAGAGTTTAAGCTCTTTATAGCTGATCCTTAGAATACCTCTAAATAATCTATGATCTTTACTCACTCTAACACCTATAAAACTTCCCACAATCTCATCTCCTCTCATATTTGCATCTGATGAATTTATGATGTTTCTGAGAATATTTGTTAAAATACACTCGCCTTTATATAAAGCATAAGTTATATAAAATGATCTGTTCATAAATTCCTGTGCCCATTATTTATCTAAAACTAGCTAGAATAAATTTTTATATATCAATTTCATATAAACTCTCTTGATTAATACAAGCGATAAGTTAGTAAAGAGGCTTTTACAAGACCTTCTCTGATATATAAAAGATCTTATGAGGTATCTAAGTATAAATTGTTTAGTTCATCATATTTCTTCTAATATTTTCATTAGTTTCTCAGCAAACTTTGAATAGATCAAAGATCTATTTTCTAGACATTTATAAAATTTCGGAATCCATTCTTTTAATCTTTTAATCATCTCTTCATCTAATGTAAAGCTTGCAAACTCAAGCTCGACAGCTATATGATCAGCTTGTTCTCCTTCTATATTTAGTTCAAAACCTTTCTCTCTTAACATCTTTAATATTTTAACAGCTGTCTCGCCATAGGCAAGTCCTTCTCGATAAAAACTTTCATAAGGAGAGCAGGCTCCCGCTCTCACTCCTCCATGAAATGTCTTAGTATATTCTCTGAGAAGATCATCAACATCTTTATTATTTAATATGTTTTTTATAAATTCATCTCCTATGAGAGAAGCTATTTTTTTAGCTTTCTCAATAGATTGAGGAGTCGGTGTGTAAAAAAGTATTGAAAAAAGATATAAATATTCTCTAATATTTTTATGCATGACCGTCATCTTCTGCTAAATAATAATTTTGCTAAAACATATAATATCAACATTATCCCGCTGAGCCATCCTATTGTTATCATAATCTCGATAGGTGAAGGCGTATATGGCCAGAAGGTTAATAGCCAATAACTATGTTTCATGTCTCCAAGAACTATTGGCACTGGTATCGTCGACTCAGATGATGGCAGAAGGATCTTGTTTATCAAAACGTTGTAAGAAGGCTCCATAAGATTAAATCTATGAGCATAAACGCCTAATAAAGCTAAGACAGATGATAACACAGCTCCTAAAGATGTTTTAAGCTTGATCGCTATGATGATTGTTGTAAATAATAGAGCAAACTCTCCTATCAAGGTGGTCAGCCAAAGTCTGTTAAATAGTATCGACAAGATCTGGCCTTCGTCTCCTCCCCACCACCATCTCACAAAATAATCCTGATATACTAAGAACAATAACACAGCAGTGGATGTGGCCAGGAACTTCATCATTATATTGTATGTGTGTCTCAGATCTTCTTTAAAACCGTAGATTGCTATAGAGGCAAGTATGACCACGGCTGAGCCGCTTACGAGAGCTGCCGCTAGGAAGCTTGGTGCTAAAAATCCTCCGAACCACCATGGTCTGCCAGCATTTACAGCGAATATCCATGCTGTCACAGTATGTATCAAAACTGCGAATGGTAATGATATAGGCGCCAAGATCCTTCCCCATCTAAAGCTTCTAGTCTCCAGCTCAGCTATTTTATCCTCAGATAATTGTCTTAATCTGGCTGCATAAGGTCTCCAGCCTATATATACATGAGCTAATGAGAGAATAGCATATGCTGTCAATACTATGAAGTCCCATACAAGTAGTGATGAGAAGTTTGGGTAAAGAAGGATATTTAATATTCTCTCAGGTCTCCCCAGATCTGGTATTACCATGGCCATTGCTCCTAACACGAAGACAAATGCTGTTAATGATGCAAGTGATGCAATAGGCTTCAGCTCTCTAACGTTAAATAAATATATTGATGAAGACACTATCAGACCTCCGGCTGCAGTGCCTACGAGAAAAGCAAAAGTAGCTATATAAAGACCCCATGGGAATATGTTTCTCATGTTAGTCACTATAAGTCCCTGCATAAGCTGATAGATCCATGCGACAATTCCTATCACTGCCAAGATCAGTAGTAGTCCTAAAAAGATCATTTCTTTAGGTCTGAACATTTTTACTACATGAGACATCTATATCACCTCATTCTAAAACCTTAGGCCAGTTAGTCTTAGGTATATAATATACTCGGGGCTCTGTCCCAAGATGTTCTAGTCTTCTCACAGCATTTTTTCTTGAAAGTATCTGAGAGACTTCACTATTAGGATCATCAAGATCACCAAAGATTCTTGCTCTACCAACACATACTTCGACACATACAGGTTTCAAACCTTTGTCTATTCTCTCAACACACCATGTACATTTAGTCACAATACCTCTCTTAAGTCTCAGAACACTTTTATGTACAAGTCTTCCTTTATCTCTATATTCCACAGGATCTCCATATACATAGTCTGGCTCAGCCATTTTATTCTCGCCAGCTTTATATGGATTAGAAGATCTTGTTCTACGTATAGCGTCTTCTAAAGTCTTCTCAGGATCCTCCCATAAAAACGTTCTCACTCCATATGGACAGGCAGACATACAATATCTACAGCCTATACATCTCTCATAATCAATAAGAACCAGACCATCTTCTCTCTTATATGTAGCGCCCACTGGACATACTTTTACACAAGGAGGATTGTCACAGTGATTACATATGTTATGTACAGGAGTCATAGGTGTATATGGATAATTTCCAGTGCTTCTTCTATCAGCCTGAATAACTCCAGCGATAGGCGTCCACTCGACGGTTGTCCAGAATATTCCTGGTGGAAGACCATTCTTCATTGCGCAAGCCACCATACAAGTTCTACAACCAGTGCATTTGTTAAGATCTATAATCATGACATATCTAGGCATCGTCACTCACCTTTTAGCTTTCTATCTTTCTTATATTGACTAAGGTGTTGTTCCATTTTGTGTTAACCTCCCAGACGCCCGGCGTAAAATATATGATCTCTGTAGGCTTGATCCATGGATAATTAGGTGAATTATAATGTGTGCCATCAGTATATCTTCTCCACCAGCCTTGCACAAATATTATAACATTAGGATGAACGCTAGGATCTGTTATTAAATAACCTCTTACTCTACCAAATCTATTATAAACCTCCACATAATCCCAGGTCTTCAGTCCTAATCTATCTGCTGTCTCAGGGTTCATATAGATCTTTGGTTGATAATCTTGTAGAGCCAGCATCATAGCATTATTACTATGTGTAGAATGAACTCTATAAAGACTATTCTCTGTGAGATAGACAAACATATATCTACCTTTATCCTCTGGGAACCATTTATATAGACTCTCTTCAAAAGGATCTTTATGTACAGGGAGAGTCTCTCCAAGATCTATGAAGACATCCTCATCTTTATAAAACTCGATCCTTCCGCTTTTCACAAATCTGCCTGTTGCAGAAATAGGATGTGGAAAGCTTGCGTTTGGAAAAGGCACTCTAAGATTGATCTGTGACCAGAAAGGTATCTGTCTATTGCCGGGAGTGGGAAGCTTTATTCTTACAGGCCTTTTCTTAAGCTCTTCTAATGTGATCCCTTCAGTAAGATTAACATTTAATCCTTCAGCCCATGTAACATTTCTACCGTCTTCTAATAAGATCTCTATAGCCTTCTCAGAGGCTTTATTAGCCAATTCTCTGGCTAAACTAAGGCTCCATCTACCACTTCTTCTAGCCTCATCTTCTTGTCTCTGAAGATCAGGATCTGGATAATACATCTGAGCCATTTTAACGAGCTCATCTTTAGATAGACCAAGTATTCTCTTAACCTCATCATCGCTCCATTCTTCAGAAATTATTTTTGATGTCCTTACAGCAATCTCTTTAAAAATCCATATCTCAGGCATAGAATCAAACAAAGGATCGTGAGCCGGCTGTGTTATAGACAAATACGGATGAATAGGCGTAGAGACTAGCTCGTATTTCTCAAACCATGCCGCTGCTGGAAGAACTATGTCAGAATATTCTACTGAGGTCGTCCACTGAATCTCAGTAGTCATTATAAAATCTAGAGGCTCGGGATGATCTCTTTTAGCTTTCTTCGTAAGTATCAAAGCTTTATTATGCTGATCAAATGGATTCCACCATTGTATTAATAATGCTCTCACACCTTGATCAGGCCATGGAACTTCTGTGCTTCGATATTTTCTCCATTCCTCACTCTGTCTATACTCATAGTTTAGAAACACACTCCAGTTAAGCCATTTAGGTCTTCTCATACTTGGCGTGCCTCGGATCATTGTCAAAGGCTTGTCATAACCCCACCAGCTCCACATAGGCCATCTAATCTTGTAGACGCCTGCATATGTTGAGATGCCTGAGCCAGGTCTGCCTATATTGCCTGTCAAAGCCACAAGAAGACTGAGAGCTCTTCCCTTAAGATCACCATTATACCATTGCCAGTTGCTTGCCCCATATATGATTGCCACAGGCTTCAAAGTCGCTATATCACGTGCTAATCTCTCAATTATATTAACATATTTCGAGACCCACTCTGGTTTTGGAGATATGATCTTTGCAACTTTATCAGGAGTATAATCTCTGAAGACAAGCTCTTTAAGAAGTTGAAACACAGGTTTAACCTTAATTCTTTTTCCATCAACAAGCTCGACCTCGTATTCTCCCTCTAGAACAGGATCGTACCTCTCATTAGTCACAGGATCTATAAGATCTAGTCTTCTAGGATCTATTATTATCAATCTGCCATTTTTATCTATTGAAACAAAAAGATCTCTATAGGCGGGGATCTTGGCTTTCAGCTCTTTAGCTTTTGAAGAAAGTTCTTTAACCTCCTCAGCTCTTAATCTCTTCATAGTGTCAAGTCTCACTAGAAGAGGCATATCTGTGAAAGTCTTGATAAACTCCTCATTATAAAGTTTGTCTCGTATCAATATATGAACAATACCTAAAGCGAGGGCGGCGTCTGTAGCAGGATTTATAGGAATAAACTCGTCAGCAATATTAGATACAGATGCGTAATTCATATCCACAACTATTATTTTAGCTCCTCTCTCTCTTGCTAAAATAAGCATTCTCGAGCTCATAGTTCTTGTGACTGTAAAATTAGATCCGAAGATGAGTATCAGTCTAGAGTTTAGATATTCAAGAGTTTCAAGCTCCTCTGATTGTACACCAAATGTTGGAGCCCAGAAAGTAGGTAGATCTCCATTAAGAGGATATGCATGCATAGAGCTCCAGCCGAATAAAGATGCTAATCTCATAAGAGCGCCTTTATTCATATAGCCTGTGCCTGGAACCTGAATTGTGAATGCTATTGACGAGGGTCCGTATCTTCTCATTATATATGCAAGAGCCTTAGAAGCACAGTCTAAAGCTGTGTCCCAATCAGTCTCAAGAAAACCTTCTGAAGAACCTCTAAGCTCAGCCGCTTTTCTCACAGCCTCATCCTAGCTCAGCTCATTACGACACCATTTGAGAAAAGGCTCTCTCACTAGAGGTTTTCTCAGTCTGTCAGGGCCGTACCACAGAAATATCTGTGATAATCCTCTGAGACAGCCTCTTGTATACTCAGGCTCTGAATAATCTGGAGAGGGCATTATATATCTCACTCTATTATCATAGACATATGCTTGAAGCCAGCAATTCTCAGTACAATTAGGGACGCATGTGAATTTAACAATCTTAACCTCTTCTTGAGAAGCTAATTTTAAGGTCTCAGTTTTTCTCAAAAGCCTAGGCTCTAACTCGACACCTAACCCTATGCCAGCTGCAACAATAGCTGAACCTGTGATAAGTTTAATAAAATCTCTTCTACTTATATTCATAATCTCCGACAGACCTTCTAGAAAATATCTTATAAATATGACTCCGAACACGTTCAGGATCTATAGATAAGAATCTATAGTTAGCAACATCATGTTTGACAATAGATCTTTTATGAAAAATTTACAAAAAAGAAGATTATACTATTAACTTAGATGATTAATTAGTCTCTAAATAATATGACGAGGATCATAGATGACAAATTAAAAAGAAGATCGCTTGGATAAAATGACATTGTATCATCTTTATTTTAAATGATTTTCTTACTTATCAATCGATGAATATATATCCTAATCTCTAATACTTGTAATACAAAGATCTATTTATCTGAAAGAGTATCCAGCTTATCTATTACCTTATTCATAATTCCATATATGTCTCCTCAGGATCTTTATGTACAAAGGTTCTCGCTTTTAAAGACGAAGCTTCTTAAATATATTATTTGGAAAGACTATAATATTATTTTAGATCCTAATCTCTCAACAAGCTCTCTATATCAGCAATATATTTCTCGACCTTAGATATCTCTCTCTTCAACATATCAATATCTATTATGCCATCATAAAATGTCATCTCATGTAGATATCTCTCTCTGGCTCCATATCTAT
>WYEN01000007.1 GCA_009903825.1 Desulfurococcales archaeon
TTAGCAAACTACGAAAAATTTAGGTCAACTACGGTAGGAACGGGAATACCACATGTCAATAAAAAAGTTTTCGAGGAATTCCTAATACCTGTACCACCAATACATGAACAGAAAAGTATAGGTGAGATTCTCTCTACTGTTGATAGGACTATTGAGGTTGTTAATGCTGGTGTTGCCAGGCTTGAGGGTTTGAAGAAGGCTTTAATGAGGGAGTTACTGACTGGTAGGATCAGGGTTAGAGAGGAAAACGGCAAAACAGTCTTCTACAGAGAAATAGAGTTCCAGGAAACAGAAATAGGTAAAATACCGAAAGAATGGAGAATTGTAAAGTTGAATCGTATAGCACAAATTATTATGGGTCAGTCGCCTCCTTCTGAGACATATAATAAGGACGGCATAGGTATGCCTTTCCTACAGGGTAAAATGGAGTTTGGGAGAATTTATCCTTCCCCGGTTATGTATACATCTGATCCCATTAAGATCGCTGAGGCTAACGATGTTCTCATTTCCGTCAGAGCTCCCGTAGGAGATGTTAATATTGCTCCCTACAAAATATGTATAGGCAGGGGACTAGCGGCCATTCGTTTCGATCCGAACCAGGCTAATTATATGTTCTTTTTCTATTACTTCCAGTCCATTAAGGAACGTTTAGAGACCCTAGGTAAAGGTTCGACATTTAAGGCTATCACTAAAAAAGATTTGGAGGAATTAACCGTTTTAAATCCATCTCTGAAAGAGCAGAAATTGATAGGTGAGATTCTCTCTACTGTTGATAGGACTATTGAGTTGTATTATGAGGAGAGGACTAGACTTGACCGTTTGAAACGAGGTTTGATGGATCTTCTTTTAACTGGGAGAGTTAGGGTTGTGGAGGAATGATATTTTCATACATATTCTTTGGTGATTAGATGAGTGAGGAGGATATAGTTAAGGTTTTTCTTGATACGCTTAGTAGTCTGGGTTGGAGAAAGTCAAATTATTGTCAAAGTGTTGTTAGAGAGGATTTTTTTATTAATGAGAGTTTTAGAACAAGTTTTGAAAGAATCAATTATAAGATCTTTGCTTCTGAGAAGCTGGAGGATAGTGAGAAAGATATCGTCTTTGCTAAGGTCAGAGATCTTCTTGAGAGAGCTGAGCCTCATGAGTTTCTTGAGTATCTGAGGTCTGGTATTAATGTTGAGATAGGTAGAAAACGTCTCAAGGTTTTTTTAATTGATTATGATGATATTGATAATAATGAGTTTACGTTTTGTAGAGAGGTTTATTTTTATTCGGGAGAGCATAATGTCAGATTTGATGTTATCTTATATGTAAATGGTATTCCTCTGATAGTTGTTGAGGCTGAGAATCTTTTTAGACTTGGTGAGAAAGCTTTAGAAGATGGAATTGCTCAACTTCTTAGATATGAGAAAGAGGTTTCTCAGCTTTTTAAATATGTGCAGATCGGGATCGTATATACTGATGAGGAGAACTCTGTGTATATGCCTATGTCGAGAGATTGGAGAGGCATTGATAGATGGCGTGGTAGATGGAGAGATTTTAATGACAGGTATAATATTTATGATTTTTTGAGAAAAGATAGGCTTCTTGATATATTGAGATGGTTCGTCTTTTATAAAGGTAGGGAGAAGAGAGAGAAGATTATTCCTAGATATAATCAGTATTGGGCAGTTAAAAAGTCTGTGGATAGGATCATAAGTTATTTAGAAGGTCATGACCATCGAAATAGAGGTCTTATATGGCATTGGCAGGGTAGTGGAAAGACTTACATAATGTTTTATATAGCTTATCAGTTTTTCAAAAGATTTTTTGATAAAGATCCTATAATCTTTTTCATAGTTGATAGAAGAGAGCTTCAGAGACAGCTTCTGGATGAATTTATCAAAGATGTTTATGCACCATATTTTCAGGAAGATGTTAAAGTCATAGAATCTATAGAGGATCTTAAGACAGTTCTGAGGGAAATAAAAACTAGCGAGATAAATAAACTGACACTCAAAAGAGGAGTTTATGTTGTTTTGATTCATAAGTTCAGACCTGAAGAGCTTGAGGATATTCCTTCTATAAACAAGAGAGAGATTATTATATTATTAGATGAGGCTCACAGAAGTCTATATGGAGTTCTCGGAGCTTCACTTAATAGAGTTCTTCCTAATGCTGTAAAACTAGCATTCACAGGCACTCCGGTGATGAGTTATGAGAGAAACACTTTTATACATTTTGCATATCCACATCTCAACGAGCTTTATCTACATAAGTATTTTATTTCAGACTCTATTCGAGACGGCTACACTCTGCCAATCAAATATGAGGTTGTTCAAGAGATTAAAGGTCTTAAGATTAACGTGTCACAGGAAGAGATCAAGGATCTTCTTAATACATGGGCTGAAAAGATCTATGAGATAGGAAGTTTAGATGATCTCGCTGATGAAGAAGTGAGAGAGATCCCTGTCTCCCTCAGAGATATCAGACAGAGACTGAATAAGATCACAGTGTTTCTAGAGAATCCTAAGAGGTTAAATATTATAGCTGATTATATTGCTGAGAGAATTATAGAAGACACAGAGAACTTCAGATATAAAGCTTTAATAGTTGTCGCCAGCCGTTTGGCGTGTGTCAGAATGAAAAAAGCTCTTGACGATGCCTTGACACGAAGATTCGGGGAAGAGGCTAAGAAATGGAGTGAGGTTCTGATGACTTATCTAAGTGATGAACATGAGAAAGAGATAAGTGATTATTTAGAAGAATTGTTGAGTAGATGGAGAAGTCCTGAGGGTAAAGTCTTGAGAGATTGGGGGGAGGTTAATAGAAGGATCCAGGACAGTTTTAAAGAAGGAGAAGATCCTAAGATTCTTATAGTGACAGACATGTTGATCACGGGCTTTGATTATCCAAAGCTGAAAGTTATGTATCTCGACAAACCTATTTATGAACACAGACTTTTACAAGCTGTTGCCAGAGTCAATAGGCCATATAGATCTCAAGATATTATAAAAGAATTTGGTCTTGTAGTTGATTTTGTAGGGCTTCTGGATAATGTTAAAGAGACTATAGCAAAATATGAATTGCTTGATAAAAATGTTTATAAAGAGATTTTTGAAGAAAGTATTAAGACGACAAAAGATGCTTTAGAAGAGTTAGAACATTTAATTATAGAGATAAAACAGAGGCTGATGACTGGATTAAAAATCGGTGTTCACGAGATAAAAATAGATATTGATGAAATAATCAGATCTATAGATGAAGGATCTGCCTTTAAATATGTAGAGGATCTTACGAAAAAAACAAAATTAATAGCATTAGGATATGTAAAATATGATCCTATTATATTAGAACTTGTAATAAAAATGAGAAGAGTATCTAACATCTACAGAGCTTTAGGTGGTAATAGAGATAAACTAAAGTTTCATAAATATGTTGTTGTCATCACAAAACTTTATAATGCTGTGAAGTATTATATCAACGCCTCTAAATTGCCAGAGGACTTCTGGAGAGATCTATTGAAAATGGTTCATGAAGAAACATATATCCCAGAAATAGATGTGGTCAAAGAATCAATGATAGGATCTGCTGATCTAGAGGAGGTCATGAAAAAGTTCTTGCTCGTGAAACCAGAAGATCCTGAGACTAAATATGTTGCTGCAGAAGCTATTTTAACAATAAAAAGTTTATTAGATCTTGAGCCGGCTAACCCTGTTTATAAATATATATATGAAAGATTGAAAAAACTTGAAGAAGCCTGGATGAGAAGAATAGATGAAAATCTGATTATTAATATAAAAGAGCTTACTGAAGATCTTTTGAAATACGTAATGAAGAGAAAAAGCATGGATCCTGTGGATAGAATCATTTATGACTTGAAAGAATTTATAAATAGAAGATATGGCAAAAACATAGATAAACTATATCATTCAGAGCCTTTGATCAGAGAGATATTGAATAGATATAGATCACAAAAAGAGAAAAGATCTTTATTTTTCGAAGAAGATAAAAGAAAGATCAAGATAACATTATTAAAGGATTTATATAAGATAGGAGTGACTGATATTCGAGAGGCTTCAAGTATAGCAGATGAAATGGTGGATCATATTGAGAGACAGATCTTTAGAGAGTTTTAAAGAAGTTATTAAAAAGATCCTGGATGCCTATAGACTTCAGTTAGGAGTAGATGAAGATGTTAAAATAAAAATCAGAAGATATAGGACAAGAGCTGCATTCAGCAACATCAAAACAAAAACGATCTATATCAATAAAGAACTTCTTGATCTAGGTGAAGAAACATTAAAATATTTAATATTACATGAATTAATACATATAAAACTTAACACTAAATATCACAACGGAGAGTTTCATAGTATTCTTAGTAGATTCATCTCACCAGAAGAGATAACGATCATTAGAAGAAATATCAGCGAAAGACTTTTAAAAATAAAAAGCTAATTTATATTTATAACAAGGATTCTCAATACATTATCCATCTATTGATGAAGAATTTTCTCTCTTGTCATATTGAGAAGATCCCTTTTTATGTATAAACTCGTCTCAGGTATCTTATTTAATATACTTATAGCCTCTTCTTTAGTTATTACTTTATTTTTCTTAAGAAATTCTAAAAGTCCTAAAGTCCCGAAACAATTTAAATTAAGTCTTTCACATGTGGATCTAGCCTTTTTATCATCTGAGACAACAATTATATTTGAATGTTCTCTCCATATATAAGCCGTGGCTATTGCTTCAAACTCTCCTCTGCCGAGACTTCGAGGAATATCATTAATCCCCTCAAGATCCTTTTCGTTGATATCTACATCGGTATATGGAAGATTTATTTCACGACCTCCTCTTCTAAGCTCTTCTCTAACACCATTAGGAATAACTATATCTATTAAAGAACGCTCAATAGATTTTCTTAAATAATCTAAGATATCTAACTCCATAAGAATTATAAGCGTAGATGTATCAAAAACAAGTATATAAGATCCTTTAAAGCTTCTCGACCTTCTCAAGATCTTTTTCCTCAGCTTCGTAAGGTTTTATGCCTCTCTTCTTCATATAATCAATAAACTCAGGTAGAGACATGCCAGCCATTTCTGCTGCTAATCCAAGAGACACTAAACCTTTAAGATAAATATTTATTGCAAGTGACCCTCTTTTTTTCAGAATACTTTTTATAACATCCGACTTTTCATGTTCACCATATACTGTATATACATATAATAATAGCTCGTCCACACTCATTTTACTGACAAAATCAGCGATCTTAGCCAAGATCTTTTTATCGTTCTCATCAAGTTTATTCCAAGAATTAAACGCTTTCTCAAGACCTCTTTCAGTTAGTCTAAGGATCTTATCTCTGGTCAGATCTCCATTATCTATTAACTGCGTGATCACATCATTGATCTCCTCGCTCCAAGGGCCCATTCTATATGCCTTAAACTCTAGCGATTCATTAAACTTTTCTATATATTTAGAGGCTATATAAAGACCTTTCTGAACATGGATCCTTGTTATATTCGCATTTCTGCATGCATATAAAAATGCTAAGACTATGTCATAAGGATCTAATGTTTCTATTTCAATTACCAAGATCTCACGCAACTTTTTTGTGTTAATCCGCTATATAAAATTAATATATGTTTATATATGTTTTCAGAAATCATAAATATTAAAGGGTTGATATGAAATTAAGGATTAATATAGTTGATAGTTTCGATAATAGCTTAGCTAGAATACTCGAGATAACTCACTCCAAAGGATCTTTTGAGACTCCTACTTATGCAGTAAGCGCAAATTATATAGATGAAAACATATTAGAGGGAGCATCTTTAAATGGAGTCGTTGAAATACCTGTGCTTATTAGTATAAAGAAACTTAGAAGAGCCATTAACGATATAAGATTTATGGAGAGAATAGAAAATAAAATAAAAAGGCTTATTAACAAAACAACGAAGAACAGTATGATCATTTCTTTACCTTTATTAGAAGAGACTAAAGACATAGAACCAAAGATATCTGAACCACAGGAATTAAATATGCTGACACAATATTTTGCAGAGATCTCGTGTCACCCAGAGGCTACAGTAGTTTGTTCACCAATTTTTCATAAAGTGCCAGAACAGTTCTATAATCATATTATAAATAAATTCATGGAGACAGCCTTATCTTTAAACGTGTACATAGCTCCATCACAGCCTTACGCCCCAAGAACGACTTTAAACGAGCTTGTAAATATCTATAGAAAATGGTGGAAAAAAGAAGATAAAATATCAAGAAACTTATTATGTGTTGATTACAATAATTCTAATGCTGTCAGCAAATATTCTTTTCATAATTATGTTCTTACAGTGAAGATGTTGTTAGAAAAAGAATTCGAAGAACCTGTTGCTATATATGGCGTTAATGTCAACTATAGTAGAGTAAAAGTTAAATATGAGAAGATCTCTGCAAGAGATCTATTTTCATACTTTATTGGCCTAGATGTTATGGGAGTTAATCATAAAAGGATCCCTCTTCCATCAGAAGTGGTTGAAAGAATAAAAAGGAAAGATGAAACAAAAAGTTATAAACTATTAAATAGATACGAGTACATGTATGTTGATATCAAAGATCTCTTAAATAAAGAAATTATAGCGAATTATAAAGATCATTTAAAAAAGATCTTAGAAAAAGATGAAAAAATTGACGATAATATAAAAAAGATCAATATGAAGATTATTTTGGAAGAGACAGATTACCTAAGAAAAGAGATATTTAAGAGAAGTGGAGCCAAACATCCATTGAGATATTTAGAAGAGAAAGAAGGATGGAAAAAAGATGAGTATGCCGCTAATGCTGTCCTTAAAATTACAAAAAGATACGTAGAGAAAACAAAGACATTAGACATATACAAGACATGAATATTTGTGTTTATGGAGAAGAAAGAGTATTTCTTGGTATTATCTCTATATATTTTTTAATAAAGATTTCTAGGGACATACATATCTCGAGTCTCAAACATGAATTAAATTATAATTTTTCAAAAAATCATTCGTTTAATCTGAGGTTGATTATCACATGATGTATAATATATGAAGGCTTCTTAAATAAAACGAGATAATCAGAGGTGAAAATAAAGATCTTTAAATAACCTATCTAATAAGCTATACTCTTTCAGATAACCTATGTATCTTATAGATAATTACTTAGAGATTATAGGGAGAAATTTAAGAAACTAAATAGATGTCTAAAAGGAGACAGACAGAGATAATGGGAGATTAGATCCTATCACATATACATATTTGATCTGCATCATTACTAAAGGGAGAAATTTATTAATTAGAGATTTTGATGTTTTAATAATATTAGAATTTGATCTTAAAAAATTCTCTGAGAACTGAACAGAGAGAAAAGATCCTTTTAAGATACATATGATGACAAAAGATCTTTGCAAGATCTAAGTTTAAGAAGAATTAAATAAATTATGTT
>WYEN01000023.1 GCA_009903825.1 Desulfurococcales archaeon
ATGAGAGAGAAAAATGAGTGTGAACATATAAAGATACTGAATCTCTCCTCAGGATCTTATAATATGATCGAGATTATGTTGATAAACGAAGGATCATCTGCTCTAAAAGATGTTAAGGATCTTAAGATCATAATTGTTTCATATGTTAATAACAAGCCCTATACATATCTATTACATCAATGTGAGAATACAGACATCAGCTGTTGGAGTATTAAAAAGATTGTTGCTGGAGAAAAAGTTTTTAGTTATGATACACATAGATATCTTATGCCGGGCGAGATCTTATATTTAGATATCTATCTACCAATAGATCTTTTGCGTATTGATTATGGTTATATAAGTGTGATATCTCCATGTTCAAAAGCTGTGAGAGTGCTTGTATTTTCATGATGGTGCTCTTGTTATGAAAAGATCTTTTATATCCACAGGAAACGAGGAGCTTGACTCAAGAATTGGAGGAGGCATTCCTATACCTTCTTTACTATTAATTGAAGGTGATCATGGGACTGGGAAGAGCGTGTTTATTCAACAGATACTTTATGGAGGATTGAGAGATGGTTTCAAAGCTTATTATATAACCACTGAGTCTACTATAAGAGAATTTCTTCTACAATCAAAACGTGTAAGCCTTGATGTAACAAATTATTTTCTCAGAGGAGCACTAAAGATATTTCCTGTACATATCGAAGGAGCTAGATGGGCTAAAGATATAGCAAGATCTCTTCTTCAGATTGTTAGCGAGTTTATGAAGAAAACTATGGAAGATTGGGACATCTTTATTCTAGACTCATTCTCAGTTCTCGCAGTCTATGCGAATACTAACATAGTTCTTGATTTTCTTACTGTGGCTAAGAATGTTGTTTCCCAAGATAAAGTAGTTATATTGGCAGTTCATCCAGGAGCGCTGAGCGAAGAGATAATGATCAGAGCTAGAAGCGTATGCGACGGATATATAAGACTAAGATCTTTTGAGATAGGAGGAATGCTTATTAAACTTATGGAGATCGTGAAACTAAGAGGTGCTTTAGGACCTGTTGATAGTATGATAGCATTTGATATAGACCCGGCCTTTGGTATAAAAATACTTCCTCTATCACTTGCGAGAGCATGATGAATCATGAGACTTCAGATCCCTCTAGACCCTAGATTGTCAAAAGTTGTTAAAGAATATCCTTATCTCCTTCAGTATATTAATAAGATCGTTAGAGAGCTGGAAGTCCCTAGATTCTACGAGACACATGAGCTTAGTTATGATATGAAAAGACTTAGAAATGTTAACATAATCTATCCTGTGAGCGAAGGAATATTTGTTCACATCTATATGCCTCCTGAGGGCACTGTAAGTGGTTATAGAAAATATGTTGTTATAGAGCCTCCGAGACCTCATAATAATCTTATAAGATTAATTGAGTTAAAACTTGCTGAGAATATTTATGAAAGTGACGTCTCTGAAGATCCTAACGAGAAGAGAAACATATTGCTGAAGAAGCTTGAGAAAATTATTAAGATCTCAGGATCACCTGTTGATTACGAGAAGCTTAATGAAAAAATCAGTAGAATACCTGTTTATGAGAAAGATTATGAATATGTTAAGTATTATATAGTCAGAGATAAAATAGGACTAGGCTTTCTAGAGCCTTTTGTCAGAGATCCTTGGCTGGAGGACATCACTTGTAGAGGCATCGGATACATGTATGTTTTTCATAAGATATTCGGTCCTTTAGAGACCAACATAGAATTTAAGACAGAAGAGGATTTAGACAGTTTTGTGATAAAACTTGCTGAGAGAATTGGAAAACCTATCTCACATGCCAGACCTATAGTAGATGCTACTCTTCCAGACGGCTCCAGAATAAATATTGTGTATGGACATGATGTAAGTCTCCACGGATCTAATTTTACTATAAGAAAATTCAGTAAGATACCTATAAGTATTACACAGCTTATAGCATGGAACACAATGGATCCTAGGATAGCTGCGTATATATGGATTCTTTTAAACAGCAATATGAGCGGCTTCATATGTGGCGAGACAGCCTCTGGAAAGACCACTACTTTAAATGCTATAGCAGTTTTTATACCTCCTACATACAAGGTAGTATCTATTGAGGACACTGCCGAAGTTCAGCTTCCTCATCTAAACTGGGTGAGAGAGCTTACTAGAGACACTGGCGCAAAAGAATCCTCCATCTCTATGTTTGATCTTTTGAGAGCCGCCTTGAGACAGAGACCTAATTATATTATTGTAGGAGAGATAAGAGGCGTCGAAGCTTCAATAGCTTTTCAAGCTATGCAGACAGGTCATCCTGTTTTATCAACTTTTCATGCTGCAAGTGTCGAGAGGGTTGTACAGAGATTGACAGGAGATCCTATAAAGATTCCTAAGAGTTTTATGGATAATCTAAATTTCGTGCTGATACAAAACGCTGTATGGAGAGAAGGCGTTTTAATGAGGAGAGTTTTAAGTGTCAACGAGATCATCGGATACGATCCTAAGGCTGACGCAATAGTATATGTGCCAGTATTTGTCTGGGATCCTACCCGAGATATATTCATGTTCAGAGGTCGAGGAGCTAGTTATCTTCTAGAGAATAAGATTGCTGCTATGAGAGGTATTGCTAAAGTAAATATGAAGAAGATATATGATGAGCTTGATCAGAGGGCATATTTTCTAAAACTTCTGGTTGAACGAAAGATATTTAATTATTTTGATGTGTGGAACGCCATAGTAAAGACTTACGAGGTAGGTCTCGAGACAATGATCAGAAGACTAGAGAGAGGAGGAAGAGTATGACAGATTTGAGAGACTTAGTCAAAGACTTTTATCTATGGATCACAGTTTTTATAGCTTTGTTCTCTATATTTATGCCTAATCCATATAACTTTGTTAGTCTCATGATCTCTCCAATACCTGTGGTAAGTAGATATACTATTAAGATGTTAAAGAGAAGCGGCTTAACATCTATCGTGGACGAAGATCTTCTTTATCTGATCACACATATGTACTCGGTGTCAACCGGGAATCCTCCTCATGAGAGACTGTTTAATCTAGGAGGAGTCTCTGGAAGAGGGTACGGAAGATACAGTATGATACTGAATAGAATAGCCAGCCTAGGCAAAAGATGGGGATATGGTCATGTGATTGCTACAAAGATTCAGGCTAAAAACGTTGAGAACCTTGTCTTCAGAGACTTTCTTAATAGATTTGCTGAGGCTATAAACGTTGGAGAAAATCTCGAGACTTTTCTTTATATGGAGCACAATACTATGATCGTTTCTTACGAAGCAGATTATAACAGAATAATTGAGTCTCTAAAAATCTTGTTGGGAATATATACAGCGGCTATAAGCTCAGCAATTTTTATTGATGTAAACCTGGTGTTATTATCCTTCTTTCTAGGAAGTATACAGCTGATCATATTATCATTTTTTGCGACTACTGCAGCATTAGCCGCGCTTCTCATATTGATCAGGAAGATGATGCCTAAACAGAATCTTGTCCATGATCTACGTATTAATATGCCTGAGAGAAAACTTTATTTATATACTTCACCAATAATATTCTTGGTTGCCGGCCTAACAGGCGTATTCGTGTTCATAAGGTCTGGAGAGCCTGCGTTTCTGCTTATATCATTCGGAGCATTTCTTATAATACCAGGTCTCATAGGCAGAAGAATAGAGAGTAAAGTTAAAGACGTGGAAAACTACTTCATAATATTCATAAGAAGCCTGGGACTGACATATAACACGTTAAGAAACTATGCACAATCGATCAAGAGCATGTTAGTAACAGATCTAGGTTTATTAACAAGACATCTGAGAAAGCTTTACTCGAGATTGTCAAATGGTATTGATAGCAAAGTAGCTATGTTATATTTTGTTGGAGAGACTGGTAGCGAGATTGTCAGAAGAGGCATAGATATATTCTACGACTCTATAGAGGCTGGTGGAGATCCTGTTAAAACTGGTGATGTATTAAGTGTCACTATCCAGAGAATATTAAATCTTAGGAAACAGAGAGAACAAGTTGCAAGAGCTTTTCAAGGCGTAATATATGTACTAACGATCCTTGTGGTGGCATTAGCAGAATTTGTCTTCACACTGGTGGTTTTGCTACAACAAGTATTCTCAGGTTTAGGAGGTCTTCAGACACAGATAATTCCTATATCTGTTATAGAGCCTAATATCATTACAGCTCTAAAGATCATTCTTATATTCGTGGTAGTAATATTGAATGCCTTTGCTATACAATTTGCCAGAGGAGGTTTCACAGGATCGGCATGGTTGCATGCGTCAATTCTATTGATCTTGAGTGGGGGGACATTATTGGTCTCTTCGATATTCTCACAGACAATATTTAAGACGCTCGAGGCTACTCAAATAACCTCTCCATAAAAGCTCTCAAGGCAATATCTAATACATTAAGATCTTGATACAAAGGATCTTTTGAACTATGGGAAGAATCTCTTTATTTCAGAAAAGAATCTATCTATAAGATCTCCTATGATCCTCTCCATATAAGGTGTAACAAGTGAAAGGAAGATAATAGAGATCATGATCATAACTATGCTGAAAACATGTACATAAGGATCGTCCGTAGTCACAAGCATAACTATTCCTGAAATTAATGCAATAAAATATATAAGAATCAATATAAACATCAGAATGTGATTCTCGTAAAATACGGCTGAGAACTCTGGAATAAGAAATACTCCTAGAAAAATTGTCAGACATATATCTATCAACAGCATACTATTTCTTATAATCTTCATACAGTTTATCTCAAATAACTTTATAATATCATAACTATTAATAATTAAATCTAATAGTTAAAAGTCTTCTCATTAGCCCGTTAGTCGCCTGAGACGTGAGATATTTTGAGCTAGACAAATATATATGTATTAGATAAAAAAATGAATAAGTTAATGTCTATTCTCTTGATAAGCATATTAATATTAACAATATCTAAAGATCCTTCTTTAAACTTCATAGACTACTCAGAAAGCTACAATTACTCAGATAATGAGATATTAAAAGCACAGTTTTACTTGGCGGGAGGAAATAATGTAACAGCTGTTCTCAAAGATCTTTATTCGGCAGCTTATAATGACACTTATGTTTCTATGCACATTTCAGGCGGAGCGCCAAAGTTTTTGAGATATAAAGATCGTGAGAATTCTTTGGATATAATTTTTAGTCTAAGACTATATGATCGTGAGATGCTTGATCTGTATAACGGCGTCTCTATGGTTGAGTATGCAGGATTTTATGTAAAGACTATATATAACACTCTTCAAGGAGCTATAGAGATAAGTGTGATACCTCTATACTCCACCAGATCTTTCTATATCTCGTTATGTGTTAAGAGATCAGACGTGAGCAATATTATAACAGAACTAAACCTAATATCAGATGAGAGATACGATCTTGATACATCAGATGATCTTGTCAAATATTCTTTCAGAAATATTAAGATGTACATATATGCTCCATATTCTAAGCCTCAGATCTTATATACAAAGGATCATAACGTCTCTACCATTCTAATAAAAATAACAGGATCCTGTGGATCTATACTCGTAGGATTTAATGAACGTTTGAAAGAGATTTTCAATAGCTTAGCATTCTACATTGATTACACATATAAATTTTTTAAAAAGATATCTGAGAAGCAACCTTACATAATAACTGAGAATATCTTTGTTAAGAATCTATATCTTTTATCTCTTTATAACAGTATTAATCTTTTTTACGGGGATCTTTTTGACGAAGAGTTGTTTATAAAAGATGACGTATCTTTCTCTTCCTATATCTATCTAACCGCTCTTTCTAATATGACATATGAGCTAGAAAAATTCTTGCTATATTTATTTTCATCTAATATAATGTATGATCCAGAGCATATTTACATGTTTACAGAAGCTCTTTACTATATGATTAAGCAAATGCCTGTGATAAGATCTGCCTCATCTCTGAATATCTCGAAAATATTAGAAAGAATAATCATAACATTAAATGATCTTATTTATAAAACTGGTAATAAAACAATAAAGATAGCAGCTCTAATCAAAACTATTGATCTGTTAGAGGACATCGCTTTATCTGTTGGAGATGAAAAGATCAATTCTGTTGTCAGAGTTTATAAAGAATTTTTGTTAAATGAATTAAGAAGTCTCTTCACAGGCTTAAATTATCAGACATCTTCTAATGAAAGCTTTTTAACTCCTTCAAACATTTTAGAGGCTATCTCAATATCTTTTTACAGTCCTCCTAAGTCAGATGATCATATTAGATATGTAGTTAATTACTTGAGAAGTATTGATCTTGATGAAATAGATGTAAATAAACATTATATGTCGCTTGCTATAGAAACTCTTGCAAGATATAGTTATTTCTCAGAGGCTCTTAGACTGTCGTCATTATATTATAAGAAAATTGTTTCCGGGGATCTTTTATCTACAGATTTTTATAGAATAGTATTAAAAGGTTTTCTCGGGATCAAAATTGTTTCAGAGGGATTGATAATAGAACCTCAGTTGCCAAACGATTTGTCAAACGCCTCACTTATTCTTTATATAAACGATAATATGTTAAAAATAAGATTCATTGGATGGGGAGAGAAGATTGACGCTATATATTTAGATGAAAAGTATTACTCTCAACCTCTTATTAGATACAATGATCTTACAAAGACAAAGATTGTAACAGTAATCTTAAAAGAGAATCCTATGAGGATCACGTGTTTCATATTATCCTCTGAAGGAGAGCCTTTAAAAGATGCTTATGTAGTTATAAAAAGCTCTTATGGCACATCCTATATAGGTTATACAGATTATAACGGCGTGATATGTGCTCCCTTACCCTATGATGTAAAATGGATCTATATAAACATTAATGATACTCTAGGTATTTCTATAAATATGATAAACACAGGTTCTGATGAAGGATCTATACACATTGATATCTCTCAACATAATTTAAATCTGAGCAACGAGATGTCGAAGGTATATGCAGATATAAGGATTCTAAAAGATCGATTAGATTTTTTAGACAATTCTATAGGCTCTATATCAAATAATTTGTCGAGATTCCTGTCTTATATAAATGATGTTGAGAGAAAGATCTCTTTAATAGATGAGAAAAGTAAAAATCTTAATATAATCTTATACTTAATATACTTAATAATTGTTTTGACATCAATCTCTTTATCTATCTCAATATATTCTTTGATGGGAAGAAAAAGATGAAAGATCTATTGTTAGCATCTCTCCTAGTACTACTACTTGTATATTTCTCTACAT
>WYEN01000074.1 GCA_009903825.1 Desulfurococcales archaeon
TAAAGATCAAAATCATTTAAAGCACTTATACCATCTATAGGAACATATATCTTATACCATCTTAAGGCTGCGCTTGCCGCTGTATGTAGCACACATATGTTTGCCACTGTGCCCACAATAATTAAACTTTTGATCCTGTATATTTTCAAAAGATCTTCTAGAGGAGTCCCGTAGAAGCCGTCATACCTGGTCTTTATGATAATAATATCCTCTTCTCTAGGCTTAAGCTCATCAATAATCTGCCACCCCCATGTTCCGTATCTAACATGTTCTCCCCAGATCTGATACTCTGGATCATTAGCATAATGAGTATCTTGTGTATAAAAGATCTTTACTTTCTTCTCTCTAGCCTTTTCTAAAAGTCTTTTTATAGGCTCAACAGTTTTATAAGCATTTGGCACATAAAGTTTCCCCTCAGGTTTCACAAAATCATTTTGCATATCAACTACTATTACTCCTGTCTCCTCAGCAGATAAAAAGATCCTGTCCACGACAGGGATCTCTGGGACTTCAACAAATCTTCTCTCCATAGATCCACCTATATAATAACGCGTCAAAAAATTTATGTCTTACCATAGACCCTTCTTCTCAAGATATAATAGCCTATTAATATTCCAATAGCTAATAGAGGTATTGATAAACTTATAGACAACCCAGGATCTATCTGAGATAAAATTAACGTCTCTGTAGATCTGATGGGGTTCTCATATACTATAGTCTCTGTCTCAAATATTTTTGTAATCAAAGTCTTCTCTAGAACAACAGTTGTTAAAACAGGTATCTCAGTAATAATTGTGACATTAACAATCTTCGTGGCTGGATTAACCAGTGTTTTATTAACAATCTTTGTTGTTGTTACAGTCAAAATCTCTGGCATAGTCTCTCTCAACACAAGTGTTTTAGTCACATATGTATAGACTATGTATGTCATATTGCTAGTATATGTGGTAGTGAATTTTCTAGTCTCTGCAACTGTTGATGTAGTCGTAGATGTGAGTGGTATAGTGATCGTCGTCACATATGTTATAGTCTTAGTCTCTGTGACAGTCTGTGTATAAAATGTTGTAAAAGAAGGATCTATGACAAAATCTTTTGTTAATAGACCTCTCTTCTGAATTCTCACTACCACATATCTCTCTTCGGGGCTGGGATCTCCCGGTAGTTTTATTGCAACACTCGAGCCGTTGAACCATGTATATCTCCATAGCGGGTTGCTGCCTGTGTATCTAACGCTATTATTTTTATCATCAAAAGTCTGAATATTATATAAAATGACAGAATTCATAACATATTTAGACAAGTTTATTATGACAAGATCGTTTGTTCTATCATATGAGATAGATGTTATATCGTTTAAAACAAATTTGTCTTCAACCGAAACGTTATAAGTTTCAACAGAATATATATTCCCTATGAAAGTCTTTACTTCTCCACGCCACTCTCCTGACACAGGTATGATGTTTTCTCCATATAGATTTGTCACATATTTAATCTCAAGATCTGTGCATCCCTCAGATCGATCTATGTAATATACAAACAAAATTTTCTCCGCAAGAATAATCTCGTAATCTTTCTCTGACACTACTATACGAAATATGTAATATGAAAAGCTGTCTTGAAGAGGAGGCGGAAGATTTCTCCAACATATTTTTGCAATAATCTTGTCATTAGGATCTTCATTTAAAACATTTTTATCAAGATACAAATGTAGCTCTGTATCATAAGAAGAAGTTTTGAGACCAGATGTTGTGAAAAGATTCTTAATAGGTATTAGATTAATGATGTTATGTGAGAATGTATAAAATATATAAGAGAACACAGCAAGATCAAGTCCTGTGAAAATATTTTTTGAAAAAAGATCTGTGTAAATATTGAGCTGAGTCAAGCCTGAGTATAAAGTTGCGAAAAGAATCATTATCACAATTAATGTCCGTATATCGATAGACAAACCCATAATAGATGCCTTATAATCTTATAATTAAAAAATATAAAAATTTGATAGTCATAATTAATTATGACACATCTGTCTTAATAGGGATGTATAATGACTAATAATGTTAATAATGATCTTTTAGATGAATTCTTGAAAAACATGACCTTTGTAGAGAATCTTTCTAGAAAACTTGGTATAGCATCGATAGAATATGATGATGGTCTCGTCTTATCATCGCTATCTTATGTGACCGCATTATCTGGAGGAAAAATATTTATAGATGCTGGCGCAGGCGTTGGATATTCTACTTTATGGATTTTATATGGAGTTTCAAAAGCTTTTTCTCGAGAAAAAATATTTATATATGCTATTGAGAAAGATCCTTATAAATATAAATATCTGAGAGAAAACTTAGAGAAATTAAAAAATCAGTTTCTGAGAGACAGTTTTATTGAGATAAATAATGTCAATGAAGACGCCATAAAATTTCTTCATGAGAAAAATGTTGTTATAGACATGATTTTTGTTGACAACCAGACAAGCCTCCTCTTTGGAGCGGGTTGGCGTCTGTATTTTTAAGCTTTCAATGGAAATAAATATGACCGTGATGAGACATAAGGTTTTGAGGGCCTGGAGGCTGACTCATCGGCCAGGCACTACATTAGCATGCCTCGATAACTCTAGGGGTGGCCCAGAAACATGCCTCCAGCCCGATGATCATTGGGATGAAAACATTAATCTCTCGCCAGAGGCAAGCACCCGAAACCTCAGCATAGTAAAAGATGATCTATTATAGAATTGAAAGGTTTAGGACTTTTGATAATAAAGAAAATCATGATCTGAAGATCTTTTTTATTTGGTTATTAATTTTTTGACAAGTTCTAAAGATGCTGTGAAAGGATCTACGGATCCCATGCTTATCTTCTCTAAAAGATCTTTATCAACTCTATCTAAATATCTCTCTATATAATTTTCTATTATATATTTAACATATTGTTTTGTTGAGTACACTCTTCTTCTCCTAATGATCTCTTTGAAACCTCCGTTTTCTAAAAGATATTTCTTATGATCTTCGATGCCTGATGTGAGCTCCTCAACTCCCCATCCCATGACTGCTGATGTCTTATAGATCCTTGGTCTCCATCCTGTTCTAGATTCTATATTCTCAGACTCAAAAAGCTCTTGCAACTGTTTATATATTATCTCTGCCTCAGGCTTATCAGATTTATTTACGACATATATGTCTCCTATCTCCATCAGACCTGCTTTGAGAAGCTGTATCTCGTCTCCAGCGCCTGGGATCAGAACGTTTATAGTTGTATGTGAGACGTTCTGTATGTCAACATCGATCTGTCCTGCGCCGACGCTTTCAATAATTATCTTGTCAAATCCTAATCCATCAAATGCTTCTATCAAAAGTGTCGTGCCTATTCCCAGACCTCCTTTTGCTCCTCTAGTTGCTGTACTTCTTATAAAAACACCAGGATCCTGTGAGTGCTGTTGCATTCTTATTCTGTTTCCCATGAAACTTCCTTTTGAAAATGGCGACGAAGGATCTACAGATACCACTGCCACTCTAGATCCTTTCTCTCTATATATCGATATGATCTTTGAGATCAAAGTGCTCTTTCCAACGCCAGGATTTCCCGTGACACCGATCACATGAGCATTACCACTTCTCTTCATAAGCTCTCTCATTATAAACGAAAATATCTCAGGATCTGTTTCGGCGGGAAACTCTATCAATGTGAGAAGTCTTGATAAAGCTATAAGATCTCCTTCAAAAGATCTTTTCAAAAGCTCCTCTGGGCTCATCCTCAACTTCTTCTCCTCTCTTCAGCAAGCTCTCTAACCTTTTTAATAATATATGAGAGAGGAGTGTCAGGAGGAAAAACCTCTGCAACCCCCATCTCTTTAAGCTTCTCAGCATCATCAGGAGGAATTGTTCCTCCGACAACTACTTTGATATCGCCGGCTCCTTTCTCTCTTAATAATTTAAGAACCATTGGCACAAGAGCCATATGAGCACCGCTGAGAAGACTTATGCCTATTACATCAGCATCTTCTTGTATGGCAGTGTTGACGACCATCTCAGGCGTCTGTCTAATACCTGTGTAGACAACTTCAAATCCTGCGTCTCTCAAGGCTCTTGCAACAACTTTAGCTCCTCTGTCGTGACCATCTAAACCTAGTTTGGCTACAATAACTTTATATCTTCTTCTCATCTCTTCGGCCACAACCTCCTTCTCTAATGATATCCTCGTTTCAACATCTGTCTGTTCTTGGATATACATTTTGACACCTCATAATCTTTGATTTAAAGTATTATAGGCTCACTCCATTCTCCATATACATTCTTTAGTGCTCCCATGATCTCTCCTAATGTTGCTCTGTTTATCACAGCATTATAGATATACGGCATGAGATTCTCATTTCTCATTGCAGCTCTCTCAAGCTCTATCAATGAGCTTCTCCATTTGGCAGGATCTCTATCCTGTCTGAATCTTCTTATTCTCTCTATTTGTTGTTGTCTGACTTTTTCTTCATCAATTTTTAACAAAGGAACTCTCTTCTCCTCCTCCAGAGGCTCTGACTGAAACATATTTACTCCAACAACAATTTTTCTCAGCTCCTCAATAGCTCTCTGTTTTCTATAAGCACTCTCTGTTATAAGCATCTGTGGATATCCCTTCTCAATAGCATTGATCATTCCTCCCATGCTCTCTATCTTATCAATAATCTTCCAAGCCTCCTCCTCTATTCTATCTGTGAGCCACTCTATATAATAAGATCCTCCCAAAGGATCTACTGTATCAGCGATTCCGCTCTCATAGGCGAGAATCTGTTGTGTTCTCAATGCGATCTTAGCAGAAAAATCTGTTGGAAGCGCCAGAGCCTCATCAAAAGCATTGGTATGAAGACTTTGTGTCCCTCCTAAGACGGCTGCCATAGCCTGAAGAACAACTCTTATAATATTGTTATAAGGCTCTACAGCTGTCAGCTCCACTCCGCTCGTCTGAGTATGAAATCTCATCCACATACTTCTCTTCTTTTTAGCTCCAAGCCATTCTTTCATTATTTTAGCCCACATTCTTCTGGCGGCTCTGAATTTCGCCACATGTTCAAAGACTTGTACTCCTGATGCGAAGAAGAATGAGAGTCTTCCTGCGAAGCTATCTACATCATGTCCTCTTCTAATCATCTCTCTAACATATTCTATTCCATCAGCTAATGTTAAAGCAAGTTCTTCAACTGCTGTTGCTCCAGCCTCATAAATATGATAGCCTGAGATGCTTATAGGATTCCACTTAGGAAGATTCTTAACGCTCCACTCGATCAAGTCTACTCCTATTTTAAGTGCTGGCTGTGGAGGAAAAACCCAGGATTTCTGTGCTATAAACTCTTTCAACTGATCATTCTGAGTAGTCCCTCCGATCTTGTCGTCAGGAACGCCTTGTTTTCTTGCTGTAGCCACGTAAAAACTTAATAAGACAGGTGCTGGAGGATTTATTGTCATGTTGGTAGTGACATCTCCCATATAGATATCTTTAAATATTATCTCCATATCGAGAACTGTGGGAACTGAGACTCCTACAACGCCAACCTCTCCATAAGCCCTTGGATCATCAGGATCTATTCCTACAAGTGTTGGATAATCAAATGCTATCGACAGACCTGTCTCGCCATGTGAGATAAGATATTTAAATCTTCTGTTAGTGTCCTCAGGAGTTCCATAGCCGCTGAATTCTCTCATAGTCCATACTCTTCCTCTATACATGTTATAATGAATACCTCTTGTAAACGGATATTGACCAGGCATTCCTATTTTACTAAAGTAATTCTGGTCTTCAACATCAAGTGGTGTATAAACTGTTTTAATAGGAATCCCTGATTCTGTGTAAAAAACGTCTTTTCTATCTCTATAGTTATTTTCTCTCATCTCTCTCTCCCATTCTTCAACAGCTGTCCTCAAGATCTCTATCAGCTCTTTATTATATGTCTTGATAGAAGAGATGTTGCTCATTTAAATCCCAATTATAATTATTGTTGTTATTAAAATATAGTTTTACGATTTTTTTGAGTAATTTATCTGAAAAATATAATTTGAAAAGATCTTTTTCAACAGACCTTGACATATAAAATTAGATAAAATTTTAATAGATATATACTTTAAATAATCTTGATACTATGCCTAAGGTCTATTCGCCTGAGTTAGGAGATTATGTAGAGATACCTGAGAAGCCCATGAGGATCATAAGTTTATCGCCTTCTGTCACAGAGACGTTGTTCTATCTAGATGCTGGTGATCGTGTTGTTGGTGTTGATGCATGGTCTTATAGACCTAGAGAGGCTTTGAATAAAAAGAGAGTTGGAAGCTATACATATATTAATATTGATATTATAAAAAGTCTTGATCCAGATCTTATTCTCACTGCGACAGGTGTTCAGAGAAATATCATAGAGATGCTTAGAAGAGAAGGCTTCACAATATACCCAATTCCTGTTCCGACAAGCATCTATCAGATTTTTGATAATATTCTTCTTGTGGCAGGTTTGATAGGCGAGTATGAGAAGGGGCTAGATCTTGTTGAAAAGATCATTGATAAATTAAAAGATCTTGTTCAAAAATATAAATTTAAAGATCCTTTGAAGACATACATAGAGATAGATCTTGGAGGACCTACTATACCAGGCTATTTCTCACATATAACATCAGCGCTACACATATTTAATTTAAGAAACATCTTTGGAGACAGAAAACAAGCTTATCTATATGGATTCGAGATCCCAGGCTATAAAGCTCTAGATCTTTCTGAAGTGGCTAAGTTAAATCCTGATCTTATAATATATGAGAGCAAGAACAAAAAGCCCTCAGAAGAGGAGTTCAGAGAAATAGTGGAGAAGAGAGGCTGGCAAAATATAAAAGCTGTTGCATCAAGAAAATACGTCTTGATACCTAATGACACTCTGGCACATTACGGCCCAAGTTTTATTGATAATCTAGAATTTGTGATAAAAAAGATCCTAGAGATCTTTTGATGCGAGAATAAATCGCGTTGTAAAATTTAATATCATGTCCAAAGATCTTTAAAAATCAGATACCCCATAAGATCATCATTATTCAGTGGGCATGACTCACATCATCAGACAACATCATCTATATAAAAATAAAAACTGTATCTAATAAAAATATTTGGGCGGCGGTCGTCTAGCCTGGTCTAGGACGCCGGCCTCCCAAGCCGGCGATCCCGGGTTCAAATCCCGGCCGCCGCATCTCTTCTACACTCAGAGAAATTATAGAGAAATGTCTTTACGATAGAATGCTTCATTTCTCGAAAAAGAATCTATTT
>WYEN01000038.1 GCA_009903825.1 Desulfurococcales archaeon
TCAGCTATAGAGCTTAGATATGCTGTGGACAGATATAGTCGTAGAACAAAACAAGTTGCCGAAGGAATAGAAGGTCTGGTGCCATACAAAGGATCTGTATATAAAATAGTTCAAGAGATAATTGAGGCGTTAAAAGCAGGCTTCGGATACGCAGGAGCATCAAATATTGAAGAGCTTTGGAGAAAAACGGTCTTCATAAGAACAAAACCTAGAGACTCCAGAGATATAATACAGAAGATATAGATTAAACATTAATTAGGCTGAGATAAAAGATTTATATGGAGAATAGAGTGGAGACATTAACAAAAGAAGATAAGACTAAGATATTAAAAGCTTTAGAGACTGATCTAGAGTTTAGATACGCCATGATGGCTGCATTAGGTTATAAAGAGATCCTTGATAGACTAGATAGACACGAGGAACATATTAAAAATATTGAGGAAAATATCAAAAATATCCTTCAAGAGATCAAGTCGTTAAGAGAAGAACAAATAAAGATCTGGGAGGAGATAAAAAGTCTACGTAAAGAACAGATCAGTTTACGACAAGAGGTTGCTGAAATCTCTAGAAAAATTGATATGTTGAACAAAGCTCTTGAGAAGGTTACTTTAAGTCTTGAGGAGGAGGCTATAGACGTGATCAAACATAGACTAAGCGATGATCTTGGGATATCTATTGATCTCGTTACTATTGTTGTTGATAAAAAAGAGATTAATATATACGGCGTGTCAGATGACCTCTGTGTGATTGGTGAAACAACAGCTAGATTAGGAAAATCTCTTGTTGAGAGACTTGAAAGAATAATAGAATATATAAGAAATAGAAAGCCTAATCTATTAAGAAAACGACTGATCAAGGCTATATACACATTCTACGCAACAGAGGATGCTAAAAAGCTGGCTATTGAGAAAGGGGTTTGGATTGTTAGAGCTAGAGGAGATATTACTCCTAGAGTTATTCACGAGATTAACTTATGAAATGAAAAAAGATTTATATTTATTTTAAAGATCATGCTTTCTGAATAATCTCAAGCTCTTTCTTTATGCCCCAGAATTCCTCTAGATGTTCTTTAGGTGGCGGTGGCGTCAGATATGAGACTATTAATGTTACAATGCTTGCAACTGCTGATGGCAGTGTTCCTTCCCATACTCCAAATGGGTTGTGAGGAGCTTCTGGCCATATCACGTATGTGAATAATATTAGAGATGCGAAACCTGTTAGATAGCCCCAGAAGAGACCGTATTTATTTACTCTATCAATAAATAATGCTATCATAGCTGGAAATGCTATTACAGCATATGCGGGCCATGTGAATTCGTATCCTATTATGACCATTGGATGCTCAGGGTTTAATGCTACAAGAATTGCTAATGCGGCTGTCAGCAGGATCAGTCCTGTAGTTATCCATCCTCTTGCTCTCGGACTGATCTTAAGTTTAAGAGCTTTCTGAAGAATATCCCAGTCTATTAATGATGCTCCCAACAGGATCATTGCATCAATAGTTGTTCTTGATATTGCTATAAGACCCAGCACTATTATATACATCAAGATGCTCGGACCTAGCCAGTCGAAGAATAATCTGGCTGGATATTCTTCGACAACTGTTGCAGATGGAAGCTCAGGCAGATTGCCGTATTGAGCTAGAAATGCTGAGGCTATCATTATAGGTGATAAGAAGGCTCCTACGAGAAAACCTATTTTAGAGAATAATCCTCCTAAGACGACTGATTTATAATCTTTCGCCGCGTAAATCTTTGTTATCAGATGAGGTATGAAAAGCCATGAAGGACCATATAACAATAACATTGTCAAGAAATATTGTGGTGGAAGTGTTATTGTGAAAACTTTTTTAGCAAGCTCAGTATTATATGCTGTATCAATAAGCTGTCCAAGACCTCCGTAGTGCGCCACCGCAAAATAGATCATTACTCCAAAGGCTATTAAAAACGTCACTCCAGCAATGACGTCTGTATATGCAACCGCTCTGAATCCTCCTATGAAAATGTTTGCTAGAAGCATTATCGTTATGATTATGAGAAATGTGTGATAAGATATCTCTCCTCCTGTGACAGCTGTGAGAACTCCAGCTGTCGGGATATAGATCATTCCTATGTAGAGAATTGTTGCATAGAATATTATTATTGCAAGAATGATTCTCAGAGGAGCCTCATAACCTCCTGCTCTGTGAACAATTATGTCAGTAGGAGTGACATATCTATGGATCTTTGATGGCCTCCATATTCTTAATGAGACGAGAAGCCACAGCGGAACCCATGTCAGATAAAACAACATCTCTATAAACCACCATTCAAAACCTTCAGACACGAAGACAGCCGGCATTCCCACGAACTCCCAAGCCTCCATATAAGCCGCCATATATGTGAAGGCCATTGTGACCCACATCAAAGTTCCTGACGCAATATAGAATTCGTAGTGAAAAGCCTTCTCAACATATCTCTTCATTCTCGTCCTAGCTAATATGGCTGCTGGAAGTGTGTAGAGAAAGAATATTGCTGCGGCGGCAACGACAAGTATAGACCATGTAGATACCATGGTCATCACCTTCTAATATTTCTCTTGATCTCTCTGATCCTTCTGGACATCGCGTATAGATATATAGGTGTTAATATGATCGCTGACAAAGTCCATATTATCCCCACAAGCAGAGCGATCCCCATCTGATATGGTAGCCCTAGAAATCTCACCTCAGGATTCCATCCTATCTCGCTCATCTCATTAACAAAGTAGTAAGTCATGACGGCTAGAGCTATTAGATAGATGAATATATAGTATTCAAAACGCCAGGGCTTTCTAGGTACAAGATAGATCTCGAGCTCTTCTCTCTCCTCACTCATAAAAATCATCAAATATTTTAAATTTTTAGACAGATTATATATTAAAGAATTTGTGCATAAAACAATGTTTAATCTACTTTAGGTATCATATAATTATTATTTTTTATGAGCCTCCTGAGACTGGAGGCAGAATATCTATCAAAAGATCTTCTTTAACTATCTCGTTTATATCATAAAACATTATATGTCTACCATTAATTATTATATTCACGCCTCTAACATAGATCTCTTTGTCCACTACATTAATATAGTTTTTAAGCTCAGGATGTGTTTGAACAATTTTTTCAAAGATCCTGTAGAGAACACATTCGTCATATTCGCATGAGAGTTCTAATGTCTCTCTCCCGGCAAGATCTCTTAGAACTCCATATAATTTCACTGTTATTCTCAAAAAATTGACCTCCTTTTAAGTTTTAGAAAGTGTCTAGGTTATGAGCTGAGGATCTCTAGATCTTTTAAAAGTCTCTCTGGGGGAGCTCCTCTCTCATCCCAGCCTCTATATCTATAGTATAGATCAAGCATTTTTTTAAAGTCTTCTGGAGCTATTCTCCATCCTGTGTCCTCACGTTTCTCATGAAATCTCGGCGGGAGAACATCTTTATCTCTATATATCCCATCAAGATTGTTGATCAATCTTGTGAGATTATATATTCTCTCTCCTAGTCTTATAAATCTCTCATAATCATAGTCGTATCCTAATGTGTTGAGCATCTCAACATAAAGTTTTGTCCCTGCCTCAGGATCAGCGAATCCTCCGACAATATTGTCGCATGCGACGAGGGTCCATAATGCAGCGTTTCTATTCTGTAGATGAATAACTAGTTTAACAAGATCTTCTAGAGATGGTCTCATAGAGATCTCGGTTACGACAGTCCATGCCCTGAGATGATCTCCTCCTCTATCTGCCGTGGCGTATGCGAGAGCCATACCAACGACTCCTCTAGGATCATATGCAGGGATCTCAAGACCTTTTATATGAACAGCATATTCATGTGCATTGAAATGATCAGCTGCTTTAGCAACTCCCTCCGCAAATATATCTCCTACACCTTTTCTATACGCAATATCATGATAAAATCTCTTGTATTCCTCTACATCGCCCCATTTAAGAGGATAGTCTAGTATGCCTCTCTCAACAAGCTCGGTTGCGAACGCTGCGACATTTCCGGCTGATATAGTGTCAAGCCCTAAGGCGTTAAGAACCTCGTCGAGCTCTATAACATGTGGTCTATCAACGACGAGAACGTTAGATCCTGTCATAGCGACAGTCTCATACTCTATCTTGCCAGTCTCCTTTCCGGCCTCTCTAACCTTCACACCACAGGCGACTGGGCATGTAGGGCATGTGTGTCTCCCCACGAATATTTTTCTCCATCCATCTTCTGTAAGCTCTTCCCATTTGTCGTGGACCCCTAGTCTGAAGTTTTTGACTGGAAGAATCTTTGCTTCTGCAGATAATTTGAAAACTGGCAGATTAGATCCTAATCCTATTGCCGGCACAACTTCTTTCTTAAGAATCTCCATATATCTGTTTATGAGCTGAGATCTTTTCTCAAGATCTATTTTCAACCCAAGATCTTCCAAGCCCATCCATCCTCTGACAATTATAGCCTTAAGATTCTTAGATCCCATCACAGCCCCGAGCCCGCCTCTCCCAGCTACACCAGGTCTGTTGAGAGGTCTGCTTCTCATATCAATAAATATGCCTGCGAATCTAACAAGATTCTCTCCTGCAGGTCCTATGGTGAGAACTGAATAACTTGTGAAATAATCTCCCACCTCATAAGTAGTTTTTCCTCTGAGATTCTCACATTCTATAAGTCTCTTCTCATCTCTTGTTATTTTGAGACATACCATTTTATCGCTTCTGCCTTCAACAATGATCCCTGTGTAGCCAGCTCTCTTAAGCTCTACAGCAAAAGATCCTCCGGCATATGAGTCGCAGAATGTCCCTGTCAGAGGAGACTTGGCTCCTATAGAGATCTTTGTGAAAGTCGGATAGACAAACGCCAGAGGACCGTTGAATATGAACAACTTGTTCTCTGGTGAGTAGGAGTCTGTCTTAGGCTTGACCTCTTTATACATATAGTATGCCACGAGACCTTTTCCACCTAGATATTTCTCCTCAACATTTGGAGGTATATCTTCCTCCTCTAAAGTATTATTGCTAAGGTCTACTCTAAGAATTTTCTTATACTCAGCCACTGAACCACCTCTTTAGATTCTGTTAAACTCTATATATTTATATTTTGATATTTTTTAACCATTGTTCATATGATCCTGTTTCAAAAATATATGACGTCTCATGAAACTGAATCTGGGAGCTATCTTATGTCTCTCAAGACTATAACAGAGGAGTATAGAGAGAAGTTCATATCTAGAACACCTAAATCAGCTGAGCTTTATAGAAAAAACGTTAGTCTGACACCTTATGGAGTTCATAGCAATTGGAGAATATTTGATCCACACCCGATATTTATGGCGAGAGGAAAAGGATCTAGGATATGGGATGTAGATGGAAACGAATATATTGATTATAACATGGCCTTTGGAGCATTAGCCATAGGTCATGCACATCCGATCCTCGTAGAGAGAATTAGAGAGAGAGTTGAGAACGGGACAGTCTTCGGTTTTGAGACAGAATACAGCGTGAAGCTGGCTGAGGTGTTGTTAAAGAGATTCGGTTTTGAAATGATAAGATTCTCTTCGACAGGTCTCGAAGGAACTCAGCTGGCTGTCAGACTTGCGAGAGCTGCAACTAACAGACCTAAGATTCTTAAGTTCGAAGGCTGCTACCACGGCTCTCACGACAGTCTTCTAGTGGGAGTTAAGCCAGATCCTCTTCACGCAGGACATCCCAAGAAGCCTAGGTCAGTTCCTGCAGGACCTGGTATACCTAAGGACATAGCTGATCAAGTGGTTATAGCACCTTTCAACGATATATATGCTGTTGAGGATATAATGCGTCAACATGGCAATGATATTGCAGCCATAATACTCGAGCCTATACCTATGAACATGGGAGTAGTGCTTCCTAAAAAAGGATTTTTAGAGGGATTAAGAAAACTTGCTGACGAATACAACTCGCTTCTCATATTTGATGAGGTCAAGACATCAGGCAAATTCTATAGAGGAGCTCAAGATTATTTCGGAGTCAAACCTGATATAATTGTTGTTGCAAAAGCTCTGGGAGGAGGATACCCGTTCTCAGCAGTCATGGCTAAGAAAGATCTTATGGAGCTGATAGGTCCTAGAAAAGTTGCTCATGGAGGAACATTCAACTCAAACCCCTTGTCGGTATACGCCGCCTATATAACTGTCACAGAGATATTAACAGAACAAAATCTTGCTTACGCTCAGAAGCTTAGCGACGAACTTGCAAAAGGATATAGAGACGTTATAGAGGATAAAAGAGTTGATGCACATGTAGTGAATATCGCCACAAGCGGCACAGTGTTCTTCACTAAAGAAGAGATCAGCAATTGGAGAGATTTTGTATCAAAAGTCAACTGGGGAAGATGGTATGCATGGGTTCTCGGAATACTTATAAACGGAGTGATACCTCAGGCACTAGGCATTGACGAGCAGTGGACAGTCTCTATACAACATACTAAAGAAGATATTCAGAAGACTATAGAAATATTTGATAAAGTATTGTCAGAGATCAAAGGTAGAGAGACTGTGCCTGTGAAAGTTGAGGAGGCAATATAAAACATTAAATCTCTGACTTTTTATAATCAACCTCTTTTTTCTGTAAATATTACAAGAATCTCTCTAAAGATTCTTGGGCTTTGATCTATTGCTGAGGCTGTCAATGGCTTTCTTAAAAGACCTGTAGCAACGGGAGCCAGCATAATGATGATCTGTGGTACGGGCCATAGAATGCTTTTTGACACATATATGTATGCGCTCACTAACGATGGGATCCATAGAAGAATTGTTTCCAAAGCTATTTCGCTTTCTCTCAACTCTCTGAATATTATCATCAACCCAATCATTGAGCCTATGAAGCCTGCTATAACAACCGTGTAAAGGCCTAGGCTACCTGCGTATGTCAATAGTATTACTAGAGATGCTAAATATCCCGCCAGACTTTTAACACCTATGTCAAGTGCGTGCCATCCTCTCTCTAAAACCCATAGATAGTTTATATAGAGACTTGATAATGAGGAGGCTGTTGACAGACTTATGAGAGCAACTCCATATGGTATCGCCTTGACATAATCGCCGG
>WYEN01000110.1 GCA_009903825.1 Desulfurococcales archaeon
GCGGGCCCGCCGGGATTTGAACCCGGGTTCTCCGGCTCCGCAGGCCGGCGCCTTATCCTGACTAGGCCACGGGCCCTACTTTAAATTTGAATGACAAAGTTTTAATCGAAGATCCAGGTTTAGAGAGAATTTTTATCTTCTAATGTTATAAAAGATCTTTTCTTACAAGAATATAAGATCTTTTAGATTTGTCTTAATTCAGGATGTTAATACGAGAGACAAGGTTCCTAACGATCAGACTCTTCTTTTAGGTTCTATATTTTTCATTCTCAGATTATAACTTTTACATCTTCTACATTTAACTGCTGTGGGAGGATTTATTGCTCCACAGTTTCTACAGATTTTCTTTTTTAATGCTCTATTGATCACTATTGTTGTAAGCTCTGGCGTGAGAGGCATTTCACAACCTTATTCATAATATTGGTCATATACTTAAAAGCTTTCACAGGCTATGATAAGTCTATCTATTGCTCTAATGATTTCTTTTATATTTTGCTATAAAGGTTTATATGGAGTGAAATCTTTGGCCAGTGGACTAAGGATCTTTGTCAGCATATATTTATCTATTCTGATCGCAATATTCTCATATGATCTTTTAGATAGATATTTTATTATGTTGCCGAATCTATCAGATGTTTATATAAGAATATTAAGAGCTTCAATAGCAGGATTTATCGCATCAATCGTTCTCACATTTTTATTGACACCTGTATTTAAAGAGCCTGTGAGAAGAATAAACATGTTGTCAGAAGATATTAGAAAGATAAACAATTTAGTAGATGCATACGCAGTCGTTATGAAGAATTATCAGAATGATCTTGATGAGATAAAAAACATATTAAAAGACATAAGATCTAAAAGCAATGATCTTGGAGTAAGAATAGCGGCTGTAGAAAAGATATTAAGCGTCCTACTAGAGTTCCATCGCGGCGAAGAGTCTTCCAAAAATAAAAGCCAGTCTTAGACTATGACTGAGAAAAGATTTAAATAGACTGTCTACTACTCTTCTCTCTAAGTTTTTTAGCAAGCTCTTCAGCTATCTGATCAAGTGTTTTTCCTCTTACATCAATACCTTCTCTAACAGCTGCAGCAACTATAGGATGAGAATAATCTATCTCAACCGTCTGCGACTGAGCATATGATGCTGGTTGTATCTGTTGTGTCTGTGGAATATTCTGTTGTCTTCCTCCTTCTTCTTCAAAAGCTCTTCTCCATTCTCTAACAGCTTCTGCGGTTGCTCTGGCAAGCTGAGGAAGTTTTGTAGGACCTAGAATAAGTATTAAAGCTATTATCCCGAGCCATAGAAGAGGATCATAAAGACCTACCATATTATCCCTGTAAAAATATTGTTTAACAAAATAATAAATAACAGAAAGTTAAAACTTATATACATTATTTATTCAATTATCTTCTGGAGTGTGAGTAGAATACCTAGAAAAAAAGTTGTTGGAATAGCAGGGAGATTCGGAGCTAGATACGGATCTTCTATTAGAAAGAGATGGAAAGCTGTGATGGAGAGAAGATACCAAGAGTATCGATGCCCATACTGTGGAAAGATTGGAAGGTTAGAGAGGATCTCAGTAGGCATATGGAGATGTCCTAGATGTGGTGCTGTATGGGCTGGAGGAGCATATACTCCGACAACTGAGGTAGGTGCATCAATAATAGTTACAGGTGTAGCATCAGAGAAATAAAATAGATAAAAAATGATCCTTATAACCACTAGTAGAAGACCTAGTAGAAGAACAAGATCTTTTGCAAAAGATCTTTCTAAACTGATCTTTTCTACATATAAAATTAATAGAGGAAAACTTTCTTTAAAAGGATTATTAGCAGAGGCTCTTCTTCATAAAGCAGATAAAATACTTATTATAGAAACATTCAAAGGAAACCCTGGAAAAATATCTTTATACAAGATCTGTGAGAAAAAACATGACGATAAAAAAGATGTAGACATGATCTTATATGCTAAAATATTTCTACGTGGAGTCGTACTTACGAGAGAGAGAAACGTCAAGTTCTGTGGCTATATAAAAGACTATTCTATAGACTTCTCAGAATGTATAGAAGAGCCTTGTGAAAACATAATAAAGATCGTGAGAGAATTATTTGGCGAAGAAGAAAAAAATCAGAATAAACATGTGATCAAAATAAAAAAAGAGAACGATACTTATATTATAAGTTTTAGAAAAGCCGGAGGAGAAGATTGCGGACCTCTGATCAAGATCTCAAAGATCTTTATTTATCAAGATCTATGTGAAAAGATTTGAGAAAATTTATTGAGCTTAATACAGCATTTAATAGATACAAATATGTATTTAAGGCAGCTCTATGTGACGAAAGATCTTTAGATCTTATTATAATAGTTATATCATCTGATTCTCTATAGATCTCTGCAATGCTCCTCTTAGTGTTAGGAGGATTCATGATCTCTGGAAGAAGAGATCTATATAAAGTATCAATGAGTCTCTCATCTATCTCTTTAACTATGATCTTTGTCTCATACACGTAATCTTCTTTTTCAACGACTATTTCTTCTCCTCCTCATAGATCATTAGTGCCTTAGCTATGTCTCCACCTGCTTTTTCTAAAAGTTCTTTAGCTTTTTCTCTAGACAAGCCTGTCTGGCTCATTATAAACTCTATGTCTTCATCTGTATATGTCTTTGTCTCTTGATGAGCTGTTAAACTTATGATCTTTTCTTTACCAGATATTATCTGATAAATTTTTTGACCTCTAAACTCCATGACCATCACCTGAGGATCTTCCAAAACAATCTCTTTATCGCCGGCTTCTATAAGTACTGTCTTCACATTATCTATATTAGAGATCTTTACTCCCAGTCTTCTCAGTTGTCTCTCAAGATCTCTGTTAAAAGGGATCAAGACTGTCTCCATCTAATATTATGTTCACAAGATTTTATTGTTAATAGAAAAACTATTTTAGAAAGGATGTGTAGGATTGGAAAAGATCAGGATAAGAATACTTGGCTCAGGAAAAGAGGTTGGGAGAGCGGCTATAGCAATTGAGAGAAACGAGAGATTTATACAGCTTGATTATGGAGTATCTTTTGATGAGAGAGATATACCACAGTTTCCTCTGACAATACCTCCTTCAAAAATTGATGGCATAATAATATCACATCCACATCTAGATCATATTGGTGCAACACCTTTGTTATACATCTCATCAACACCTATGGCTTACACAACTTCTATAACTAAAGATATTGGGAGAATAATGCTTGAAGATTTCTTTAAAATATCATCTTATTATCTGCCTTTTGAGTTTAGAGAGATAGAAAACTTTCTTTTACACACAAGAACTATAGGATTTGATTCTGATCTTGATCTTGGGAGTTGGAAGATGATATTAAAAAGATCAGGTCATCTCCCAGGCTCTGTTATGACTTATCTTGATGATGGCTCAACAAGAATCTTATATACTGGCGATGTGAACACTATAGAGACTAGATTGACTTCTCCGGCGGATCTTTCTAATATAGATGCTGATATACTTATTATAGAAGGCACATATGGAGACACTGATCATCCTGATAGAAATGAGGTCGAAGATGATCTCTTAAGATCTGTTAGAGAAGTACTTGAGGATGGAGGAACAGTTTTGATACCATCATTCAGTCTAGGCAGATCTCAAGAGATCATGATGTTATTTGCAGAGAGAGCTTCAGATATTGAAATATGGTATGATGGCATGATCAGAAGTATAACTGATGTCATGATCAACTATCCTAAATATATTAATAAAATAGATCTTCTGAAAAAAGCTGTGGAAAAATTTAATGCTGTAGATAGCTGGGAGATCAGAAGAAAAATATGGAGAGAACCTTGTGTCATAATAGCCAGTGCTGGAATGCTTAAGGGAGGGCCTGCGTTATATTATCTCAAGAGAATCGCCGATAAAAAGAATTCTGCAGTATTTTTAGTCAGTTATCAAGGTAAGAACACCCCTGGTAGAATGCTTTTAGAGAAAGGAGTTTTCGTAGAAAATGGTCCTAAAGTATCTTCAAGAGTAGAATGGTTTGATTTCTCTTCACATGCAGGAGTCTCAGGTCTTATGAGCATTATAAAAAGTCTTAAGAGTCTTCATAAGATCATTATAGTTCACACAGATCCTGACGTAGGAGAAGAGTTTAGAAGAAGAATAGTTGAGGAGACAGGTATAGAGGTTGCTCTTCCGTCTGTCGGCGATGTCATAGATTTATAATCATTTTAGATCGAGGGCCTCATCATCTTTTACTCAGAGATCACCTCCTTAATCATCCATAATATAATCTTGCTTCAAAAATTTTAAATTCTCTTGATCCAGTGTAGGTTCCTGATAATAGAATTTAAAAATATATAGGTTTAGAGTATGATTATAAAAGGAGCTTATATTGAGGATCCTGTTAAAAGCTCGTTATATCAAAGGATTTGATAAAGCAAGATATTTCATGAGACTAGAGCCTTATAAAAATATTTTCAGACGATACTTAGGTAAAGATCCTTTTGAAGGAACATTTAATATAAAGGTTCAAAACATAAGTTATAAAGATCTTGTTAACAAATGTAAAAATACTATGACGATCCCAGATTTTCATTATAACGGAAGAATATTAGGAGGATTATATATATGGAGAGGAGAGATGAAAGATCTTGGAGAAATATTAGTTATAAGACCCTTCAGATCATCACATGAAGAAGATGTTTTAGAGATAGTATCAGACAAGATCATATCAAAATCTTTAGATGTAAAGCCTGGAGATTTAATCGAGCTCTATATCGACTGCTGAGCTTTGGAAGTTTCAATTTATGTTATATAATTTATGTTATGAAATTATTAAATTGATAAATTAATTGAATGTAATCTGCTTTATGTGATATTTTGATGTATATATTATGTGAAATATTTTTAGTTAATATACTAGTTAAAATTTTTAAGTTTTTTAATATATCAACTGAGGAGAGATATGTTATGAACCCTTTATATATTCAGAATATTTATAAAGATTTTATTAGAATATTATCTGCTGAAGAGCCTAGAGATAAAGAAGAGCTTTATAGAAGAGAAGTTTTTGATAAATTAAACTCTATAAAATATATAGAGGATTTTAATTGGGCTAGAGATGTTGTTGAGGGAATACATCTTTCTGAGAGAGAGTCTCAGACAGCTGTGAGATGGATTAATTTGAATACTAATGAGCATAGAGATATCTCGTATAAGGATCTTGTTAGAGAGTCTAATCAGTTGATAAACTTTTTAAGAGGACATGGCTTATCTAAGGGGTCACGTGTATATATAATGCTTCCATTGGTTCCAGAGATTTTTATTGCAACATATTCAGTGGTGAAAGCAGGCTTCATAGGGGTCCCTGCGGCAACCACATTGACTGCAAGAGATATTGAGTATAGATCTAAGCTATTTCCTCCAGACGCTGTTATTGCAGATATTAAATCTGCAGAGGTTGTTGACGAAGGTCTGAAAAGATCTGGTGTGTCAGCTCGTGTCAAAATTGTTGTCGGTGGCGACAGAAGCGGATGGTCTAGTTATGATGAGATCAAGAGAGAGAATGATCAGACGTTTGCAGAAAAAACTTCGCAAGATGATTATATACTGGCTTTCTTCACCTCAGGAACAACAGGTCTGCCAAAGATCGTTGGTCACACAGCAACAACATATCCAATAGGACATCTCTCGACAGCAATGATAATAAACGTCAGGCCTGGAGAAAGACATAACAACTTAAGCGCTCCCGGATGGGCTAAATTTGCTTGGAGCACATTTTTCCCGCCATTTACAACCGAAAGCCTCGCCCTTCAGGGCGGGGTATATTTTATAAGTTTTTATAATATTTTTGTGGGTCGGGTCTTTGGCGGACAGAAAATTTAGGATGTCCAGCGGGGGGAATCCCCGAGGTGTGTCCGCCGAAGGCTCCGACCCTCTTCAGTTTTTTAGAGAGTTTGTTGAGAAGAGAAAAAAGAGTAATAAAAGAGCTGTCAGGCTGAGACTGCTTCCAGAGAAACATGAGGAGGAGATGTTGTTTAACATCGGCTTGGCATCTGTGAGGTTGTGGAACGAGCTTAATTATGAGAAGAGACAATTGTTTTTTAAGAACGATCTGATGCCTGAGAAAAGAGAAGAGATCAACAGAAAATATTATCATAAGTATAAGAATTTTCTAGGCGTTAATGCCGGCCAAATTATTAATAAAAATGAGGAGGCTTGGGATTCATTTTTTGAGCTTCTAAAGCTTAAGAGACAAGACAGATTACCGCCTCATATCAGAAAGATTTCTCCACCAGGATATTGGAAAGATAAGATCACAGGAAAAAAGAAGATCCATATGTTGATTAGAAACGATAGATATTATTTAGAGACTGTTAATGAGGGTGAGGGCCGTCTGGTTCTTAAAGATTTTAAATTAAATATAAGATATGTCGGCAGAATAAGATGGGAAGGCAAACAAGGGAGGCTTGAGATAATCTATGAGGCTGGCAGATGGTTCGCCTATATACCTATAGAAGTTGGAGAAAAACCTTCTAAATCAAATCTCAAAGGATATTTAAAGCCTAGTTATAAAGATAAGAAAAATAGAATTTCTAATCCTAAAAGTATTAAACAGAGAGATCCTGTTGGAGACAAAAAGGCTTTCATAGATATAGGTCTTAATAATCTATTCGCAGTAGTGGTCTCAGACGGATCAGCATTACTCGTCAAAGGCGGAGTAATCAAGTCTGAGTATTACTGGTGGAAAAGAGAGATCTCTACATATCAGGCTGTTAGAGATTTATTAAAAAATGCTGAGATCCATAAATGGGTAGAATATCATGAGAAGCTTCTTAAAGCGTTATATAAGAGGAGTGAGAGACTTAGACATCTCTATAGAACAGCAATTAGATTTCTTGCTGAGACATTATGGAGCAGAGGAGTTGAGAAGATATACATTGGATACCCTATTATGCTTTCACAAAATAATGGTAATGAGTATAATACTAACATATGGTGGTACAGAAAGATAGTATTATGGATGATAGATGTGTTTATGGAGTACGGGA
>WYEN01000122.1 GCA_009903825.1 Desulfurococcales archaeon
AAAAGTCTTTTAAGAAACTTGTGAGCTTTATCTCCTCTCAAAGTGACGATTACAGCTATATTCTCTCCTCTTCTTATATTAAACTCTCTAATAGTCTTCTTAGCTCTTCTTAAAACAGGTTTAGCCCCGGTCAGTTCTTCAAGAACTTTCTGTGCTTTAGAAAGCTTCTCGCCACTCTCACCTACTCCGATATTTAACGTGACCTTGGCTATGTAAGGGATCAGCATTTTATTACTTCTCCATCTCTCTATGATTCTTCTGATCTTTTCTTCACCTATTATCTTCTTAAGATCTTCTTTAATCTCTATAGAGTCCAGCTGAGACATGTCTATAGTTATCTTATTCAACTATTGATCACCTCATAATTTTATCACAGGCTTATCTCTTCCTATGACATATATATGGTTCAGAGAAGTCTGAAATAGATGTTTGTTGGCGTCTTCTAGAGTGACAAGAGATCTATAGGCTCTCATGCCTTTCTGTATTTTCACTATCTTACCGATTCTCCCGACATTTCGTCCTCCCACTACAATTGCTAAAGACCCCTCTTGTAGAGGTATATGATCTATTATGCTCTTATCTTTAAGTGACATAACCACTGTATCAAAAGTCTTGTAGTTAATCCCTTTCTTATCTATATCTTCTTTTCTAAGAAGAATATTATATCCTCCATAAAGATTTAGTTGCAAATCTCCTTTTTTAACAGTAGTCTTATTCTCTATTCTCAGAGGCTTTATCCAAGCCTCCTCCTCTGATATAGATATGATATCAATAAAAACAGTAGGCTTAGGAATAACTCTGTAAAACTCGTTGGTAGGAATTATACTTATAACATCAAAAAATCCTATAGGAAATTTATAATTCTTCACTACTCTACCATCAACAGCTATCTTACCCTCACTAATTACCTTTCTAGCTTCTCCACTGGTATCGACTATTTTCATAAGCTCTCTCAAGACTATTGCAAGAGGCAGAGATGCATGAATAGGGTGAGGACCTGGCGAAGGCTTTATAGTCCATTTATACTTCTTTCTAAGAATAGGATAGTAGAAAGGTGCTGCAATAGCTTTTAGATGTCTTCTACCTCCCATTCTAGCCATTACTGACTACCACCTCTTTTTCTCTCAATAATTTTTCTTCTCACTTCATCCACCTCTCCAAGTTTAGTTATTATAACTTTAGAAGGATGAATCGGATAATATCTAGGTGTGCCATCAGCTTTTTTAATTGTCACTCCTTCTACATATATTCTGACCCTCTTAAGATCTACTTCAACGACTTTGCCTTCATGACCTCTCCAGTCTCCTCTCAAGATCTTTACAGTATCTCCAGTTCTCACAGGAAGTCTCTTGATCCCATGTTCTTTCTGAAGATCCTCTGATAGTTTAGCTGTCAAAAGTTTCCATCTCTGATGTAGAGGCGCGTTAAAAAGTCTTTTTCTAACTTTTCTAGGTTGACTGCTAATGCTCATGCAACCACTCACCTCGTATTCATACTATTAAGGTTGCTAAATTGGCTATCGGAGTCCATCTCTCGGCAGCTTCTCTAGCTACAGGCCCTCTTATCTCAGTCCCCTTCGGAAGTCCCTCAGGAGTTATTATGACCACAGCATTATCCTCAAAAGCTACTCTAGTACCATCAGGTCTTCTATAAGGCTTTTTCTGTCTAATGACTATCGCAGGTGTGACCTGTCCTAATAACTCTGGCTTCCCACGTTTAATAGATACCATAACAATGTCTCCTACACTTGCTGTAGGTATTCTTCTCAATCTGCTTTTGACCTCGGGAACTCCTATGATCATGGCTACTCTAGCACCACTATTATCAGCAACATTTACTCGAGCACCTATAGGAAGACCGGGAGAATATCTTCTTCTAGGATTATTAGCAGACGACTTAAGAGTTTTCTTAGCCACTTGCACCACCTCTTTTTACAACTCCTAACACGACGAAAGATACAGATTTTGCGAGAGGTCTTGTCTCTCCTATAAGAACAACATCTCCAGGCTTGACATCTATACAAGGTGGTAAATGAGCTTTATATTTTCCTCTTCTTCTCTCATATCTCATGTATTTAGGCACATACTTTAGATACTCTCTCATAACAGTGACAGTTCTATTCATTCTATTCTTAACCACAACTCCTTCAATAATCTGTCCTCTAACACTTATATTGCCATGCCACGGACAGTTAGGATCATTACAAATCTTCTCAGGTTTTTGAAGACCCTCATATACTATTCCTATATCTCTTACCCTAGACCTCTTCTCGGTCAGACTCATATTCTAATCACCTTTTTAATTCTTTGACCAGGTCTTCCTAACAGTCTGTCTCCCATCACTATTATCTCCTCCATAGTCTCCGGTATCTTGAATTTAAATACCGTACCAATCTTTGATACAATCCTAATCTTGTTGTCATCAGGAGAATAAATCTTAAGAGTTCTCGCAGTCTCATCAACAACTATGCCCTTAATATTCTCTAACGAAGGATCTGTGGATGAAATTATCTCTGTCTCAAGCCCTATTAAAATATGATGATAAATATTATCGCTTCCTCTCCTCACCTACTTCACCTCTAAACATCTCTTCTCTCTCTACAGTAAGTATTCTTGCAATATTCTTTCTTGTCAACTTAATTTTATGAGGTTTGTCTAATGTACCCATAGAAGCCTGTGCTCTCAATTTGATAAGCTCAAGTCTCAGCTCCTGAAGTAATTTTCTTCTATCCTCAGGAGACATCTTTCTTATTTCATCTGCTGACAAGCTCATTTCTCACCACCTGTTTCTCTCGAGACCTCTTTTGTAAACTCTGTCACGACCTCTTCACCAGCTGATCTTTTCTCATATTCTTCAACAATCTTTTTAAGCTCTTCTAAAGGTCTTTGAACAATCTCTATATGATCAGCAGGTGGAACAGGTTTTACGATGATAACTTCAATTCCATATATGCCTGGAATTAAGAGAGCTGTGTATGTGGCTCTGTCAACAATATAATTAACATGATCGCCTGTTTTATAAACTTTCCCCGCTCTAAGCTTTTCGAATCTAGCTCTCTCAGATATTAATTTTCCGCTTACAACAATCTCTGCACCTACTGCGCCAGCGGCCATTATTCTTCTCAACGCAATAAACATTGCTCTTCTATAATGATAGCCTTTCTCAAGAGCCTGTGCTATTCTTGATGCAACTACTCGAGCATTCAACTCTGGATTCTCTATGCTAGAGACTGTTATCTGAGGATTCTCAAGTTTAAAATGTTTCTCAAAGATCGTCTGAAGCTTTCTTATAGTCTCGCCTTTTCTTCCTATGATCAGTGAGGGTCTGTCAGCATATATTATGACACGAACCCCAAGCGGACTTTTTATAAGTTCTACACCTGCAAACTCTGCTCTTGGAAACATTGATGCAAGGTATTCTTCAATCATAAGTCTAGTCATAGCATTCTCGAGAAAAATCTTTTTCTTACTAACTATCTCAGCTCACCTCTTTCACAATAATCTCAAAATTAGTATAAGACCTGAACTTAGGGGTAGATCTTCCGAAGGCTCTAGGCATATATCTCTTCAAGTATCTACCTCTGTGTGCAGCTGCATGTATAATGATGAGCTTCTCAGGATCTAATCCTTTATTCTCAGCATTATTACGGGCATTATTTAATACTTTGAGAATATATTTAGCAGCTTTAACAGGGAATCTGCCCACAGGTATTCTCCATCTAGGAAATCTCTCTGAAACACCTCTATGATGAGCAAGCTGTTTATTATGTCTACTCATAGGAACAGGATCTTTTAAAGAGATCACGTTCTCAAGATATCTTATCGCCTCAGAAAGCTTCATCCCCTTTATTATTTTGGCTATCTCCTCAGACTCTTTAAAAGAGATCGGAAGTTCTCTTCCTAAAGCTTTTGCGACCTTATCTTTATCTTTATCAGCTATCTCTGGATAGATCCATTTTGAAGGCAATGACTTTTTCCACCAGTCTGAATATGATTATCACATGACAGCTTATAAAAAATTTTTGAAGATTTTTAAGGAGGTGTATATCCATAGAGTTTTCTCATCAAACTTCTTATCACTGTGATCTTTTGAATTTCTGTCGTCCCCTCATAGATCTTTAGTATCTGAGAGTCTCTTAAAAGTCTCTCTATGCCAGACTCACTCATCAATCCATAGCCTCCGTGGATGTCTATGGCTTTTATAGCAAGTTCTTGAGCAACCTCAGTTGCGACAAGCTTTGCCATTGATGCGGCAACAATAAAATCTCTAGATCCTTTGTCAGCTAAATAGGCAGCCCAGTAGGTAATTAATCTTGCAGTCTGAAGTTTTGTCAACATATCTGATAAATAAAATTGTATAGCCTGAAAATCTACAAGCTTTTTCTCAAAAGCCTCTCTCTTAAGAGCATACTCCATGCTCTTCTCAACAGCCGCTCTTGCAATGCCCAACGCCTGACCTGCTATACCGATCCTCGCTCTATCATATGTCTCTACAACAACTTTAAATCCTTCTCCAGGTTTTCCGACGACATTCTCCTCGGGAACTTTCACATCTTCTAACACGATCTCTGCCACATGACTGCCTCTTAAACCATATTTTTCAAGAGATCTGTTTATTTTAAATCCTGAAGTATCTCTCTCAACGATGAATGTTGTTATTCCCCACCATCTTTTTCCAGGTTGTGGAGGACTTGTTCTTGCAGACACTATAAATACGTCGGCAACATCTCCTAGAGAAATGAATGTTTTAACACCATTTATAACATAATGATCATTAACCTTCTTTGCAGTAGATTTTATGCCGGCAACATCACTTCCAGCGCCGGGCTCTGTATTTGCATGTGCAGCAATGATCTCTCCGGATGCTATACGTGGCAAATATTTTTTCTTCTGATCTTCAGTGCCATATAGCAGTAATGGAAATATAAAAAGATTTTGCACAGCCACTATAACATAAACTGCTGGCGATACACGACTTATTTCTTCAGCAAAAATCACATGAGATCTATTGTCTCCGCCTTGACCATTGTATTCAGGAGGTATCATAAGACCCATAAATCCTTGTCTCTTAAGCGAGTCCCACACCTCCTCTGGAATCTTATCCTCCTGATCAATTCTATTTGCATAGGGCTCAATATATTCTGAGACAAATTTTGACACACTTCTTCTAAAAAGCTCGTGTTCTTGTTCTAATACTATAGTGTGATTCAAAAGATCTTCAAATGGAAAAACCAATCCCTTCACCATTCATATTTTTTAATCTTTATAATGAAAATAAACATTTGCACAGAATTTTGATATTCAAATAATAATTAATAATTGTTCAAATAAAAATATTTGATTTATAAAAATTAATCATTTATCTGAGAAATATTTTTTAGCAAGATCAGCTATTTGCATAGGTGTCGAAGCCACAGGAATCCCTATGGACTCAAATGCTTTAATTTTCGACTCTGCTGATCCCATGCCCATAGTTATTATAGCTCCTGCATGACCCATTCTTTTTCCTGGAGGCGCTGTTTTACCTGCTATAAATGCTATAATTGGTTTTCTGAGACCTGTCTTCTTTATATGATCTGCCAGTCTCTCTTCGGCATCACCGCCTATTTCTCCGATGACCACTATTCCCTTTGTCTCAGGATCTTTAAAGAACATTTCTACAACGTCTATGAAATCAAGTCCTGTCACAGGATCTCCTCCTATTCCTATCACTGTGCTATGTCCAAAACCTGTTTTTAACAACGCCTCAGAGATCTCATAAGTTAATGTTCCGCTTCTAGACACTACCCCAATGTTTCCAGGTCCGAAAGATCTTTCTGGCATGATTCCTACTTTAACTCTCTCACCTGGAGATATGACGCCTGGACAATTAGGTCCCACAACGATCACTCCTTTAGATCTTGCGTAATTAATCATTTTAATCTCATCGTGAACAGGGATTCCTTCCGTGATCACTACAATGACCTTTATGCCTGCGTCAATAGCTTCGTAAACAGCATCCGGCGCAAATGGCGCAGGAACAAATATTATGGATGTATTGATCTCTGGATGATTTCTCACGGCTTTGGCCACTGTATTGTAGACAGGTATTCCAGCAACTTTCATACCTTCTTTTCCAGGAGTGACTCCTGCAACGATCTTGGTTCCGTATCTCAACATAGCCTCTGTATGAAAACTGCCTTCTTTACCTGTGATCCCTTGCACAACGACTCTCGTGTTTCTATCAACTATTATAGCCATGGATCACACCTCTTCATAAATTTTTAACAAGCTCAACAACATGTTCAGCAGCCTCGTCATCATTAATGAAATAGTTTATGCCAGCCTCCTCAAGAATTTTTCTGCCCTCCTCTTCTCTGGTCCCCACAAGTCTGACCACCAGTGGTTTTCTGATTCCTGTCTCCTCCAGCGCAGATATGATGCCTCTGGCAACCTCATCACATCTTGTTATTCCTCCGTATACGTTGATGAAGACAGCTTTTATTCTCTTGTCTCTGAGAAGAAGAGATAATGCTGCTTTAACTCTCTCAGCACTTGCGCCTCCTCCTATGTCTAAGAAATTAGCAGGTTTTCCTCCAAAGTGTGCAACAAGATCTAACGTAGCCATCGTGAGACCTGCTCCATTCCCTATTATGCCTATGTCTCCCTCAAGACTTACATAGCTGAAACCATGTTTTTTTGCTATAACCTCTTCTTCTGTGAACTCTCTAGGATCTGCAGACAAAGACTCCTCAAGATCTTTATGTCTGAAAAGCGCGTTATCGTCAATAGTTATTTTAGAGTCGAGTGCTATAAGACCTTTATCTGTCAATGCCAATGGATTGATCTCAACAAGATCTGCATCATAATCAGTCATTATCTTATACAATCCTTTAGCAATGATCTGTATCTTCTTAGAGTTCTCTGGGTCGAGATTCAGACTTTCAGCAACTCTTCTCAGATGATAATCTCTGAGGCCTACAAGAGGATCTATATATATCTTATGTATAGCCTCAGGTTTTGAGGCGGCAATCTCTTCAATATCCACGCCGCCCTCACTAGATACTAGATAAACATATTTTCTAAGAGATCTATCTATTGTGAGAGAGATATAATATTCTTTGATGATATTGACAGCCTCTTCGACAAGGATCTTTTTAACAGGAACTCCTTTAACACCTGTCTTAAACAGATGCTCAGACACATGTTTAGCTTCTTCAATATTTCTAACCAGCTTTATACCGCCAGCTTTTCCTCTGCCTCCTACAAGAACCTGAGCTTTTAATACGGCGGGAAGACCTATCTCAGAGATCTTTTTAACAACTTCTTCAACTGATGAGGCAACAGATCCTTTTGGAACGGGAATATCATATCTGCTGAAGATGTTCTTACCCTCGTACTCGTAAAGTCTCATATAACATGCCCAATAAAAATTTGAGAGAATGTTTATAAAAAATATCTGTTTTATAGAGATAAAAAATCATGTTTAAAATCTTTGATCAGTGAAATGGAAATATATATATTCCTAATAGCGTTAATAATCCTATTACAACAAATATCACTCCTAAGACCAATAGTATGGGGCCGGCTATCTTGCCTGCTCTAGGAGACAGCTCATATATAATGACTCTGAGACCATTGAAACCGTGGAATAATGCCGCAGCCAATAAGATCAGCAGTATAATGCTGTAGCCAATATTTGAATAATTAGATCTTACGTTTTCATAGCTTAAGCTTTTCTCATAGTCTCCAGGTATTATTCTGAAAGCTATATGTATCGTCAGCACTACTATAAGTATAATGGCAGTCCAATACTGCCATTTCATTATCGAGCTATATCTCATATTCATCACCACAGGACTAGGAGACCTAATAGATATAATGTTCCCAAAATCGTTAGAATGATTGATAACACAAATGCCAGATATAACAGCGTCTTTTGACAATTATCTAATGAAAGCCTCTTCTCTATATATAATGATGAAGGCATCTTCTTAGGCAGACATACGTTGAAGTATTCTACTAGCAACAGTCTTATACCATTAAATCCGTGGAAGAATATTGCGAATATCAGAATTACTTCGCCTATCTTCACTAAGGGAGATCCATATAAGATCATCTCTCGCTCCCATGCTATAGGGTTCAGACTGTTATGAGTAGATATTATGTGTAGCGGCAGATAGATAGCTAGATAAAGACCTGTGAGTCTGTGAAGTAGATATGCTAGTCTCTCGATGTTTATTATAGGGACAAACCATCCAGAGACTCTTTTAATAAGGATCTGAAGACTTGATTCAGCCATAAGATCACCTCTTGCCTCTTAAAATAGATTTTCTCAGAAGTTGTATCGCTAGAGCAGGATCAGAGTTCTTGGGACACACAGCACTACAGGCGCCAGCGAAGTGGCATCCAAAGACTCCGTTGGGATTATCAACAATATCAAATCTTATATGAGCCCCCTCATCTCTAGAGTCTGCAGACCATCTATAGGCTTGTGCAAGAACCATAGGACCTAGAAAATCTGGGTTAGAGGCTACTGTGGGACATGCAGCCATACATGCTCCACATTTGATACATGTACTGAATAATCTATATGCATCAACCTCTTCAGGCTTCTGAAGATACTCTTTTTTCGCGGTAAACTGTTCTTCTTCATCTCTTCTTATAAGCCATGGTTTAACAGATCTATGTTTTCTAAACATCTGATCCATGTCAACAAAAAGATCTTTGACAGGCGGAAAGTTCTTCAAAGGTTCTATCTCTATCACGTCTCCTAAAGATATAGCGTTTGTCATACAGGCAAGCCTTGGAACTCCATTAATCATCATTGCACAAGATCCGCATATGCCCATTCTACAGCTGTATCTTACGGAGAGAGTATGATCCTGGTCTCTCACAACTTTCAGCAAAGCATCTAAAACGGTGTCAAATCTAGTCACAGATATTCTATATATAGACAGCTTATATCTTCCAGCATCTGGATCATATCTTTTAACTTTTAGAGTTATTAGTTTAGAAACAGTTTTAGGAGAGATCTCTGGCGTAGATAATTGTAGCTTAGAAACAGCTCCACTCGTCTTCTCACTCATTTTGTTAACCTCCTTAATACTTTCTCTCTTCAGGCTTCCATCTGGTTATTCTGACAGGTATATAATCTAGTCTAGGACCTTCAGGAGTATAATATGCTAATGTATGTTTCAGCCAGTTTACATCATCTCTCTTTGGATAATCAAGTCTGTAGTGAGCACCTCTGGACTCTGTTCTTGCTAATGCTGATACAATGACTATCTCCGCTACATCAAGCATGTTGCCAAGCTCAATCGCCTCTCTAAGATTCATATTATATTTTCTGCTTCTATCATCAACTCTGATCCTCTTATATTTATTCTTAAGATCTCTTATGATCCTTCCAGCCTCCATAAGACCTTTCTCATCTCTGAAGACATATACATAAGTATCCATTGTTCTCCAAAGCTCGCCTCTAATCTGATAAGGATCTTCTGCATTAGTCTCAGTCTTAAAAAGTTCATCAAAGATTCTTTTCTCTTCTCTTTTAACAGCCTCTTCAAGCGATGATGACAGCTCTAACATACTTGATGATGCCTCAAGAGCATATTTTGCGGCGGCTTCTCCAGTTAATCTGCCATATACGCTACATTCAGCTAATGAATTGCTTCCTAATCTATTTGCACCATGAATACTTACTGCGGCAGCTTCTCCAGCAGCCCATAGATTAGGAACATAATTTTTGGCGTCAAACATTACATGACCATATGTGTCTGTATGAATACCTCCCATTGTATAATGAGCGGTTGGTCTGACAGGTATAGGCTCATAAACAGGATCTACATTAACAAGTTTTTTAGCAAGCTCTCTTATGAAAGGCAGTCTTGTATTTATCTTCTCCTCTCCTAAATGTCTAAGATCTAGATAAACATATCCAAGCCCGCTTTCCTCATGAATAAACCCTCTTCCCTCCATAATCTCTCTTATTATTGCTCTCGCAACAATATCTCTTGGAGCGACCTCCATTCTCTGAGGAGCATATCTAGCCATAAATCTCTCTCCATCTTTATTAATTAAATAGCCTCCCTCACCTCTGGCAGCCTCTGTGATCAAAACGCCTGCAGGCACGACACCTGTGGGGTGAAACTGTATAAACTCCATATCTTTAACAGGGATTCCAGCTCTATACGCCATTGCAGCACCATCGCCTGTAACAGCATATGATACTGTGGTGAAGCCGTATATTCTTGCGGCACCACCTGACGCTATTATGGCAGCTTTTGCAAGAAATACTTTTAAAGTCCCCTCCTTAAGATCTAAGACTGTGAATCCTTTGAAAACTCCGTTCTCCATTAGAAATGAGGTGGCCATATGATCATGATATATATCCACATTATCAAATCTTAATATATTATCATATAAAGTGCTCATTATAAAGAAGCCTGTTTTATCAGCTGCAAAAGCGGTTCTAGGTATGCTCATTCCTCCAAATAGTCTCTGAGCAATTCTTCCATCAGGAGTTCTGCTCCATGGCACGCCAAGATGATCTAAGAATCTAAGTTCTTCAGGAGCTAATTTAACAAACAACTCTACAGCATCTTGATCAGCTAGAAAGTCGCTTCCTTTTATAGTATCATAAGCATGAGCATCAAACGAATCTCCTGTCACCTCCGGATATAATACTCCAGCGATACCTCCTTCTGCAGCAACAGAGTGGCTTCTCATAGCATGTATCTTACTAAGAACTGCTATACGAATCTTTCCTTTAGAAGTTAACGCGGCCTGAATACCTGCTCTAAGACCTGCAAGCCCTGATCCAAGTATCACAAGATCATATCTAAGGATCTCCATGATACACACCTATTCACATATATAAATAGTTTTATCACAAATAAATATTATCTCATAAATATTTAAAAATCTGATCCAAGATAAGAAGAATTATAAATATAGAAGAGTTCTCTGACTGTTAAGACGTTTTCAGACCGGCCAAGCACATCATCTCTCAGTCCCGGATTCTTTCATCAATCTTTAAAATATTTATATGTCTATCTAATAACTCTATCAGAAAATATTTATTATTTTATAACCTCTTACTAAATTTGAGAATCTTCATCGCTCAGATGAGAAGTAGATTAGATTTAAATTAAGTTTCCCTATGTTCCTAGGCTAGACATGAGCGATCTTAACGGACAAAGGATCTTGAAAGACATGAGAAGATCTGGCTATCATAGAAACCTCGTTATTCAAGATGCGAAGCTGTTAGCTAGGTATTCTCTAAAAACCTTCTGAAGATCCTCATCTACTCCTGAGATGTAATCTTCAACATAGTCTTTTAACAAGATCTTTATTGCATTATCTTTATCTAATCCTCTGCTTCTAAGATAAAACTCTGCGTCTAAATCTAATGTGTATTGAGATGCCGAGTGAGAAGCTTCATCAACATCTCCGCTTAAGACTTCTATAAAAGGAGCTGTGACTAGAAGAGATCTTCCTCCTAAATTAATGCCTTGAACATCAACTGAGGCTTTAGATCTACGAGCATCTCTATTTTGTTTAGCATATCCTCTCATAATATTCTTGGAATCATCATAGGCTACTCCTCTCATAAAAATTCTAGACTCTGTATCTATATTTTCTAAAAAAGCTTGTTCAGCATTATGTATCCACTCGTCTTCACGAGATAAAGTAAAAGATCTACTGAAAACGCTCGATCTTTCGCCATTTAAATAATAGCTGTTTATAAGAGTAGAAGCCTCTCCACCAAATATTATTGTGAAAAATCTTACTGAAGATCCTTTATCGAGAGACAAATAATTTCTATTATAAGAGGCTGAGCCTCCAAACATTACAAAACCGATCGTGGCTTCAGCATTATTCTCTAGATTAAATTCGTTAAATAATGTTCTCATGCCATCTTCAGGAGCATCAACTATAAAAAGGATCTTACTTTTAACACTATCTCTAATTCTTATGTATATATGTTGAGAAAGATGAGAACTTTTAAATGAACCTCCTACATATATCTTCAACAGATCTTTACTACTGTCTTTTATATCTATGTAAAGTCCCGAGCTTATATCGAGAAGATGTCTTAAGATCATTTTAGATTCAAAAAGATCTGGGATATTAAAAAACTCTCTAACAGAGCCTTCCAAAATCTCTTTTCGTGGATAATATCTGACATCTATATGACTATTTTTATTCGAAAGGATCTCAACTTTAGAGCCTAGATAATATATGTCTGCCGCAACTCTTTCGTATAAGTCTCCTAAAGACTTTACATAAAGATCTTTATAAAGATCATCTTCTGAGAAGATGTATCTGTCATAAATGCTCCAGTTTGTGTAAAACTTCAGTGTGGGAGAATCATGTATTTTTTGATAAGGAATTCTTCTCTCTAACCCCCTAAGATCTTCTAAAGAAAGATTTTTTGACAACGATCTTATGAACATATGATCAGCCTACTCTCCCGTATTTTGAGAACTCTAAATCTATGGCTCCTCTAATTATTGCAGCCTGTTCAAATGGCAATCTTGACAACACGTCACTTATATAACCACTTATGATCATGCTCAAAGCCTCGTTCTCGTTTAATCCTCTAGATCTCAAGTAGAAGAGAAGTTGATCGCTTATCTTGCTTACTCTGGCCTCATGACCGATTATAGCAGTCGGCTCATCATTTTGGACATGTGGATATGTGGCGGTAATACTTTTATCATCAAGTAGAAGAGTATCACATGAAGTATAGCTCTTAGCATTCTCAGCACCTTTAAGGATCCTAACTACGCCTCTGTAGATGGTTTTTCCACCTCTCATTGAAATACTTTTCGAGACAATTCTGCTTCTAGTATTACGTCCCCTATGGATCACTTTAGATCCGCTGTCTTTTATATGACCATCTCTGGCGAAGGTTATCACATAGCTTTCCATAGAGGCGTTGTCCCCTCGTAGAACAGCTGATGGATAAACATATGTTACTTTAGATCCTATGGAGCCTTCAACCCATTCAATATGACCGTTTCTCTCTACGATAGCTCTCTTGTTATTAAAGTTTATTACTTGAGAAGACCAGTTTTGAAGTGTTGTGAAGGTGACATGCGCATTCTCACCTACATATATCTCAACCATTCCATCATGAAAACTATATCTAGATAATCTTGGTGCTGCACAGCCTTCGATAAAATGTAGAGAGCTGTTTTTATCAGCTATTATAAGTGTGTGTTCAAAATTTCCTTCTAAAGCGCTTCCGATGAGGAAAAATGCTTCTACAGGTGTATCTATTTTCACATTAGGAGGAACATATACGAAGACTCCTCCACTCCATAAAGCTCCGTGAAGAGCGGCAAACTTATGTTCAGGAGGAAATATCTTCATGAAATACTCTCTGATCATGTCGGGATATTTATGGACAGCTTCTTCAAGTGGTAGAAATACAACGCCTTTCTTGAGAAGATTCTCTTTCATCCTCAGAAGAATAGACTCTGAATCAAGCTGAGCATTAAGTCCTAACAGAAACTCGGCCTCAGCTTTCTTAATGCCAAGCTTCTCATATGCCTCTACTATGTCTTTAGGAATCTCCTCCCAAGAGAATCTTCTTTCAACACCAGGATCAACATAATAAGACAGCTCGTCAAGATCAAGCTCTTCAATGCCCTCCAGCCATTGAGGCGTCGACAACTTATTAAAGATCTCTAGATACATACGTCTCATTCTTCTCATCCAATCAGGCTCTTTCTTTCTTCTAGAAATCTCGTCTATAAGATCTGGAGAGATCCTTCCTTTAATAACCAGCTTGTCTCTACCTATCTCTCTCTCGCCAAGTATTTCTTCAGCAGTTGTTAATCCGATTATGTTCTTAAGATCTGTGTCCTCTCTTTTGCTCATACAAGATCATCTCTTCACAGCTAGTTTCTGAAGATATTCATATCCATTCTCATCAATTAATTTAATGATCTCCGGCCCTCCCTCCATTAATATTCTTCCTCCGATAAGAACGTGAACAGCGTCAGGATTGATCTCTTTGAAAACTCTTCCTATATGTGTTATAATTAGTACGCCTACATCTCTCTCTTTTAGCTGTTTCAGAAATCTGCTTATCATAAGGATCCCGTCGGCATCAACTCCGCTGTCAGGCTCATCCAAGATCGTGTATCTAGGAGATGAAAGGATCATCTGTATAAACTCTGACCTCTTCATTTCTCCGCCAGAGAAGTTTTTATTTAAAAATCTATCCAATATGTCCTCTGATAATCCTATATCTCTTATATATTGAAGAATTTTTGTGAAAGAAATATTGTTTCTCTTAGCTAAATAAGTATATAAAGTTCTCGTCTTAACCATTGTCTCCGGAGGAACTTGAAAGGCTAGGAAAAGTCCTCTTTTAAATCTCTCTTCAGGAGGAAGATTTAATATACTTTCTCCATCAAGAATGATGTCTCCATTGACCACTTTATATAGTGGATGACCCATTATAGTATAAGCAAGAGTGCTTTTTCCACTGGCGTTAGGACCCATTATGGCATGAATCTCTCCAGGCCTCACCTCTAGATTAACATCTCTCAAGATCAGTTTTCCAGCAACCTCAACAGATAGATCTTTTACTAACAAACCTTTTAGAGTCATGGTGACATTCTCACCAATCTGTCACCATAATATTCTTCAGGAGTTAATAAGCTTGATATCTACTAGATGAATAAGATCATGAGATTATCATTTTCTGATAATATTCTGTAATATTTTTAACAAAGATTTTATAAGCTCAGTCTTTTTGCCATCATAATATGCTGTGATCATAAAACTCTCTTGATACCATAGTCTAGGATACCTTTTTTCTTTATTAATCTCACATTTTATTCCAAGAGATTTACACGCCTCAAGAATCTCCTCAGGTCTAGGTCTTCTGATAAGAGACTTTTTAGGTATTCTTCTTCCTAATCTTCTCGGAATGTTAGGATCGAAATATGATAGCCATAAAATTCTTTTGGGAAAAAAATTCACCTCTTAACTAAGTTTTTAATCTATTAAAACAGCATTTATAACTCCGTCTTGACCAGGTCTTGAAGATACTCTGGCCTTGCCTATCTCTGTCTCTATTATCGAGCCTTTAACAATGATTCCTCTTCTCGCAAGATCAGGATTCGACGGAGTTGAGACGATCCCTTTAATCTTAACTTTTTTACTGGTCTTCGACTTAGGATCAAAGACGTTTGCATATACAGCCTCTTTGATTCTAATCTTTATATTTCCTCCTCTTACTCTCTCGATAACTCTAAAATCTTTTTCTCCTAATCTGGTCTCTACTGGAAATCTTCCCATCTCATATTTTCTATTTTTTCTATGAGGTCTCTTCAGTCCTCCAGTGATCTTTTTAAAATCATTTCCTTGATAAACACCCACTCTCCTCCAGCTCCTCATATAATGATTATATGAAATTTATAAGCATCTCCTCTGATTTTTTCAAAGGGCTTTAATGAGTAGAGAAGGATATACATTTAGTGAGGATTATAGGAGAAAAAGAATAGAGGAGCTTGTAAGAGAATTTCTAGTTTTAATTGGCGAGGATCCTGATAGAGAAGGACTGAGAGATACTCCCTCGAGAGTGGCTAAGATGTGGGTCAACGAGCTTTCTATAGGCTATTTCAAAAAGCCTGAAGAAGTATTAAAAATGTTTTCGTATGAAGATGATGAGGATCAGACTAATTATAAAAAGATCAGAGATGTCATAATAGTCTCAGGCATATCTGTCAGAACATTATGTGAACATCATCTTCTGCCAATAATAGGCGTCGCCTCAATAGCATATATACCTGAGGACAAGATACTTGGCTTCTCTAAATTCGCTAGAATAGTCGATATATTCTCTAGAAGACTTCAGCTTCAGGAGAGACTCACAGATCAGATCGCTGATTTTATAATGGAGCATCTGAGACCTAGAGGGGTCATAGTAGTTATAAAAGGATTTCATTTATGTGCATTTCATAGAGGTGTTGAAGAGCCTATGCTTATGTTAACAAGATCTGTGAGAGGAATATTTTCTGAAAATGATAATCTAAGAAATGAAGTGTTAAACGTTATATATCAAGATCTTTTGTCATCAAAAGATCTTGAGCATGTATTGATGAAAATGTTCTGAAAAAATTATAATTATAGCTCACAAGTTGGACACGAAGGATCCTCGAAACCTTCTATGTATAAAAACTCTTTATTAGATATTCTTATTCTGCCGAACTTGGCTGAAGCCTCTCTACGTCTAGCTTTAGGCGTCTCCTCATACTCCTCTTCATATTCAGGCTCAGCCTCTTCATCGAACTCTCTTCTTCTGACTCTAACTCCAGAGGATCTTTTCTGAGAAATTGTGAAGGTCTTGCTAACTTCTGTAGGCTGTGTCTGTTGTTTGGCTTCTACTCTCTCTCTGAAAGACTTGAGCCCGAAATAGATCACCTGTTGACTCTTTGATTTATCTCTATAAACTGTGACGCCTTTCACACCTAATCTCCACGCTGTTCTATAGATCTTGTCTACCTCATCTATGGTTGCCTCAGCGACCATATTAACAGTCTTAGAGACGCCTGCATCAACCCATTGTTGCCATGCGGCCTGATGAAGAAGATGATAAATCGGGCTCACGTCATGTGCTGTTCTAAAGATCTCTCTTAAAGTTCTCGGCATAAACGGGTTATGTCCTATTCCTCCTGTCTCTGCAATAGCCTCAATAACCTCAGGGTCGTCCAGCTCATATCTTCTTAGATACTCAAGGAATAATCTATCAATCTCTATGAAAGTTCCTATGGCGACAGATCTTACGAATGCTAATGCGAATATAGGCTCTATACTGGGAGATGTTCCTGCTATTATAGAGATCGTTCCTGTAGGAGCGATTGAGAGTACCTGTGCATTTCTAACTCCATATCTCAACAGATCTTCTTTTAAAACAATTGGGTCTACCTCAAGATCTTTTGCTATCTCTAATGCTCTTTTTGAGATCTTAAATTCTGTCTCAGCTATTTTGAACAGCTCTTCAACATTTTTAGAGAAATGCCATGCCGGTCTATACAAAGCTGGGTCATATGCTGGAAAGGCTCCTTTCTCTCTGGCAAGCTCTATAGAGGTTTTGAGAGCATGATAATAGATGAACCTGGCCATATGCCATGATAGATATACTGCATCAGGACTGTCATATCTTATGCCAAGCTTAGCTAATGCATAGGCCCAGCCCATTACCCCTAAACCAATTTTTCTAGTTCTCTTTGAAGCCTCATCTAATTGTTTAAGAGGCCATTTAGCAGCATCTATGACGTTATCAAGAAATCTTATTATGATCTTAATGTCTTCGGTCAGCTTCTCTACATCAAAAAATGTTGAGCCGTTTCTCTCCACAACATATTTAGAAAGATCTATGGAGCCTAAGTTACAAGGCTCCCAATCCATCAAAGGCTCTTCTCCACATGGATTAGTAGCATTGATCTTGTCTATGTACCAGGTCGTGTGTCTTCTATTAATGGTATCTATATAGATCACGCCTGGATCTCCAGAGTCCCATGCGCCTTTGACAATCTTGCTCCAGAGCTCCTGAGGATCAATCCATTTAACTATTGCATTCTCATGTTCAGCTATTGCAACAGCCTCTTCCCAAGTTATTATTCGGCTCTCGTCGAGAGGTATTGATCCTCCGTTTCTCTCAAGTTCTTCAATAATATATTCCTGAATCCACTCCTCCTCAATACTATATCTTGCTCTAACAACTGCGTAATATCTTGAATCTCCTGATCCAGGTCTGAGCTGAGTTTTCCTCGGATTTATAAGAGGAAACTTCTCTTTATTCTCTAATGCTCTCATGAAAGAGTCGTATATACCTACAGATATGTTGAAGTTCTGTAGCTGAACATCTTTCAGCTCTCCAGTTTTTGATACTATGAATCTCTCGATATCAGGATGCCACACATGTAGAATACCCATGTTGGCCCCTCTTCTCTTTCCACCTTGTTTGATCACGTCTGTGTTGACATCAAAGAGTCTCATAAAACTTAGAGGACCTGAGGCCACGCCTGATGTGGATGCCACCACATCTCCTTCTGGTCTGAGTTCTGAGAATGAGAAGCCTGTTCCGCCACCATATTTCTGGATTAAAGCCTGTGCTCTGAGAGCATCCATTATGCCCTCGCCATCTGGTGTGACCATTGAATCTCTTACAGGTATTACGAAACATGCTGATAAAAGACCTGATCCTGTGCCTGCATTCATTAAAGTTGGAGAGTTAGGCATGAACCTTAGTGATGACATAAGTTCATAGAATTTCTCCTCAAGATCTTTTATAAAACTCTCATCTTTACCATATAATCTCTCAACCTCTGCAATTGCTCTAGCCACTCTTCTGAAGAGCATCTGTGGAGTCTCTTTATATCTCAAAGTCTCAGGATCTTTAATAAGATATCTTGATTCAAGAACTTTGACAGCCTGAAAAGTAAGCTCAAGATCCTTAGGATCAAATTTTCCATCCCATGATTTTCCATAGACATCCTGGTATATTCTTGCGAGAGCATATCTTTTGGCCACTTCAAACATCTCTTTATACTTTACCCCCATCTCCATAAGAACTTTCTCGACAGTATCAGATATTATGCTCGTAGAAATCTCTGAACATTTCTTCTCATCACAATATTTCTCAAGACTCTGTAGAACATTCATGATCACATTTTCAGCCAGTGAGTTATCTAACTTAAGCTCTTTAAAGATGATAATTAAAGACCTTGCTAATTTATCAAGTGAGAAAGGCTCTCTAGAACCATTTCTCTTGACAACACTGATCTTGGATTTGACTATTGAAAACTCTTTCTGTTCCTCACCTTCTTTAGACACATCTTTCTGTGATAACATGCTTAGGCCTCACTATTCCTATAGATATATATTTGGTATAAACACCTAATATATATAACTCTTCCGGTATTATATATAAATAATGAAAATCTCACGAATCTCTTCTCAAGAAGTGTTTTTAAAAAGTAATACTATATCATGTGAATTGGATGAGAACATAGATAACATGAAAAGATCATGCGAATGGGCTGTGGCTATTGATGACGGCTATTTTCCTTTTCATTATAAATCTGGAAAAGGATCAGCTCCTTTAATAGCTGTCTTAGGCTGCAGAGAGGTTATAAAAGACGTGTCTATAACTCTGATCCAGGTTGACGAGAAAGATCCTGATAAGCATGTTATTGCTTTAATAAAAGATCTTGTTGAGAGAAATAGCGACATAAATATATCCTCGATCATGAGTGACAGCGTCATATTCGCAGGATTCTCTGTCTATGATCCATGGCTTGTGTATGAGTATTTTAAGATCCCTATCATAGCGCTGTTCTCACATCCACTAGATCTATTAAGGATCAGATCTGCTTTAAAGAGTCATTTTATAGATCATGAGAGGAGGTTCGCGTTGATTGAGAGAGCTTATCTTAATAGCATAAGAATAAAGACCCTTAGAGGCGTATTGAGAGTGTTATGCATAGGATTCTCTGTTGAGAGATGTAGAGAGAATATAATGTATAACCAGACTTTCCATAAATATCCTCAGCCTCTTAACTCAGCTGATATAATAGCCTCAGCTCTGGGAAGATTTCTTGCTGATAAATCTTTTTTTAAAAAAATAGATCTTGGCTAAAGACAGTGTTAATAGATATAAGAATGCTATTAAAAGGCTTATGAGACTATACAACAGGATCTCTACAGCTGTCATGTTCCTTCGGCCCACTGATTTAAATATTTAATCTGTCTATCTGTTAATCTCTCGATCTCTACGCCTAAAGCCTCTAGTTTTAGAAGCGCAACGTTTCTATCTATCTCGTCGGGCACGTTATAAACCTTCTTCTCTAACCTATCTCTATTTATAAATATATATTCTATAGATAAAGCTTGATTTGCGAAACTCATGTCCATGACCTCGCTGGGATGACCTTCTGCAGCAACAAGATTCACAAGTCTCCCCTCTGCGAGAAGATATAATCTTCTGCCATCTTCTAGTGTGTATTCAGTCACATATTCTCTGATAACTCTTTTTCTAACAGCTATTCTCTCAAGATCTTCTACAGAGACTTCCACGTTGAAATGGCCTGCGTTGGCCAGTATTGCTCCATCTTTCATCTTCAGCATATGTTCTTTTCTTATGACATCAATATTTCCTGTTGCTGTGATAAATATGTCTCCGATCTCTGCAGCTTTTGACATGCTAGTCACATAGTAGCCGTCCATATAAGCCTCTAAAGCTTTTATAGGATCTGGCTCCACTATAACTACTCTAGCTCCCATTCCTCTTAATCTCATTGCAATTCCTCTACCAACCCATCCATATCCGGCTACTACGACAGTTTTTCCTGCGAGAAGAATATTTGTCGCTCTTAATATGCCGTCTATAGTTGATTGGCCAGTGCCGTATCTATTATCAAATAAATATTTTGTCTGAGCATTATTCACAGCGATCACTGGATATAAAAGGACGCCCTCTCTCTCCATAGCTCTTAATCTTATCACACCTGTTGTAGTCTCCTCAGTTCCTCCGAAAATTTTTCTCCCAAGATCAGGATGTTTCATATGTATTCTCCCATGAAGATCAGCACCGTCATCGACAACTATCTCTGGAGAAGACTTTATCACGTTATCAATACAGCTCCAATATTCTTCAGAAGACTGTCCTCTCCACGCACAGACATATACTCCTTCGGAGGCTAATGCAGCCGCGACATCATCTTGTGTTGACAACGGATTACTGCCTGCCAGATGAACTTCTGCTCCGCCTGCAACTAATGTTCTGATTAAAACTGCAGTCTCCTTGGTGACGTGAAGTACAGCGCCTATTTTAACGTTTTTCAGAGGCTTCTCTTTTGAGAATCTCTCTCTTATCTTTAAGAGAACAGGCATGCTTCTCTCTGCCCAATAGATCTGTTCAAGACCTTTCTTGTATAAAGAAGGATCTTTGATAAGACTTTTCATCGTAATCCACTGATTAATATTTTTAACGCCTTAATATAGGGTTTGTTTTAAATATTCATCTGGTGAAAAGTGTATGACGAGAACTAAGATTATAGTGAGCATAGGTCCTTCAACATCTGATCCAAAGATTATTAAAGAGCTTCATATGATTGGTGTAGACTGTTTCAGAATAAATTTCTCTCACGGAACTCCAGATGATTGGAACCGATATATAGACATGATAAGATCTGTGGAGAGAGAGGTTGACGACCAGATCTGTATATTAGGAGATCTAAGAGGTCCTTCTATCAGACTTGGAGAGCTTAAAGAAAACATAAGTATATCCAGAGGTCAGAAAATAATTTTCTCAAAAGATCCTTCGAAAGGTATTCCTATAGACTCTGACGAGTTCTTCAAATTATCTGAAGAAGGAGATGTGCTTCTCATGGATGATGGTAGAATGAGATTTGAGATAATCTCTGCTTCATCAGATCTTGTCGAGGCCATTGCTCTGACAGATGGAGTATTAAGCTCTCGTAAGAATATAAATATTAAAGGAAAAGATCTTAAGGGATCAATTTTATCAGAGAGAGATTATGACGCTATAAAAATCTCTGTTGAGAAAGAGATCACTTATATAGGAGTGAGCCATGCAAGAGCCAGAGGCGACATAGAGATTGTGAGACGAAACATAAGACTTCTAGGTGGCAATCAAAAGATTTTAGCAAAAATCGAGAACAGACTCTCTCTAGAGAATCTCAGCGATATAATAGAGGCCTCAGATGGCGTAGTAATAGCAAGAGGAGACTTAGGCATGAGCATAGGTTTAGAAGAGGTTCCTCATATTCAAGAGAGGATTGTTAGAGAGTCTAAGAGAAGAGGTAGACCAGTGATCTTGGCTACTCAATTACTTGAGTCTATGATAAGATCACCTATTCCAACAAGATCTGAGGTTCAAGATATTTATAATGGAGTGGCTCTGGGAGTGGATGCCATGATGTTGACTGGAGAGACTGCTGTAGGCTTATATCCTGTGGAGGCTGTGAAATGGCTTAAAAGAGTGATCGAGACTTCTGAAGCAAGATTGTCTCAAGAGAGATTTATTAGAGAGGAGATTAAACAGCCGGAGGATGTTTTAGAGAAGTTTCTCTATGGAGTGGTGAAGCTGGCTGAGTCTATAAAAGCTGATATAGTTATATTCAGTAGAAGCGGCAATTCAGCATATAAACTTTCTGTTTTCAGACCTTCGGTAAAAATAGTTTGTGGAACAAATAATAGAGACGTGTATAAAGCTTTGAAAATTCTATGGGGAGTAGATCCTGTTTATGTTGAGGAGAATAATTATGACGAAGGACTTGAGAAGACAGTTGCTCAGGCACTTGATAAAAAACTTGTTGAGAGAGGATCTCTAGTGATCAAGTCTTATGCAAGGCCTCAAGAAGATAAATATGTCGTCTCAGTCAAAAGACTTTTATAATAAATCTTTTTTACCAAAGGATCTTCTGAGCATTCTGATATGTTCATATAAAGATCTGTCTATGCCTCTATCAATCATCCATTCTCTTAAAGATCCTGTTATCACAATCGGTTTTTTGATCAGACTATTTAAATCTTTAGAGCCTGTCAAGAATAATACAGCTCTCAGCTCATGTATTAAAGCGTTCAGATACTCATCAAGTTTGTCAGCGAAATATGCTTTAAGTATTGGATAAGCTATTCCAGCCATGTCAGCTCCTAATACAATAATCTTAGCAACATCTAATCCTGTCTCAACACCTCCGCTACCAATTATGAAAGAGTCTGGAGCTGCATATCTAGTCTCTATAACTGAGGCGGCTGTAGGAATCCCCCAGATAGAGAGGTCTTCAGCAATCTTCTCTTTAATAGATTCTCCTCTTCTATGTGCCCTATATTTCTCGATAAGAACCCAGTTTGTGCCTCCAGATCCTGCTACATCAAAATATCTGATTCCTATCTCTCTAAGTTTTGCAACACTCTCTCGAGACAGTCCCGTCCCGGTTTCTTTAATAATGATCGGTTTGTTGATGCTTTCTGCAATATCTCTTAATCTTCTTAAAAAGCCTTTGTAAAAAGGCTCTCCCTCAGGCTGCACTGATTCTTGCGCTGGATTCAGATGTATAGCTATTCCATCAGCTTTTAACATGTCAATTGCTTTAAGTATCTTATCAACACCATAGCCTTTTACTATCTGAGCCGCGCCTATATTTGCTAAGACAACTGTTGAAGGAGCTCTCTCTCTAACAATAGAATATGTATACTCAAGCTCTGGATTCTCTATAGCAGCTCTTTGAGAGCCTACGCCAATAGCTATTCCAAATTTCTCAGCAGCCTCAGCAAGCGCCTCATTGATTTTCGCAGTATCTTTGTGTCCTCCAGTCATTCCGCTGATAATTATAGGAGCCTTAAGTTTTTTACCTAAAAACTCTATAGATAGATCTATCTCGTTAAAATCTATCTCAGGTACTGCATCATGAATCAGATGAACATGTTCAAGCCATGTGGTTAGAGGCCCTCTAATCTCTTTGGTGATAGCTATATCTATATGCTCAATCTTTCTTTTCTCAGTCTCGCTCAATATTCCACCACTGTCCCAACGATCTTTTCTCCAGTTAATGCTTTATATATGTTTCCAGGCACCTCTCCATTAAATATGAATCCTTTGACCCCTCTTTTTAAAATATCAATTCCTGAATAAATCTTTGTATACATGCCTCCTGTAACATCTATATGTCGAGATCCTTCTAACACTATATTCATCTCCTCAGAGATCTTTATTTTCTCAATAATTTTTCTGCCACCTTTCTCAGGAGGTTTATCATAGACTCCGTCAACTGTAGACGCGAAAAAGACTATGTCAGCACCTAAGATTAATGCGGATCTCCAGGCCAGCTCGTCTCCTGATAATATCTCAAAATCTTTATCAGATAAGATCACGTCGCCGAATGATACTGGAATTATCTCTCTATCAATTAAAGATCTCAGAGGCTCTGGCGATATAACGACTTCTCCACCTCTTTTATATACAAATGCTCTTGTAGAAAGCTGTACAGCCGGCAGATCTTTCTCTAAGAAGCTTTTGACGATAATTCTATTAAGCTCATTCATATACCACGCGATCTCAGCAAAACCTTTTTCATCAATATGTTTCTTTGATGATAATATTTTTGAGGCGATATAATGACCGAAGCTTCCGCCTCCATGTATAACAAAGATCTTTTTATAACCCGATAGCCACACATCTCTGATCTCGCTACTAATTCTTTTAATAACATCTTCTCTAGGTGTCAACGGCTTGTCCTTGTAAGTTACTAATGATCCTCCTAATTTTATTATCACAGGCTTTTTCATCAAATTTGTCTTTCCTCTCTCTTAATTCTCTCGCCATCTCCGAGAACCCAGAAGACCCCGTCGTCTCTCTTCTCCATCTTCCATATGCCTGTGGCATGTTTCACAAGCTCTATAGCCTCTGCAACTGTCTCAAAAGCTTTTCTCCTGCCGACAGATTGTGCAATTATTATAGTGGCTATGTCTCCAGGTTTTGTCTCTCCTTTGACATGAAAGATCTTTATACACTCTATAGAATATTTCTTTTTTAAATAATCTATTATCTCTCTAAATCTTCTAAGCGTATATTCTTCATATACCTCATAATAAAGCTCTTCAACTTTGTGTCCTTCCACAGGATTTTTGACTATGCCTATGTATATGACGACTCCTCCAAGCCCTCTCTCGGCAGCATTTCTACTAAGCTCAACTAATATACGGCCTAGATCTGGAGGATCTTTTGATTGATAAAGTCTATATTCCACACATTCTTCATTAAGATCTGTCATTTAAGATCCTCCTGATGCCGGTGGAAGAAGATCTAATGTATCTCCGTCTCTAACGAGAGTGTCAGGCGGTGCGTAGACACCATTTAATAATATTATTATAGATTCTCCTCTGCTCCTCATGAAATCTCTGATCTTATCATTTTTCTCAGAGATCTTCTGAAGAATCTTTTCTACAGAGACTCTGTCCTCGTTAAATTCTAAAACTTCTTCTGAGAGACCGTAAAGATCTTTTAATAAAGCATATAATCTTATTTTTACTTTCATCCTAATATGCCCAAACTATTATTTCTACAATTCTATATTAGCATGTCTATTGCTCATATCTTTCTCTGAGACACCTAATATACTCATTAATTCGACGATCAATGAGTCTAAGAATATCATTGTTGTATCTTCAAATAATGTTCCTAAAGGAGCCAGAGGCTCGTGAATACCTAAGATCTGTCTTGCGAAATAATCTTCTTCTGCAGATATTTTTGTTCTTCCAGGTATTATCACGACGACGTCTGATAATAAGGCCAGAGGAGAGTCTGGAAAAGATGTTATTGCAAGTATTTTTGCTCCAACACTTTTCGCGGCCTCGGCAGCTGTAATAATAAGTTTTGTTCTTCCGGAACCGCTGATCGCTATCACAAGATCTTCTTTTCTAATTGGTGGAACTATAGTATCTCCTAACACATATGTTCTGAAGCCTAGATGCATTAATCTCATACCAAATGCTCTACCAACAAGACCACTTCTGCCAGCACCCATGACTAAGACCGTCTTATTATTTCTGTAAGCATTCACGAGAAGCTCTAGAGCTCTTTTAATCTGCTCCTCTGATACTATCTCGGAAGTTTTCAAAACATAAGTGGCTATCTCACGCATAATATTTTTAACATATTTAAGCTCCTCGATCTTTGTTGTCAAAAATTAGTCCCGAATAAACAGTGTATTAAAATGATATATAAATCATTCTGAGAATAATATTAACAACTGAAGTCGAGCATTAATATAACTGTTTGTCACAGATAATAACGTGAGTATTAATGAATCTCGATGAATTCGCAAAAGATTTTCTTCCTAGAGTAGAGAGATATATAGATCAGATCATAAGAACTGATATAGATCATTTGGAGAAAGCATCAAAACATCTTATAAAAGCAGGCGGAAAACGTCTAAGACCTCTGATGCTGGGATTATTTACAAAAGCTTTCGACGGAGACTTAGAGAATGCGGCAATCGCAGGTGCAGCAGTTGAGATTCTTCACAACTTTACTTTAGTACATGATGATATAATGGATAGAGACCAGTTTAGAAGAGGTGTTCCAACTACACATGTAGTCTTTGGAGAGCCTATGGCTATTCTAGCTGGAGACTATCTTTATGCAAAAGCTTATAGAGCACTGTTATGGCTAAAAGATCGTGTAGATGATCATAAGCTAGTCAAGATTATAGATCTTCTTAATAAAGCCTCTGAGATAGTTGCAGAAGGCCAGGCCCTGGATCTTACGTTACCATCTTATCATGAGGTTTCTGAAGAACAGTATATAGACATGATATATAGAAAGACTTCCTCATTATTTATGGCAGCCGCTGGAATAGGAGTTATGTTAGGAAGATCATCGGAACAAGACGTGGAGAAAGCTATTGAATACGCGAGATATGCTGGCATAGCATTTCAAATCAGAGATGATATATTAGGTTTATTAGGAGATCCTTCTGTGACAGGAAAGCCTGTTTTAAATGATCTTCGAGAAGGCAAGAGAACTATTCTAGTGATCCACGCTTTTAAAGAGGCTTCAGATTTTGATAAGAATGAGATGTTGAGAATAATAGGGAATAAAGAGGCTTCTATAAAAGATCTTGAGAAAGCAAAAGATCTTGTTATAAAATATGGTGGCGTTAAAAAAGCTGAGGATTTGGCAAAGAGTTATCTTGAGAAGGCTTTGAAAGTCTTAGATGAGATTGAGAGGAGAGCTCTAAACAAAGATTCCATTTATATAATCAAAGATCTTACGACGAGACTTGTTTATAGAGAGAAGTAGTCTATGGCTCAGAATATGAGTTCTGAATATCCTTTCATCTTGATCGAGGAGGAGTGTGAGAGAAAAAATGTTGATGAACATTGTTTCTGTCTCAACCTGTCTCAAGGCTATGTCTCGAGAGGATGTGAATACTGTGAGAGATGTTTTGTTGAACATCCTTATGAGAAGGCTTATGAGAAAACTTATGATCTTGAGCATGAGATCGTTATAAAAGATCATATGATTTTTCCATCAAGATCTTTAGAAGGATTTCTTGTTAACAAAGGAGTTAAAATAAAATATCTGATTCTCGAGGGGTTAGGCATAGACGTGATAATAACTGAAGGATCTTTTGTTAAAAAACAAGATAAGATAGCTTATATATATACTGGCAAAAGAGAGATTAGAACAATAAGATCTTTGCTGGAAGGATTCGTTTTATACATTACCGAGCTGTACGGGGAATTTCCTTATAAAACTTTGATCATATTTTTAGAGGATATTAATAGTCTCAGAAAGATAATGATTAAATAGATGAATGATGTCTGAGGAAGATCTTAGAAAAAAGATCTTGGCTTATGCTCTTGAGAACGCTATTAAACATGGTGGAAAAGCCTCTTCACAGCCTGTCATGAATAAGATACTTGGTGAAAGAAAAGATCTTAAGAGTAGAGCAAGAGAGATCTATAGAATAGTTGAAGAGATCGTGAGTTATGTCAACACATTATCTCCAGAGGATCAGTTGAGATTATTAGAAGAGGTCGCACATCTACTTCCTGAGAGAAAAGAGGTTTTGAGAAAAACTCTTCCGCCACTTCCAGATGTGGAGAATAATTATGTAGTGACTAGATTTGCTCCAAATCCTGATTTTGTGTTGCATCTAGGCAATGCCAGACCAGCGCTTCTCTCTCATATATATGCTCATGAGATATATAGAGGAAAAATGATCTTAAGATTCGAAGATACTGATCCTAGGATAAAGAGACCTCTTCCAGAGGCTTATTTCATGATAAAAGAAGATTTGAAATGGCTAGGGATTAAATGGGATGAAGAGTATATACAAAGTCTTAGAATGGAGATCTATTATAAGATCGCTAGAGAGCTGATTAGCAGAGGAGGTGCTTACATAGATCTTTTGAGTAGAGAGGAGTTTAGAAAATTAAAAATGGAAAGAAAACCTTCGCCATACAGATCTAATGATGCGTCTAAGAATCTTGAGTTATTTGATAAAATGATTGAGGGACATTTCGGCGAGGGAGAGGCTGTCATGCGTGTCAAGACAGATATCAACTATCCAGATCCAAGCGTAATTGATTGGATAGCTTTTAGAATAATTGACACAGACAAGAATCCTCATCCTATAACAGGATCCAGATATGTAGTCTGGCCTACATATAATTTTGCTGCTGCTGTAGATGATCATCTTATGAAAGTTACTCACATATTCAGAGGAAGAGAACATGCTCAGAACACAATTAAACAGACATTTCTATATCAACACATGGGATGGAAATATCCATATGTTATCTCTCATGGTAGAATAAAATTAGAAGGTTTTGTTCTTAGCAAGTCAAAGATAAAATCGCTACTTGATAAATATCCAAATGTCTTCAGAGGATACTCGGATCCTAGGTTCGGAACTTTATCAGGTCTCAGGGAGAGAGGAATTCTTCCTGAGGTGATCAGAGAGTTGATATTAGAGACTGGGATCAAGCCTAGCGACGCAACTATCTCATGGGATTCTCTCGCCTCTTTAAACAGAAAAAAGATTGATCCTACAACTCGAAGACTTATGTATGTCTCAGACCCTGTCAAAATATATTTAGAAGGATTAGATCAGGAGTTATGTACAGATGTTCCATATCATCCTGACAATACTCAGCTTGGTGGCAGAAGATTATGTGTGGATAAAGATGAGAGAGGCTTCTACGTATATGCTCAACGTAAAGATATTGAGGAGAATAAGATGATGAGACTTATGGAGCTGGCTAACATAGAGATCTTCTCTCGTGAGAAGGATGTTTATGTTGCAAAGATCATTTCTAGAGATCTTGATACTGCAAGAAAACTTAGACTTCAGATAATACAGTGGGTCGGTAGAGAAAGGCTAAATGCGATACTTAAGATCCCTTCAGGATTAAGTATGAAGACTGAGAGAGGCCTCGTAGAATCATCAGTCAAAAAACTTTCAGATGAAAGATATCAATTTGTTAGAAAAGGCTTTGTGAAGCTGATGGAAAGATCTGATAAGAGATTTATGTTTCTGTTTATGCACGAGTGATTTTTAAAATCTCTAGACATAAACATTTATATAAAGATGTCTAGAAAAAGAAAACTTAGAATAGATCTTAAGAAAAATGATCGTAAGACAGAATGTGTAGACGCTCACTGTATTCTTGAATATGTGATCCCTTATTCATCTATTGATGAAGAGATCAGATGAGGCTTTAAATAGTCTTATGAACATGCTTTTAGGTTTCATACATACATTTTTTATGGTTTAAAACAATAGCATATACATATAAGGTGTTATTAGAGATGAGCATATCAGTAGAGAGATATAGGGCAATCTCTCCTTCAGAATTCTTTTATAGAAATAAAGAGATCGCCGGCTTCTCAAATCCTGCTAGAGCACTTTATCAGGCTGTGAGAGAGCTGGTTGAGAACTCTTTAGATGCTACTGATACAC
>WYEN01000095.1 GCA_009903825.1 Desulfurococcales archaeon
TTAAATCACAAGTTTTTCTTATATTTTCTATCTCAAAATTTCTAAATGAATCTATTTATTATTTTCAATACATAGATTATATCTCTTGATAAGCTCATGTAATGTTCTTTGGGGTACCACAGCCTTCTTTCCATCTTCAGTCTCTATGATAGCCTGTCCTCCAGATATATACACCTTAGCGCGAATACATTTGTTCATCTCATAGATCCTCCTTAAGCTATTTTTATTAGTAGTTAAATTAAGACGTCGTGTATATTTTAAAATATTTCTCGAATGAATTTAGAAATTTTATTGTTCTTCTTCTCTTCTCTCTATTTCTTGTATTATACCTAATTTTCTATATTTAGAAGCTGAAGTACCCCATCTCTCTCTAAATTTTCTAGGGACTAATGGCCTGACTCTTTTCACATCTGGCTTAGGGATATATCCTCTCTCCATCCCTGGAAGACCAAAGGTTCCGTCAGGCATTTCTATAATTTTATCTTCTTCAATGAGTTTGATCAAAATTTTTCTGAGACGATCCTCGCCTGCTAAACCACTAAAATACGTTCTTAACTCCTTCCACGTCAAAGGTCTTCCAGCTTCTGTAATCTTTTTTAAAACCATCTTAGTTAAAGTATCATCATCAGGAGCCCTCATCACTATTATATCCTCATCCTCATACATGATCTCAAGATCTTCGAAAACATCTCTCTTCCTCTCTTCTTTAATACTCATAATCTCTCCCAATCAATATATATAACTATTGCCTAAATATTAATAAACATCATTTATTAATGATCCGCCTGACATCATAACTCGCTCGAAAGCCCTGTCCTTTAGGATGGGAGAAGGTCAGAAGATAAGCAGACTAATTTATGTGTTAAACATGCGAACTCTCAGCCAAATAATGCTGAAAGTCCTTCAGCGATCTGTTCTTCAGAGACCTCTTCTTTCTTCTCTTCCTCTTTCTCTTCTTTCTCCTCTTTCTTCTCTGAGATCTCTAAATTTTGTTGCACTCCTGCGATAGTTGAGACATTATATCCGAGTATCGATGCGATTTTTAATGCATTTATCAATGCTTTTCTAACAAATAAATCTATAGTCTCTGATGATATTATCTTCATCTCGACCGCCAGATTAAGAGCTTTTCTAAAAGCTTTAGTCATAGAGATCTTTAGTATATCAGGCTCTGGTATCATAATCTCTGAAGCTATGTTCAGAACATTTCTATAAGCACCTAATATCTTGGATTCATATTCTTTATAATCTATTTTTAGTCTCAAAGGATCTATGACTATACCGTCTTCGTATCCCATCAAGATCCTAGGCTTTTCTTTCAGAGGGGTTATACCAAGTTTATTCAGAAGTGACGCAAGTTCTGCAGAGATCTCTTGACCTTGTTTAGCTACTACTGTGTCTCTCATTATGAATATCCTGCCTTCTCTAGGCTGAACAGGGATCTTAAGTCTTCCGAAGACGCTCATCATAGGACCTGGAGGAATATCTGTAGGACCTGAAGGTATTGTTATATCAAAAGGAGCCTTGTCTCCAGGCTTAAGCTTTTTATAATAATAGATCTCATCTACATAAGATGCGAGCTCGAAAACATTATTTTTATCACTATATACTATAGCTATAGGTTTATTAAGATACTTCTCTACTTCATCAATATTTTTCATACCTATCTTCTTCATTGCTAATAAAAAGATCTTGTTTTTAAATACTTTTACTTTAACTTTTCTCTCACTCAATTTACTTCTGATCTCTTTAAAACCTCTGTTTTCTAAACCCTCAAGATCTATGAATAAGAAAGATCTTGAGCTTTTCAAGACCTTGATTATCTCATTTAACATCTCTTCTTTTCTCTTTTTAACAGTCTTCGTAGAGGTTTCTGTTGTTTTAGATATCTGCGCTAAAGCTTTTGCGTAGAATCTTTTTAATTTGCCCTTCATCTTAGATCAACCCTCACAGGAGGGCCCATGGTAGTCTTAATCACAATATAATTAACAAACTGTTCAAGAGGCATCTTAATTTTATTCTCTAGATAATTCAATATAGCAACTATATTCTCTGCAAGATCCTCTGGTCTCATATTTTCAGTCCCTACTCTACATGATACGAAAGGTTGTTCTTTATTTCTTAATCTGGTGGCTGATCTATAGTAATTAATCTGTGCTATTATATCAGCATTTGCAGGAACTGGTATAGGTGCCTTTCCTCTAGGTCCTAACGCAGGACCTAACACTCTCCCTACAACACCCATCAGATCTACTTTAACTAATAGCCAGTCACATTGTGAGGCAATTTTTTTAGCTTTCTTCTTATCTATACTCTGGATCTCCTCTCTTGTTATAAGAAGATCTGCTGCCTCTTTAGCTTTGAGAGCCATTTCACCATCTGCAACAACACATATCACAGGTTTTTTTCCTAAACCCTTTGGAAGATATACGACATCTCTAAATCTAGCCTCTGGAGACTTAGGGTCTAGACCTTTGAAAACCACTTGAAGATCTATGCTTTGTATAAATTTTCTTCCTTTACCATATTCTATTGCTTCCTCTACTTTTCTTATTAAAATGTCTTTATTTATCATAACTGACACCAGTTTTATTCACTAATCCATTTATCCTCATATTTTCTTAGTAAATCATCATATAAGCCTTGTTCTATTTCCTTAATCACAATCTTCGGATCCTTCCCTTCAACAGTTAATCCAATAGATCTGGCCGAGCCTAATATAGTTTTTACAGCAGCTTTGAGAGATTTTGCATTTAGCTCCTTCTTTTTGAACAATGCTATCTCAATAATTTTTTCTAAAGATATATTCCCTATCTTATTTTTAGCAGGATCTCCAGAAGGACTTTCCACACCAACGGCTTTTAACAAAAGATCTGTTGTTGATGGAAGTTCTGTTATTATATCATATTTTAGTGTATCAAGATCTACTATGATCTTAATTTTAACTGTGTGGCCAGAGTATTTTTTTGTAGCCTTATTTATATCCTCAATAACTTTAGAAGGGTCTAGACCCAGCTGTTGTAATGCAGGACCTAGAGGCGGAGAGTTTGTAGCCTTACCAGCTGAGATCTCAGCTCTTATAACTCTGACACCCGGCATTTTTCACACATGCTAAGATATTATTAACAGATGTGGATTATAAGCATATGCCCTTAGCCTTATTACAGACGGATTGATTGGCAGGCTGAGAAAAATGGTGTGCCATATGTGAAGGTCGATCCAAACGGGACATCACCAGAATGTCCAAAATGCGACTATAAAAAATTAGAAGAGGTCGGCTATAGAAGACTGAGATGTCCTCGATGCGGCTTCGAGGCAGATAGAGATGTCATTGGGAAGCTTAATGTTAGAAAGAGAGGACTGAGAAAACTAGGCATAAAATTTTCTGGGACTCTGACCCTCCTCAACGCCCCTCAGATGACAGATGTAAACCCGAATAGATGAGGGGGACCAATGAACCGCCGAAGGAAGCCTTCGCCCTTCAGGGCGGAGAGGAGGTCAGATCTCGTTATCACAACATGAAAGATCTTTCATATTTTTCTTGCTAAAACTATATAAGATACAGGCAACGGATATGGTATGGGAAACAATCTGTTTATATAATCATCTAATTTATGAAGAGATCTGATGATATCACGTGTTATGTTGTCTTCAGTTTTCTCTTGAATTCTCACAGGTATGATTGAGGATAATATATGAATCGGTTGAATCTTTATGATCTCAAAGCCTCGAGCTCTTAATTCTTTTATTATCTCAATAGGCGTGTATAGTCTTATATATATGTTTCCGAACTCCCAAAGGATCTTATATCCTCTCTGTAGAATACTAAAATCAAGAAATCTTTTTAATATATTATGTACAGAGTTTTTATAAATAAGCGCCTCATAAAGATTATCAATTGACCAGGCACTATCAAAATCAAATACTAGATAGCCATTTTTCTTCAGAATTCTTGAGACGTTTTTAAAAAACTGATCATGAGAATCTATATGATTGATTACTGAGGCAAGCGCTATGACAAGATCGAATGATTCGTTTCTCAGACTTATCTTTTCTATATCTCCTACGAAACTTTCCAGCCCTTTTTCATAAGCTTTTTCAATAGATCTAAGAGATATATCTAGTCCTATAACTTCAAAACCTAATTTTTTTATTAAAATACTCCAGAAGCCTGTTCCACATCCAAGGTCTGCAACAAGACTTCCTCTCTTAAGTCTACGTATGACGTTACGCAATAAGAATTTTGCTATTGCTCTATAATGCTCTGAGTAAAAGAGTGATCTAGAGACTACTGTATCTTCATAATTTTCTGCAAGTTTATTATAAGCTTCAGCAACAAAAATCTTAGAGATATCTTTGTATTCAAAAATATTTTTCTTTTTAAACATGCTCTTTCTACTGGATATATTGTTTACATAAGATCTATTTCTTATCATATATTATGTTTTCTCCATATAACGAGTTGAATTTTGAAAGACTTATATAGTTTTCTTCCAGAGATCTGTTGTTTATCTGAGAACATTTAGATAAAGCGTACTTTTTATAGTCTTGTAAACAAAATATTATAAATGACTAGGTGTCTACATGCCAACCCATGGATCTATGACAAAAGCAGGGAAAGTGAGAAGTCAAACCCCAAAGATACCTAAGAAACCTAAGAGAAATCTTGTCCCAAGAGTAAGAAATAGAAGAGAATTTTGGATACGAGAGCGAAAAGCGCAAGGTCTTCCAGTACCAACAGTGGTTCCACCCTCATCTGTTCCTAGAAAGAAGAAATAAATATTGAGAAGAAAAAGATAGTGATCTTATAGATCCTTAGTTTTTCAACCTTTTAATAAAGTCTTGCAGAAGAAGATATATACACATTATCTTAAGCTTTAGAAACGTGTCTATGATATAACTGAGGAGATAAAAAGTTACGAGGTTGTCTAGTTGATAGAGAGATCCTGTATTGAAGCATCTGAAGAGACTCGTATAAAAGAAAAGATCCTGATGTACATTAGGAAATCTGATGAAGGACTAACATATGACGAGCTTAGAGATCTGTTAGAAAGAGAAGGAGTATATATAGATGGAGTATGTCTGAGAAAGATCATTTCTGACATGATTAGAGAGAGAATTATAATCAAAGAGTTGAGTGATAAAAAGAGAAACAAATTTGTCTACAAATTGACTCCTTATGACCTATTATATTACTAGCACGGTTTTTCTTATCAAAAAACTTTTTGTAAGCATTCATCATTAATGTTTGTTTTCGAGTAAAAAGATACTTGTTTTGAATTGCCAGCTCCTAATCTTTTATTGTGTAGAGATTTTTATGGCTTCTTCAAGAATATCTAGCCCTATCTCAAGCTGTTCTTTACTGATTATAAGAGGAGGGATCAACCTTATACTGCTCTTGCCACATCCAAGAATCACAAGACCTCTTCTAAGAGAATTGCTTATCACCTTATCTCTAGTCTCTATGTCATGTTCTTTGGTTTTTCTATTCTTAACAAATTCGATCCCCCATGCTAATCCAAGACCTCTCACATCTCCTATCCTCTCATATCTTTCTTTCATCTCGTATAATCTTTTCATCATAATGCTTTCTAAAGATCTTACTGATGGAAGGATCCTTTCTATTATCTCTATAGTCTTCAGCGCTATTACTGAGGAGAGAGCATGACCTCCATAAGTATTGCTATGAGCTCCTGGCTCAAGATCAAGATCTTTTCTAAATATAGTTGCTCCTAAAGGTATCAATCCTCCTCCTAAAGCCTTGGCTAAGGTTATTATATCTGGAGAAACATTAAAATGTTCTATACCAAACATTTTACCTGTTCTTCCAAGACCCATCTGAACTTCATCGTCTATTAACAAGATCCCGTATTTATCTAAGATCTTTTTTAACTCCATGAAGAAATTTTTAGGAGGAACTACATATCCTCCCTCACCTTGTATAGGTTCTACAAACACTCCGGCAACCTCCTCTGGCGGCACAATGTGTTGAAAAACCCAATATTCTATAAAATCTATTACTCGATTAACCAGTTCATCAGGATTTTCATATCCATCTATATTCCAAGGATTCCTATATGGATTAGGATATGGAACATGTATTACACCAGGCATTGTTGGGAAAAATCTTTTTTTATGAACAGGTTTAGACCCTGTGAGACTTAATGATCCCATGGTTCTTCCATGAAAAGCTCCTATGAAAGATATGAATATCTTTCTACCTGTAGAATATCTACTTATTTTTATAGCAGCCTCATTAGCTTCAGTCCCACTATTACTATAAAAAACTTTCTTCTCAAAATCTCCTGGCGCTAAAGAAATTAGTTTTTTCGCTAAAAGCAGCTGATATTCATTAAAAAAATCAGTTCCGGCAGCATGTGCAAGTATTTTTATCTGTTTAATAGCTGTCTCAATAACCTCTGGATGTGAAGGCCATCCAATATTATTTACAGAGACGCCTGAGGAGAAATCTAGAAAAATATTTCCATCAACATCTATAAGCCATACATTCTCTCCTCTCTCTATGACTAGAGGCAGATTCACAGGATCATGAGTCGTAGTTGCTATGTACTCCTTAAACTGAGCTATGATCCTTCTTGCATTCGGTCCAGGGATCTCTGTAAAGATCTTTGGAGCTTTGATCTCATGAATCATTTTTAACACCCGATAAATCTTCTCCATTAGATATAGTAATCTGTTTTATAAAAATTTTTTAATGATCTGATTATTCGATATTTTATACGTCGTATCTTGTAAATCTTTTTTGAGAGAGATGTCTGAGAAATATCTTTTAGAGGATCTATTAAATAGATATCTATACTCTGAGAGATCTGCCGGATGGTTTGGCGAGAAAGAGTTCTCAGATGTTTATAAAGATTTTTTATGTGATGATTCCTGTAGCTCAAGCAGGATCCTTCCTATAGAGGTTTTAAGCTGGGAGGAGAAGAATTGTATAATATTCACAGACATAAGAAAAATCTACTGTAGCATTATGCCTTCATATGCAGGAGATGAAATAATCGAAGGATATTTAACAACAGATCTTGAGAAAAGTGAAGATAAAATTGTTTTGCTACCTACAACAGATTATCCGGATAATATATGGATCTTTTATAATATAGCTGTTGAGAAGAGAGCAAAGGCTGTTATATTTTATGATTACTATCCTCATCGTAAGAGAAGAATAGTTGTGTCAGGAGAATGGGGCTACTGGTATAATAAAAGCGTGAGACCTCCTATACCTGTTGCTCACATACGTCTAGAAGATCTTTATACATTAAAAAAGATGATCAATAAAAAAATATCTATGTACGTTTCATCAGAAAAGAAGTTCTCAACGGGATATATTGTAGAGGCTTATTTCCCTGGAAGAAAAGATGATGAGATAATAATATCAGTGCATCATGATTCTTGGTTTACAGGTTTTAGAGATGATATAATAGGTGTTTTAACATTATACATGATCAAGAGAAGATTAAATAAATATAAAAAGACTCTTGAGAACAGTATGAGATTGATAAGTTTTACAGCAGAGGAGTATGGGGATCCTACGGAGTCTGCATGGTATTGGGCATATGGATCTAAGAAATATCTCGAGACATATATTCGCGAACCGGATGTCCCTATAATCTCAATAGTGCTAGATCTGGCATTTAAAGAGCCTCTCACACTCTCATATTCAGCACCTGATCTAGAGCGTATAGTTAGAGACGCAACAGAACTGGATATATCTTCCACAAGCGATTACGGCAGTCCATATATGGATTCTATATCTTTTATAAGAAGAGGTCTTCCTACCATATCTCTACACAATTTCTATGAAGCACAGCCTTTATATCATACAGATCTAGATATAGAGTTTGGGGGTTGGCATATAATTGCTGAAAAAATAGCATATAACATAGTGAAACTTGCAGACAAAATAGACCTTGGGAGATTAAAGGCTGATATATTAAAAGAGTCTTTATATAGAGAGGTTCCTCAGAAATTTAGAGATAAATTATTAAGTATAATAGAGTTTTCAGAGAGACATAACAAGCTCTACGGATTATTTTCATGTTTCGGAAAAATTCTTTTGAAGCCGATAGTTATTAATAGTTATAGAGAGCTTTATAACGACATCGTGATGAGACCTATGCCACAGATGATTCTTTTAACTAAAAAAGAGGTGTCTCGAATAATTATACCTGGAGAAGAGAGGATAATAGATAGAGAAGAAAAAGATCTAGATTATATAGTGAGAGACTTATTAAATGATATAGAAATGTTTGACAAGTGTGTGAAAGACTCAAAATTATAAGATCATTCATAAGCTTCTCTTTATTATGTTCGTGGCGATATTTCTTAGCATATTAATCTCCTCAAGATCTTTTTTAAGTCCTTCTTTATAAAATACGTTTTTCTTTATTATGATCTTTAAAAGTCTTTCTTCATCTCTTAAGCCGCTCATCTCAAAATAATATATTAAAAGAGAAAGTCTCTCTAAAGTTTCTTCAGATACGTTATTTTTTTGTTCAAAACCTCTGTTCACATGATCAAATATCTGAGATACTCTTGATCTTAAAAGTCTAAGTTTTCTCATGATCTGGATCAGATCTTTGTTGTCTTGTTCATTCTCTCTTAAAGTTTTTATGATCTTTTTAAGTTTTATAAGAAGTTTAGCATGTATCTCTGCTAACTTATTTAGTTCATCTGTATATGTATTGAATATATGTTCCATATTACTCATGTTTTCTCACAACAACAATGCTGTTATTTGCGATCCCGTATCTAATAAGTTCTTGACTATTTCCTCTGATCTCTTCTTCAGGAATTTGATCATTCAATACTGCCTTGAATATTCTTTTTCTACCTTTGACAGATATCTCTAATTGATCTTTTATATTTAACATCTCTGCCAATCTAGGATGAATAAGAATATGCCCCTCTTTAATATCATCTGAATAGGTTATCTTAACTCTTTTCTCCAGGATCTTTTTACTTTTACCCTCTTTTAATAGATGAGGCGGAGGCACCACTTTTAACATATCTTTTATAGAGAGCTTAGGAAGCTCTTCCTCTGATCTTTCTTCAGACAAATGTCTCCCATGATAATAAATATGGCTGGAAAATAAAAATAATAAGAAAGAACATAAGTTTAAGCGCCGCGGCCGGGATTTGAACCCGGGTCACGGGCTTTCTGCGAAAAATCTCGACAGGCCCGCATACTGGGCCGGGCTATACTACCGCGGCTCTCATTATACTCTATTAATTTCTCAGTTATTAAGCATTTTTGTTAAGAGTCCATAGCTTTCTCTTTCTTAATAATTGATTAGACTTATAATTGGTTTTATGATATTTTTCTATTAGGTGTTCAGATGAAGATACCAAAGATCATAGTGACGTATTGTCCTAAATGCAAAACTCATACTGAGCATACAGTGATGATCTATAGGCATGGGAAGAGAAGAACCTTGGCTGAGGGTCAGAGAAGATATCTTAGGAAACAGCAGGGCTATGGCTCCAAGAGAAAACCTGAACAGAAGAGATTCGCTAAAGTAACTAAAAAAGTTGTTCTTAAACTAAAATGTCAAAAATGTGGTATGATTATACATAGAGAAGGTATTAGACTTAAGAAGTCAGAGCTCGTAGAGGTGGTAAAAAGATGAAGAAGAGAAAAATATTAATTCCTGAACCAAGATCTAGATTTCTTAGAGTTAGATGTCCACAATGTGGTAACGAGCAGGTGATTTTTGACTACGCAACTTATCCGGCGCGCTGTTTTATATGTGGTTATCAACTAGTGGTACCAACAGGAGGAAAAGCTATAATAAGAGGAGAAATCATAAGAATCTTAGGTTGACATTAACAATCTGATTTTATCAAATTCCCTTAATATAATGATATTAGCGGATTAGGTGTCTGATATGGTTCTTCGAAGAAAAAAGATTCCTGACGTAGGAGATCTTGTGGTAGCTACTGTAATGAAAATTTTTGATTATGGAGCATATGTTAAGCTTGATGAATATAAAGATCTAGAGGCTTATCTTCCTTGGAGTGAGATAACAACAAGACATTTTAAAGATATTAGAGAGGTTTTGAGAGAGAATCAAAAGATTGTTGCAAAAGTTATTAGGGTTGACAGGAAGAAATCTCCTCCAGCAATTGATATCTCGTCTAAAAGAGTCAGACCAGAGGAGCAGAGAAATAAAATAATCGAGTGGAAAAGACTTCAAAAAGCTCATAATATTCTCGAACTGCTTGCACAAAAAACAGGCAAAAGCATAGAAGAGATCTATAATGAGGTCGGTTGGAAACTAGAAGACAAATATATGGAGATCATGAGAGGTTTAGAAGAGATAGCTATGAGAGGCGTCGAAGCTGCTTTAGAAGCTGGAATAAGAAAAGATCTTGCTGAACCATTGTTTGAGATAGTTAAAAAACATGTGGAGATTAAGAAAGTTTCCATAACGGGAATATTGAGTCTCAAAACTGCTTCTCCCGACGGAATAAACAGGATCAAAGAGATACTTTCTACAATATATCAAACCGCTATAGAACAGCTGAAGAACGAAGGAGGTAAGGTCTCTATATATAGCGTGGGCGCTCCTAGATACAGAATAGAATTAGAAGGATACGAGTATAAAACGCTTGAAAAAGCATTAAGTATCTCTCTATCTAAAGGGCAGGAGAAGGCTATGAAACTACAGGTAGAGTTTAGTTTTGAGAGGAAGTAGCTATGTTCTATATGATTAAGAAGTGTCCTCAATGTGGTGTATATACGCTCAGAGATGTGTGTCCTAGATGTGGGTCTAAAACTGTGTCTCCGCATCCGGCAAGATTTAATCCTCAAGATAAATATGTGAAATATAGAGTTATGGCTAGGAAAAAAGGTTAGCCAACTTATCATCTGACTTTTATACTTCTAATGAGCTCTTCAATGCTGATAAACACTCTTCGTCCATCACGATCTTTCGCAAAAACTCCTTTATCTAGGATCTTTTCAATTGTGTAAGGTTTTCCATTTATATTTATATACTCATTTTCCTCAAGATCAATGATTCTAAGAGAGATGACCCTCCTAGATGTCCTACCGGAAGACGTTGTTTTGATATTCTCCTCTGAGATGTATGATATGAATCCTTTGAATTCTTTAGCTATATTGTTGGCAAGATTCTCTGCAACTTTCTTAGTGATCATCCTAAGGTTTATACCGTTTTTAACATGATCTATGCCTGATATATTGTTTTTTAAATCTTGTGGCAGAGAATCTATATATTTCAAGATCATTTTGCGTTTAGTTTCAGAAAGCTTTGGAAAACCTCTTATCTGTATCAAAGCTTCAAAGCTACCTGTCTTTACGGCAGTACATAGGGGGCATAATCTTCTTAAGATCAAAATCTCTGTGAGATATGTTTTCGCAAGTTTTATATCTTTATAAAAACCTTCGACCTCGATCTCTGCGTATATTCTTTCATTAGTTTTTACAATATTTATATTAGAGATCCTGACACCTGTGACAAGATCGCTACCAGATCTTAATCTACCCGAGACTATGTAGCTGATCGGTATCCGAAGATCATTTCCAAAATCTTCTGAAGAATACCATGCATCACCTAATTTGATTGAGCCGCACGAGGGACAAACCTCTAGAGATATTCTCTTTGGCATAGAAGCAATATCTTTCTCTCGTAAAAAACAATCTACACATAGATAACCTATCAACTTTACTTTATCGCTTTCTTCTCTACCACATCTAACACAGAATCTGGACATAACATCATCTCATAAGATCTATGTCAGGATCATTATTTGTACATGTCCCACTCCATTAATTAATAAAATATGTGATTTATTATCTATAAACCCTGCATCAATAAGTTTTTGCACAATATTGTTTCCTATGGCATTGATCATTGTAGCTTCTCTTAATAGATTTAATACTTCATCAAACTCTAAAAGTTCTCCTCCATAAAACTTTGGATCTATCTTTATTCTGATGCCAAGTCCTGGATCGTTTAATTCTTTTCCTAAAAGCTCTTTATCACATATAGCCACGATAACTTCATTGTCTACTCTAAAGATGTTAACCCAGAAAAGTTCTCTCTCTTCTTCTTTTTCATTATTATTCATCATATATATTTCACCGGCGTCTCAGCACCGCAGGCAAGACATTTTAATATAAATATTTTTCCATGTTTAATCAATCTAGTGTCTATAGATCCGCACGTAGGACATTTAACATAAGTTTTAATAAATTTCTCAAAAAGTTCGTTTAAAGATTTCGAAGCTATTTTATCAAAGATCTCTAAGGTTCCAGATGGTGTTATAGTCCCTGGCTTACCAAGCTCTTTTAAGAAGTATCTCATTATAAGTCTTGGGTCTCTGTCTAATCTTGTTGATATATATTGTAAATTCTTGATCACAGTTTTATTCGTAAGATGTTCGATCTCTAGCTCGGGAAGATCTATGATTTTTCTCTCTCTTTTCTCCGGTAGTCTGCTATAAAGTCTGTCTAACATCTTAATATACTCCTGATCTCTCAGATCTTTTGAAGCGCTCGAGAGGGGCACCCATCTATAAGTCCTCTCTTAAAAATATATTATTTATGAAACTCAGCAAATATTCTTTGGAAAAGTGGTAATGATGAAAGTTTATATCGAGACATATGGTTGCGCTCTTAATAAAGCTGATAGTATGCTAATGATCTCTGAAATAGAGAAGTTAGGAGCTTATATAACTGATGACATAGATGATGCTGATGCGATCATCATTAACACTTGTGTTGTCAGAAGAGAAACTGAAGAAAGGATGATCCTTAGATTAAAAGAGTTGAGAGAGAAGTATTCTAATAAAAAGAAAATAATAGTAGCTGGATGCTTACCCTCGTCTAGACCTGCGACTACCAGAGAAGTGATTCCCGAGGCATCTCTTGTATCAACATCTGGTATAAATAGAATTGCTGACGCTATCCTAAGCGAAAAACCTGTTTACATAGGATTCAAAGAAGATCAAAGAGATTATGATAGGATCTCCATACCAAAGAGTCTTACTCAAAAAACAGATCATGACAAAAGCATCTCGATACCAATTGCCCAAGGCTGTTTAAGCAACTGCAGCTTCTGTATAACTAAGATAGCAAGACCTTATTTCAGAAGTTATCAGCCTAAGGCGATTCTAAGAGCTGTAGAAGATGCTATAGAGTACGGATTTAAAGAGATAGAATTAACAGCTCAAGACACTGCCGTATATGGTTTTGATCTTGAAAAGAGATTTCTACTTCCAGATCTTGTTATGGAGATCGCAGAGCTTCCTGGAGATTTTATGATTAGAATTGGCATGATGAATCCTCAGTGGCTTGATAAAATTATAGATGGTTTATTAGAAGTGTATAAACATCCTAAGGTATTTAAGTTTATTCATATTCCAGTGCAAAGTGGCGACAATAAAGTGTTAAAGATAATGAGAAGAGGATATACAGTAGAGGAGTTCATTCAATATGTCAAAGAGTTTAGAAATAAGATCCCTGAGATAACTATTGCGACGGATATTATAGTTGGTCACCCAGGCGAGGATGAGGAAGCTTTTGAAAATACTCTGAGACTTGTTAAAGAGCTAATGTTTGATAGAATACATATAGCTCAATATAGTATAAGACCTCTTACAGAGGCTGCGTCAATGCCTCAAATTAAAGAAGATATCAAGAAGAAAAGATCTTCCTACCTTCAGAAGATCCAGGAGGAGATAGGATATAATATTAATAAAGAGTATATTGGGAAAAGAGTTAAAACATTAATTATTAAGAGAGGTTTTAGAGAAAACACCTTAATTGGTAGAAGCTTAAGTTATAAACCTGTTGTAATCAAAGAAACAAACGAAAATCTTCTCGGTTCTTGGATATATGTAGATATTAAAGAAGTCACATATTTTGATCTTAGAGGAGAGATCATTACTGAGGCCTAGCATATGAAAAGATCTTTAAAAGATCTTTTAAAAGAATATTCCGCCTATATTTTAATAAACATTCTTCTTATATTGATACTCTCTGAGCTGCTTATGTATGTGTCAATGTTTAAGAAAATAGATGCGACATACTCTATATATGGATGTTTAAGATATTGCTACCCAAATTATTTTCTTGGAGCATCAACACTTGTATTGTTAACATCTCTATCTATAGCTAGACTCATTTTTTCTTCAAAACATCTTGATAGACTTATTCTTTCACTTCTATTGATAACTCCCGTCACATTTTACACAGATCTTTTCACTAGAAAAGGTGTTTATATAACTGTCTACCCGCTTGTAATATCCATAGGATCAGAGGAGTATAGATCTGTGTCTATAGATTTTGCTCAGATCTCAATAATTGTTTTATTAACCTATACTTTGATATCCATATATAAAAGACATAGATCACATAAGATTACAACTGAAAACCTCGCCCCTTAGGGCGGGGAGGAGGTCATTTATTAATCTTATAGCTGTCTAACTCTTTTTCTCACACTTCTTTCTTTCTATCATAAAATGTGTAGGCGTTATCCACAGGATCCATGCAGGAACTTTTTTAATAAACTCATAAGCCTCCTCCCATCCTTCTAAACCTAACTTTTTTGCAAGTTCTTCTAAACTAGTCGCGGTCTTCACATATTCGTTTAATATCTTAACTATATTTTCATCAATAACAATTTTTTTACCTCTGACCTCGACGACAATATCTTCGCAAAGCATTTTTTATCCAAAGTAGGTTTCTTTGAAAGCTTAAATCTATATTACTCAACAAAACTATTTCATGATCCTGTTTTATAGCTCTCTAATTTAAATCTAAAGTATTCTCTCTTCTTTCAAAGTTTTGCTCACATATATTATGAAAAGATCTTCATATTTATCTCCGAAGATCTCAATTCCTACTGGCAAGTTTCCTACAGTAATTGAAGGTATCGAGATCGCTGGCAATCTAAGAAATGATGGATAAGTGACATTGGGAGAGGCCAATACATCTCTAACAACATCCTCTCTCCCTAATACATCTTCTATAAGAGGTGCATAGACTGGAGTCGTTGGAAGGATCCATAGATCTATTTTGTGTCTTTTCATTAATCTCCTCATCTCCATGTACATTTCATCTCTAATCTTTGATGCCTCCACATATTCGTAAGCCTTGATCTCTAGTCCTTTCATTAACAGCCTCTGAACATCTGGGAAATATAAGCTCCATTTATCTCTATATTTGATATGTACATTTGTTGCTTCAGACAATCTTATTATTGGAAAATATTTTAGAAGCTTTTTATCCACGTCTTCCATAGAGATCTCCTCATAATCTAATTTAGAAATCTTGTTATAAAACTCGTTCATCACTTCATCAATAGCTCTGAACCATCTGGGCACGCCAAATCTTAATTTCTCTTTCCGAATCTTTTTTCTTAAAATTCTTCTCATGACATGGAGATCTTTCTCACGTACTATTATCTTAAACACATATTCCAGCCAGTATAAGTCTTTGGCTAAAACACCTACTGTATCAAGTGAGGGTGCCAGCGGAAATACTCCCTCGAGACTTATAACACCATATGTAGGTCTAAATCCGTAGACCCCTGTAAGAGAGGCAGGTATTCTAACGGATCCGGCTGTGTCTGTCCCTAATGCCACAGGTACTATATCTGCTGCTACTGCAGCCGCAGAGCCTCCGGAGCTTCCTCCGGCAATTCTTCTCTTATCTACTGGGTTTCTCGTTGGGCCATATATTGAGGATGTAGTTGTTGCTCCAGAAGCAAATTCGTGAGTATTTGTTATACCAACGACTACTCCTCCCCATTCTTTTAATCTTCTGACAACCTCAGCATCTTTCTCTGCGATTCTGTCTTGGAAAAGTCTTGATCCCATAGTGATCCTCATATTAGCTACGTCTATAATATCTTTGATAGCTACTGGAAAAGGCATCATATCTTTTTTTAAGTATCTCTCTATCTCGTCAAAGATCTTTTCATTCCAATATATAATTGCATTGATCTCTTTGTTAAGATCTTTTTTTTCTAAAGCTTTTTTAAAAAGATCTATGTTATTCATAAGTATCTGATTAAAAATTTATTGATTAATTAATAATTTTTCAGATCCTTAGATCATAATTTAGAAAGAAGCTCTGGATATATCTCTTTATCTAATTTCTCTCTTACATCTCTATAGATCTTGTCATAGAAATTATTTCCATGAGAATCTATTATTACGGTCAGAGGACCGAAGTTTTCTACTTCCATAACCCACATAGCCTCTGGGATCCCTAGATCTAGCCAATATACGTCTATGACTCTCTTTATAGCCTGTGCGGCTAGTGCTGCAACACCGCCAGGATATATCGTATATACAGCTCCATATTTTTTACATGCTTCAACAGTTCTAGGTCCCATGCCTCCTTTACCAATGATCATTCTGACGCCAGTTTTTGCAATAAGATCAGCCTCGTAAAGCTCCATTCTAGTACTAGTGGTAGGACCTGCAGAAATGATCTCCCAACCTCTCTCAGTCTTTCTAACCACAGGCCCCACATGATATATGGCTAATCCTCTCAGATCTATCGGTAGCTTTCCTCCCTTCTCTAAAAGTTCAAGAGCTCTTTTATGTGCAGCATCTCTTGCAGATACTATGACGCCTGACAGATATACTATGTCTCCTACCTTAAGTCTTCTAATATCTTCTTCACTTAAAGGAGTTCTTAACATATATTCAGTCATATTCGACACCTTCTACAATATTTTATGACTTAAGAACTCTACTTTTCCATCAGGATATATTCGGGCTGAGGCTCTTCTTAATGCCCAACAGCTTGTTACAACGCCTACGCTAAAAGATGCTGGATGTCTATATGCATATTCAACATGAACATCTAATGCGGTGGTCACACCACCTACTCCATGAGTGCCTAGATTCATCTTATTTATATATTCTAGCAATAACTCTTCTAATTTAGCTGCATTAGGATCATCGCTACGACTATTTAGAGGTCTCAGAAATATCGCCTTTTTAGCTAAATTAATGGCTATGTCTGCAGTAGGTCCTATTCCCACGCCGACAACAACTGGAGGACAAGGCTTGGCTCCGGCCTCGAATATTGTCTCAAGAACTATTTTCGCAAGACCTTTTAATCCTTCTGCAGGTGTCAAAGTTTTTGCTATTGATGGGGCCTCGCTGCCTCCTCCCTTAAGTACAGCGGTTATCTCTAAAGCTTTGAAGCCTTCTACGATATCCCACTCGATCCATGGTATATATCTTCCTGTATTATTTCCACTATTTCTCCCAGTGAAAGGATCTACAGCATTAGGTCTGAGAGGTATAAGATCTGTCGCTTTGACAGTTGCCTCTCTCAGTATACTAGGCAATTTACCTAAAAGAGGAAACTCAGGATCTACTTTAATATAAAATATGACTGTCCCAGTATCTTGACAAACAGCATATTTCCATTTTCTAGCTACATGTACATTGTCAATTATAGATTTTAACATAGACTTTGCCATTGGATTGGTCTCTCTCTCATAAGCTTTCTCAAGCGCTTTCTCAACATCCTCAGGAAGATCTGTGGCGGCCAGCTCCAGCAATTTTATTACAGTATCAAAAATCTTCTTTTCTAAAGATGAATACATAAACACTCCTCTCAACTATTATATCAGTTTACCGACATATATATTTGTTAGAAAAGTTCTACTTCAATTTTAAATCGATTCGCACTCTTTATATATCATAATACTTTAGCCATAAGATAAGCATCCTCTCCATCTCTATAATATCTCGGTATGATTCTTACCACTTTAAAACCTAATTTTTTATATAATTCTATAGCTGGTGTATTGCTTACTCTCACCTCGAGAATGACCTCGTCTGCATTATAATATTCTTTCATTCTTCTCATACCCTCGATCATGAGTGATCTTCCTATACCTCTTCTTCTATATTCTGGCAAAACAGCAATGCTTATAACATGTCCTCTTCTGACTATATCTCCCTTGAAGAATCCTTCGTCATATTCTATTCGATTCATCATGTAGCCTACTATCTTTCCTTCTATTTCAGCTACTAGAAAAATTTTCTGCCATATCTGTGCTATCTCGCGCCAGAAGAATTCTGGATAATGCTCAGGTAATGAGATCATATTGATTTTTATAACTTGATCAAGATCTTTTTCAATATCTATCTCTCTGATCTTGTAGATCTCTTTTTCTTGAGAACTCATATATTTATCATCTAAATTTGTGTATAAAAAATATAGATTTAAATATAAATATATCAGATGTGGGTAGAGATATTGAGCCCTACACTAAAATACTCTCTTAGAGATCTGATTAAAGAGAAAGGCATAGTGATTGTTCCAGGAGTTTATTCGCCTATAATAGCTATGATGGCTGAGAGAATGGGATTCAAGGCTGTATATCTAAGTGGTGCCGCTCTCACAGGTTTATTAGGGATGCCTGATCTTGGGATAATCACGTTAAGTGAGGTAGCTATGTTTACTAGATATATTACAGAGAGGATATCTATACCTCTTATAGTAGATGCTGACACAGGATTTGGTGAAGCTATCAATGTTGAAAGAGCTGTGAAAGAGCTTGAGAGAGCAGGAGCTTCAGCGATCCAGATCGAGGATCAGGTTTTGCCTAAGAAATGCGGTCATTTAACAGGCAAAGAAGTTGTGCCTCCTGAAGAGATGATTAAGAAAATTATCATGGCTGTTGAGAGTAGAAAAAGTGAAGATTTTCTTATAATAGCTAGAACTGACGCAAGATCTGTTGAAGGACTTGAGAAAGCTATTGAGAGAGCCGTCATGTATTATGAGGCAGGTGCAGATATAATATTTCCAGAGGCTTTAGAAAGTATAGAGGAGTTCAGAATATTTGCTCAGAAAGTGAAAGCGCCTCTGCTGGCGAATATGACTGAGTTCGGCAGATCACCTTTATTATCAGCTAAGGAGTTAGAGGAGCTGGGATATAAATTCGTGATCTTTCCTGTGACAACATTTAGAGCATCTTTAAAAGCTTCTAAAAAGATATTAGAGATCATTCGTGAAAAAACTACTCAAAGAGAAGATCTAGATATGTTAATGAGCAGAAAAGAATTTTATGATCTTATAGATTACTATTCTTATGAAGAGAGAGATAAAAAAGTTGCCGAAAAAGCTAAGAATTATTTTATTAGATTAAGAGAGAAAAATATGACATAAGGCTTTATCTAGGTTTGATATTTAATTTTTAAATTAAGATATTATTAATGAGAGTGATATCTATGTCTCAAGAGACTAGTGAAAAATTATTAAGCACAGGGTATATATGGGCGGCTACTTATGCTGACAAGATCAGAAGAACTGTATATGCTCAACTAAAAGATCTGTTGAAAGAGAATAAGGCGTTGAAAGATAATGTTCCCAGAGATATTGCACAATTAAACTCAACCCTATATAAGTTGTTAGTAGAAGACCTCAAGCTTGAGAAGACAGATCTTGTTAGAATAAGAATTACATATACTATAAAAGATAATAAAATTGAATGGAATCCAGAGAGTCTAACTGTTGAGGCATTCAGAAGAATATCTGAAGAGGAGATTAAGAGACATCTTGATAAATTAAAGTCAGAATGGAAAGAGAGACTTACAACAGGACTTGTCTATAAGCCTGAGCTTATAGGAGTTACAGAAGACGAAGATCAGGTTTATGTTTTAAAACTTAATGGAAACGAATATGGTGCATTGATCTTGACCCCATTAAATGAAGAGATCTTTATTAAAAGAGGAGCTTTGATCTATCCGACGCCAATAATTTTTGAGAAAATTAGATTAAAGATTGCTGGAAAGAAGATTGAAGAGGCTCTCACAGAGATCTTGAGAACGCCTGAGAATATAAAGACAATCTCTCCAACGGCTGTGATAAATTATGTGTCTGAAAGCGAGGCTTTGAAAATTGTCAATACACTAAGAGGCAGAGCTAAGGCTCCGCCTATTGAGAAACCAACTGTAGAGATAGAAGAGGAAATAGAAGAAGAGAAATAATAATTTTTAGCTTTTATTTTTAAGATGAAGACGAATCCGGGATCTGATTTCATGATGAAAGGCTTCGCATACTGATCATATGATTATAATAAAATGATTTGTCTAATCTTTAAATTATGAGTATTTAAATCTTCTTAAGGAATGAATAAATTGACTAATCACGTGTTAAAATATCATGACATAATCAAAGATCTTTTGCAGAGAGTTATTACAGAAGAGATTATAAATATTGAGAGAGCCTCTGATCTTATCGTAGAAAGTTTCTTGAGAGGCGGTCTTCTTTATGTGTTTGGCACTGGACACTCTATGTTGATGAGTCTAGAACTTTTTCACAGAGCTGGCGGCCTGGTAAGGGTGTATCCTCTGATAGATCTTTCTTTGTTAGGCGTCAATGGCGCATTAAAAGCTTCTTATCTAGAGAGATTAACTGGCTATGCCAGGGCTTTGTTAGCTTCTATCAACATAATTCCTGGTTCAGTGATGCTTATAATTTCAAATTCTGGAAAAAATGCAGGCCCTGTTGAAATGGCTTATGAGGCGTTGAGAAGAGGTATGAAGATTATAGCGGTGACATCTATAGAGTATTCAAAGAAACTTCCTCCAGACAACTCTTTAGGCAAAAAACTATATGAGCTGGCTGATGTGGTGATAGATAATAAAGTTCCTGAGGGAGATGCTGTCGTTGAGATAGAGGGTCTTGATACAAAGATCGCCCCTGTCTCTACTATTGTAAATGCTTTCATACTTAATTCTATAGTGATTCGTGTTGTAGAGAAAAGTATTGAGAGAGGCATTGAGCCTGAGGTATGGATGAGTTCTAACATACCAGGAGGTATTGAGAGAAATGAGAAATACAGAGAGAAATATATTAATATTATAAAGCCTTTATAAAGGTCTATCTAAGGATCAGTTTAATAATTTCTTTTTCTCTAGCAACTTATCTAAGTTCTTTTTCACTGCATCTATGAATTCTTCTGTAGATACAACAGCATTTACAGGAGGCTCTGCTACTCTTGCAACATCTTGCGTCATTATCTTATCATCTTCAATAGTGATCTTCACAGCCTCTTCAAGAGTCTCTGCAAAGCTCATCAGGTCTTTAAGTCCATCTCTTCTACCTCTCTCTTTTAATGCTCTTGTCCATGCAAATATTATTGCTGTTGGATTTGTAGATGTCTTCTCGCCTCTAAGATATCTATAATAATGTCTCTGAACAGTGCCGTGAGCGGCTTCAGCCAGATAATAACCCTGTGGCGAATACAGCTCTGAGGTCATTAAAGCCAGTGAGCCTGAGAACGCAGACGCCACCAGATCAGATATCACGTCCCCGTCATAGTTTTTGGTGGCCCATACAAAGCCTCCTTCAGATCTTACTGCTCTCGAGTAGGCGTCATCTATTAGATAATACTCGTATTTAAGACCTGCTTGTTGAAACTTTTCTTTAAACTCTTCCTCATATATTCTATTAAAGATCTCTTTGAATCTTGCGTCATAAACTTTTGATATAGTATCTTTTGTGGCAAACCAAAGATCTAGTTTATACATTAATGCGTACCCAAATGATGCTCTGGCAAAACTTTCTATAGATTTATCAAGATTATGATAAGCCTGTAAAACTCCAGGACCTTGTAGAGCTGGCAATTTAACTCTTATCTCTTTTCCTGAGACAGATCTATAGATCACCTCAGCCTCTCCAGGCTCTTCAAATCTTATCCCCACGCCAGAGTATATGTCTCCATAGGCATGTCTGGCGACAACAATAGGTTTCTTCCAGAATCTCACGGCCGGAATTATGTTCCTAAGAATTATCGGCGCTCTAAATAATGTTCCATCAAGAATCTCTCTTATAGTCGCGTTGGGACTTCTCCACTCTTTCTTAAGATTATACTCTTTAACTCGCTCAGCATTCGGGGTTATAGTGGCGCATTTAACACCGACACCCCATCTCTTGACAGCCTCAGCAGCATTTATAGTGATCTTGTCGTCTGTCTCATCTCTTCTTTTCACATGAAGATCATAATACTCTGTCTTCAACTCTATATACGGATATAAAAGCTTCTCTTTAACCCATGCCCACATTACTCTAGCCATCTCATCTCCGTCTATCTCAACCAAAGGCTTATCCATCAAGATCTTTCTTGACATAAAATACCACCATGAAAATATTAGGTCTATAAGATTTAAATATAAAACAAAACATATTTAATCTGTTAATGAATATTTTAAAAAGCCAAGCAAAACTTAAACATATGATAAATATTAAACAAAAGATCTATGCGGGGGGTGGGATTTGAACCCACGCAGGCCTACGCCATCGGGTCCTAAGCCCGACCCCTTTGACCTGGCTCGGGCACCCCCGCTCCATATGTAATTTGTTTTGTTGTTAGAAAAATATTTTTAACTTCACACGATCTTTATGTTCCAAATGCTCTGTCTCCTGCATCTCCAAGTCCTGGCACTATAAAGCCTTTTTCATTCAGTTCCGGATCTATTGATACTGTGAATACATATGTTTTATCTATCAATTCTCTGTGTCTATTCTCTAGATGTCTGTTAAGTCTTTCAATAGCTATCTTAGTTGAGATTGCTGAAACTATGAATATCTTTTTAGGACTTCCCTTCTCTAGTATCTTTTCTATGACTGAGATCATTGTTGAGCCTGTTGCAAACATTGGATCAGCTATTATAACTATGTCGCTGCTCTTGATTAAAGGTATTTTATAATATGTGATCTCGATCTCAAAACTATAATCTTTTCCAAGACCTTTCTCTTCTACTCTTCTAGCACTTATCACGCCCTGTCTTGCGTTTGGAAAGATCTTTATGAGACCCTCCACCAGTGGCATCGCCGCTCTAAGAACGTTTATTATGACAACATTGTCCATATCAGGTATTCTAATGCCTTCAGCAACAACTCCTAAAGGCGTCTCTACATATATCTTCTCAACATCAAGATATCTAACCAGCTCCATACCAATGATCCTACCAAGTCTCACAAGACCTTTTCTAAAATTGATCTGGTCCGTTTTCTTGTCTCTTAATGTAGTCAGAATAGCCTTAGCAAGAGGATGATCTATAACGACGAGATGAACCATATCCAATCCCAGAGAAATCAGTTGCATAAAAATGTTTTTAATAATTTTCGATTAGAGCATGATAATACATATATATCCGATAAACAAATAAAAAAGGCAAACATTATGAAGAGATATCATCTACCTCAACTTCCATATCCATACAACGCATTAGAACCATATATATCAGAGGAGATCCTGAGAGTACATCATCAGAGACATCATCAGGCATATGTGAACGGGGCAAATGCTGCACTTGAGAAGCTAGAGAAACATTTAAAAGGAGAGATACAGATTGATGTGAGAGCCGTCTTAAGAGATCTATCATTCAACTATGGAGGACATATACTTCACAGCTTATACTGGCGAAACATGGCACCTCCAGGAAAAGGAGGAGGATCACCAGGAGGCAGAATAGCAGATGCAATAAATAACGTGTTTGGCTCATTTCAAAAATTCAAAGAGCTATTCTCAACAGCGGCAAAAAACGTTGAAGGTGTCGGATGGACAGCTCTCGGCTACGACACGTTAACTGAAGACCTTATAATATATCAGATCGAGAAGCACAACGTGCTTCAAGTAGCCGGAGTGATACCTATATTGATCGTAGACGTCTTTGAACATGCGTACTATCTACAGTATAAAAACGATAGATCTTCTTATGTAGACAATTGGTGGAATATAATTAACTGGGATGATGTAGAAAAGAGATTTAATAATGCTCTTAACAAAGGAAGAGAGGCCTTCTCGATAGAAATTTTATTATAAAATGTTTTTAAAATAAATTATTTTTTCTTAAGATAAGATTTTAATTACTCATCAAATAATTATCATGAGAATAGGGAGCGACATTGAGTGTAGACAACACAGACGTCAATAGTCGAGAGGAGAAGGAGCTGAACAGCTTTATATATAAAATAGCTGATGAGATATATAAAAAGATCATAAATACACATAAAAAAGATATTATAGAGATAAACGGTTTAGAAGATTTCAAGAAAATTGTGTCTCAAGGATTCTCAGTCATAACATTTTACAACCCAAGTTGCCCAGTATGCAAAAGATTCATGCCTATATATGAGGAGTATGTGGCCTCTAGAAAATATATTGATAACCATATGAAAATAACGTTTGGAAAAGTAAATACCAGAGAGAAGAATAATCTTATATTATCAATAATATATCAAGTCTATGCGGTTCCTACGATAATAATATTTAAAGATGGAGAAGAGCTGACTAGACATGAAGGATTTCTAGATCTTAGGGAATTAGAGGAGTTTATATCTAAACATATCAAGATAAAGTCAGACAATTAGATCATAGTTTTTTGTCAATATCTCGAGACTGAGAAGATTCTTATGAACATAATGAATAAAGGCCTTAAAGAAGCTGATGAGATCTTTGATGATCATTTTTCTCAGAAGATCCTATTATTCCTCTCTCTATCAGAATGTTCAAAACTTTTTTCAAAATCTTTCTCACAATATATCTTTTCTCTATGTCTCCAAAAATTTTGTAAGAGACAGCTCTTATACTGAAGTTCTCCCTGATCATTATAAGAACCTTTTTTTCCAACTCATCTAACTCATTGTCTAGATATTGAAGAGCTAATCTTGCTATATCTCTAATGTCCAGACCCATATAAGGCTTCCCAGGATCTAAGTTGCTCAGATCTTCTGTAACTCTGAATCTTATTATTGTAAAGATCTGGTCTTTATCCAGTTTTCTTCCATATATCTTTCTCAACTCCTTTATAAGTTCTTTAACATTTCGAAAACCTTCTCGCCTGGCATCTTCATCATTTAACTCACTTAATTTTTTATATAACACTTCTTCTATTAAAGCCTTCGCAATAGGTTTTCCACCGCTGTGAATAATAATCTCTTTCTTTTTAGGAACTATATATCCTATTCTGATAGTGCTCGTCTTGATACCTTTAAGAATCATTTCGCCATATTTTCTTCTGACCATAAGATTTCTTCCAATAAATTTCTTTACATGATTCTTAGCAGAAAACTCTGACATTTCAAGTCTCCTTCTTGTGATAATTGATCTTATATCTCTATGTTTCTCAACTGTTTAAGCACATATTCTCTTATCTCTTTCGGAGAAGGAGTTCTCTCTATTATCCTTCCTCTCTCAATATATTTTCTGAGTAAAGGCTGAGGCTTTTCATCATCTGGACATTTCGGAGGTTCGCTGTTCCAAGGGATCATGTAATCTTTGAAAGAGCTCCAACATCTATAGACCTGTTTTGCACCTGGTAGTTTACCTCTTTTTGAATAAGGAATCCATTTACCTTCTCTCTCCACCTCTACTATATCCATGCTTATATCAATGCTAGGTGGAAAAGCTATTGAAGTTCCTACTCCAAATATGTCTACTACTTCTCTCAGCTTTATAATGTCATCTTCATCTATACCTCCACTTACAACTATTTTCACATCATCTCTACCTTCTAACTTCAGAGCCCATCTGACTTCCTCAACAATTTTTCTCATATCTCCTCTTCTAGAGCTTGGGGTATCTAATCTTACTCCCTGAAGTCTCTCTCCTAATGCTTTAGCGGCTAACAAAGCCTCGTATCTCTCATCATAGAAAGTGTCTATCAACATTATTCGAGGAACCTCAGGCTCTATGATCTCATCAAAAGCCTTCCAAGCTTTAACCTGATCTCCAAAGACTATTATCAACAGATGAGGCATCGTGCCAACCGGTTTTACTCCTAAAAGTTTCTCACTATATGCTCCAGAGACAGCGTCACATCCGCCTATATATGCTGATCTATCCAACACGTATGCCAAAGCTGGATGAGCCGATCTTAAGCCGAAAAAGATCACCTGTTTCTCTCCGGCAAGCTTCTTGATTCTAGCAGCTTTAGAGGCTATTGATGACGAATGTCTTAATATACCTAACAAAGCAGTCTCCAGCTCTAGGAACTCTCCTACAGGACCTTCGATCAGCATGAGAGGATGCATTTCTCTGAATACAGTGCCTTCTGGAACAGAATACACGTCTATATCTCTACCTTCTAAAAGTTTCAGAGCTTCCTCAAGTCCTGCATACACAGCCCATCTATAGTTTTTCGGCAAGCTATACACATGTAGCTCAGCTCTTACTCTAACTTTATCCAGCCCATAGCTTTTTAAGATCCTACTAGTTCTTTTGAAATATATATCTGTCACGTTGCCGCTTTTAATCTCCTCCCAGCTTGGGATAATCTTTATATCTACCTCCTGAATAGAAAATGTTTAAATAGAATTTTAAAAGTGAGAGCCTAAGAAAATCGTGAAACAATCATCTCTGGAATAGTTAAAAAATAAATAAAGTTTTTAAAATAGATTTTCTGGGAGAAATGTTTAGTATAGACCATCCATCTAAAGACATCATAGGAAAATCAGCTCGCACACTACTAGATCATTCTATATTATTAGGTGTGACAGCTAGCGTGTCATTATACAGATCTTTAGATCTGGCAAGAGAACTTATGAGAAGAGGTGCTGAGGTATATACAGTAGTCAGCCCAAGTGCGGCAAAATTGATATCGCCAGAGATGTGGGAGTGGGCCACCGGCAACAAGGCATATGTAAAATTTGGTGGAGAGATAGGTCATGTAGAACTTGCTCGAAAGACTTCTGGAATGGTTATAGCTCCAGCAACAGCGAATACTATAGCTAAAATAGCACATGGCATCGCAGACACGTCTGTGACATTGGCGGCTCAAATAATGATGGGTGTAGGAAAAAAGATTCTTTTAGTGCCTGCTATGCATGAGCCAATGTATAGATCTCCACCACTGGTAAGAGCTTTATCAATATGTGAAGAGATGGGAATATCGATACTTCCTCCAGTAATAGAGGAGGGGAGGGCGAAGTATCCAGATCCTACTTGGGTTGCTGATAAAACAGAGGCACTGATATTAAGAGGAGAGGATCTTAAGAAGACTAAGATTTTAGTGACCGCGGGACCTACGCGAGAACATCTCGACCCTGTGAGATTTATGTCAAATCCAAGCTCAGGAAAAATGGGAGTTGCAATTGCTTCAGAAGCCTTTTACAGAGGAGCATCAGTAAAGCTGATTCATGGACCGCTTACAGTGACGCCGCCTCCATGGTTAAATAAAGAAGAGATTACTTCAACAGAAGACATGTTAAAAGCATTATCAAAAGCTGTTAAAGAAAATGAGCCTGACGCGATAATCCTGGCTGCAGCACCTGCTGACTTTAAATTCTCAGTAAGCGAGGAAAAAAAGATCTCTAGCGAGATACAGAGAGTAAACGTTGTTCTAGAAGCTACGCCAAAGATAGCACAAATAATTAGAAAAGAGGCTAGAGAGAGCATAATAGTCGGCTTTGCCGCGGAGACCGCTTCTTCAGAGGAGGAGTTGATAGAGAGAGCTTTAAAGAAATTAGATAAATATGAGTTTGACATGATACTGGCTAATTATGTGGGTATTCCAGACTCAGGTTTTGGTGTTGACACAGATGTTGCGGTTCTAATAGATTCTAATGGAAAGATATTAGAGAAAGGTTTTAAACTAAAGAGAGAATGGGCGAGAATAATACTTGATTATGTCAAAGACATGCTCCGAAGAAGATAATTATAGATGCATAGACGAAGTTTAATAATCTTCAAACTCTAATGAGTTTGGTGTCTATCATTAAAGGATCAAGACTTACATGTGTAGTCTGTGGAAGAGTTTTTCCAGAGGGTCAGGGCATAGTGATTAGATATAAAGATAAGATGCTTACCTTCCACAGCAAATCATGTGCAGTAAAATTCTTTCGATATTACATTGAAAACGTGGATCCTTCTTGTATAGATAAATATATTAATAAACTGATCGATGACTTTCAAAAGTATAGAGAGATAAAATCTAAGAAAAAGATCTTGGCTGAATAACTATGAGTAAAAATATAGATTTCTCGAGAATAGATAGATTCGTAGTTGAGAACATAGAGAAAACTTTTCCGGGAGCTTCTCTAGCAATATATAAAAAAGGAGAAAAGATATATGAGAAAGTCTATGGATATTCAGAGATCGTACCTGAGAGACGTAAAGTTCAAAAAGATACTATATTCGATCTAGCTTCATTGACGAAACCTCTGGTAACATCTTTGTTGACAGCAAAACTCGTGGAAGAAGGACTTTTACATCTACGAGATAAAGTCTCAAAGATCCTTCCAGAGTATTCTATGACTGAAGCAGGTTTTAATGAAGAGAAGAATAGAACAGAGATATGGATGCTTTTAACACATTCGGCATGTCTGCCTTCTTGGATGCCTTTGTACAAGATCAAAGGTAAATCAAGAGAGGAGTTACTTATAGAAGCATCAAGATCTTTCATCACATGTTCTCCGGGAACTCAGGCTTTATACAGTGACATCGGATATATCGTAATGACTCTTCTAATAGAGAGAATTACTGGAGAGAGAATAGACCGTCTTTTTGAAAAAATGATTGCGAAACCATTAGGTTTGGAAAAAACTATGTTTAATCCGCTTGAGAAAAATTATCCTATCAACAAGATCGCGTCTACCGAGCTTCTACGAGAAGAAAACATAGTCTTAAAAGGAGTTGTCCACGATGAAAATGCCAGAGCGTTAGATGGAGTATCAGGACATGCAGGGCTTTTCTCAACAGCAGATGAAGTGGGTATGATTGTTAATGAAGTATTACAGAGTTATTTAGGAAAAAGCGATCTTCTGATTAAGCCTGCGACTGCAAGATCTTTTCTAAGAAAAATTATATGTGGAGACAGATGTTACTCGCTAGGATGGATGATCTATGAGTCTTCTTCAGCAATTTTTTGCGGAGATCTTATGAGCCCTGGAAAAGCTTTTGGACACACAGGTTTCACAGGAACATCAGTATGTGCTGACCCTGATCTTGACATAGTGATAGTGTTTTTATCTAATCGAGTGCATCCCACGAGAGAAAATAATAAGATAATAGAGTTTAGACCTAGATTTCATAATCTGGTTGTGTCTACGATAATATGATTAGAAGAATGATATAAATATCTCATGTATGAAAATTTAAAAATCTGAATTACTAATGATTTTATGGTGGGCCGGTAGCTCAGGTGGAAGAGCGCTCGGTTGGCATCCGAGAGGTCCCGGGTTCAAATCCCGGCCGGTCCACTAGAGCTTTGACAGATGATCTCATATGATTTCTATTGAGCCAGATCTTTTGAGATTGTATCATATGTTAAAAAGAGTGATCACAGATCTGGGATATGATTATGAGAAAGAATATGACGCGTCTCTCACAGCCTGTGTTCTTGCAAACTCGATAGATATCATAGATCCTTACAAAATTTTCGAGAGACTTTTTAAGAAACTTTCTAACAGACATATATTAGTTATAGGAGCAGGACCTAGCATATATAATATAGATAGAAGACTTACTTCAGAGATTTATGATGGAGTAATATGTAGCGACGGCGCCTGTAGAGTTCTTAGAGAGAATGCTTGTTTAAATAAGACATGTATATGGGTTGGAGATCTGGATGGCGGGATAGACTCTTTTGAAAAGATATCTAATTTTCAGAATAGTTTTTCTTTTCTACATTTTCACGGAGATAATTACATAGATATAATAAAGATCTCTGATAAAATAAGAGAATTTAGAGATAAAATTGTTTTTACAGTTCAAACACTACCCTTATGTCCAAAGACGATTCTGATCCCAGGCTTCACAGACGGAGACAGAGCTCTTTTGTTAACCAAATTATTAAAGCCTTCCAAAATCTCTGTCGTAGGCATGGATCTAGAATCATATTATGTAAGTATGTATTCTAAACCTTCTCTAAAAGACATAGATCTTATCACACCATCTAAGAGAAGAAAACTAGAATGGGCCAAAAGATTGATAGACATGTTTCCATATTACTAGTCTTTATGAATAGCTGTCATATTATTTTCTCAGTTATCTCAACAAAAACCATATTATAAGACCAAGAGTTATGGACACTAGATATAGTATATATATGCTTATCACAAGATCTGTCTCTCTAAGAGGTTTTCGTAGAGATGCCATATGAACAAGAGTTATAGGCGCTTCATCATCTTTATTAGCTATTATAAATCCATTGACAACTTTAACAGGTCTCTTCTTAATCTCTCTTCTCTCTCTTAAGCCTTTTATAGATACAAGAATTGAGAAGCCGTTAGTGACCATAGGAAGAAACATCAGTATCACTAGAAACTCTATTCTATATACAAAAGCTATATAAGCGATCCAGCTTCCTAAAAGAAAAGATCCTGAGTTTCCAAGAAAGATTTTTGCTGGATAAATATTATATATAAGAAAAGCTGCTAATGACCCTAAGGCTGAGAGCAACATTATCTCTCCTCTATGGTCTAGATAAGATATTAGAGGATAAAGAGCTGAGAGAGACATGAATAAGATTCCTGAGACAAGACCATTATGAGTATCACTCATATTTACCGCATTAAGAGCAACTGCGAATCCTACCATAATTGCTAGAGGATATAATATATATAGTCTCGCTTCTCCAATTAAAGGAATATATGGAGTAGGCGTGTATAACTCTAATAGTATTACTGGCAAAGATGTTGTGGCAGATAATAAAGTTTTGAGCTTGGCAGAGAGAACATATAGATCATCTATCAGACCTATTAATAAAGCTATGAGACTAGTTATGAAGAATCCTATGATCACTTTATTTAACTCAAATACTAAAGGGATCAAAGATCCTAGGATCAGTGAGACGCCTCCAATATCAGAGGCATAGCTCTCCCAAGCCTTATGAACATCTTTTCCAACTAGACCTTTATAGAATGATATTCTCATAATTATATAAGCCGTCATAAATGTTAAAACAAATGATAGACTTATGATAATTATTTTATCGAAGATAGACATCAAACGATCATCAACCTGATCATTTTTATCATTTTCATCACACTATCAATACTAGAAACTATAATAAATCTTATCTGTATAAAGATCATATCTAACTTCATAATAATTAAAAGATGCTACAATTTTTTGTTTTTGTTAAAGACATTGATTTGGAGTGTTTGTTAAGATGATCTTAGAAAGCTTGATCGCGTCAGTTCTGATCTCTTCAATATTTATTCAAAGTCTTCATATATTTTATGGTCTCGGAGCTCTCAGAGCATTGTTGCATAATAATGACAAAAATAGAAATATTGAAGATTTTTATAGAAAGGATCTTCCTAAGACAAGAGTTTCTGTGATCATACCTATGAAAAATGAGGATCTAGAGGTTTTGAGAAGAAGCTTGGAGCATATATCCAAAATGTTATGGGATAAAGAATATTTCGAGATAATAATTTTATCAGATGATCCTTCTGATAGATGGAGATCTATTGAAGAGACAGTTGAAGAAGTAAGTAAAAAATATATGACTAAGATCTCTGTGATCTTTAGAGATAAACCGATTGGAGGTAGAAACGGAGCGATTAATGAGGCCATATTAAGATCTTCAGGAGATCTCATAGCGATCTTTGATGTAGATAGTATGCCAGAACCTGATTTCCTGATCAATACTTATAAAAAGATGTATAGAGATGGCTGTCATGCCGTGATAGGAAGATGGAGAGGATATAGTTATTATAGAACTAGAATAGGGAAAGCTCTGATCAATATGACAGATTTTGTAGAGACATTACTTTTGAGAGGTAGAGAAAAACTGGGTTTTTATGTAGTGCCTTTGGGAAGCGGAACACTTTATAAAAGAGAGGTTTTTAATAAAATAGGTTTTTTAGAATTTGATATTATCCAAGACGATTATTGGACAGGTCTCAAGATGTTTAGTAAAGATCTTAAGACGTGTTATGAAGATAATGCTATAGTATATGTCATGGTACCCTCGACTTATGAAGCTTTCAAGATTCAACAGAGTAGATGGGCTTACGGAGCTGTTCAGGCTGGTGTAAGAGGAATTAGACTGATAAAATCTTCAACATATAGTCTTGCAAAAAAGATAGAGTTGCTTATATATGCTTTCCAATATATTCCTACGATATTTATAGCCTATGCAACACCTATATACGTATTGTCATACGTGATATACAGTCCTAAAACAGATCCTTTGATCAACATCTGGCACATTCTATGGCTATGGATATTAGTGTCTGCTCTCTATGTAATTATGTATCTTTTTGTAATGAAGCTTAGAGGCAGAACAGATCTTGTAGAGATCATTAAGAGTCTAGGAACTTCATCAGCATTAACCTCAGCGTTATCACCTATTATAGCTTATAATCAGCTTAGAGCTTTTCTAAGGAAGAAAAGATATTCATATAAAATAACTCCTAAAGGTTCTCTCGAGAAGAATATACATAAACTTGCTGATTATAAGATTGAGATCATATATATGTTAATATTGTTGCTAGGAACAATATTATCAATTTTAAGATCACATGTATTCTCGCTGTTGGTTCTTAGTGTAATGTTGTCAGGCTATATATATGTACTTTTTATAACATTAGTTTTAAGAGAAAAGTTTTGGTAAAAGTTTTAAGAAGATCAGATGATCCTTGGCTGAATGATATGTGAGATACTGGCTAGAGGTTTTCCATCAACACTTATAGGTATCTTAGCCGGAGGATATTTTTTATAAAGTGGGATTCTCTCAGATACTCTATCTTCATAAGTCGGCACAAGCTCATTTTGATAAAATACTCCTATATAGATCTTGTCTCCCCATGATGCTTTCTCCCACGCTTTAAGCATTTTTTCATCAGCTTCTTCAGGAGCTCTGACCACAGGATCCCAGTCTTTTAAATCATCTAACTTCATGATCCTCTGAATATAAAATTCTTTTGTAAAAACATCATTATAAGTAGGACATGGCTGAAGAATATCAATCACGGCTGATCCTTTGTGAAGAACAGCTTTTTTAATAAGCTCTTTCAGGTGTGGCACGTCATAAGCGAATCCTCTTGCCACAAAAGTGTATCCTGATGCTAAAGCCAGTCTAACAGGATTTATCGCATCTTGAATATTTGGTCTAGGAAGAGCCTTTGTCTTTACACCTCTTGGTAATGTAGGTGAGGCCTGCCCCTTTGTAAGACCATAAACCTGGTTGTTGAATATTAATATGGTCATGTCTATGTTTCTTCTTCCTGCAGAGACGAAATGACCTACTCCTATGCCAAGAAGATCTCCGTCTCCGCCTGTCACAATTACTGTAAGCTCTGGATTAGCAAGTCTTATTCCTGCTGCATACGGTATTGCTCTTCCATGTAATGTATGTACTCCATTAGCAAAAACATAATGAGGAGTCTTACCTGAACATCCTATGCCTCCCACAATAACAACTTTAGAAGGATCTAGCTTAAGCTCTGATAAAGCTATTGTCAAAGCTGACAAGATCCCATAGTTTCCACATCCAGGACACCAGTCAGGATTTTTTGGCGCTCTAAAAGTCTTCAACGAAAGAACACTTATCCTAGGACACCCGGTAGATAATATATTTATCAAAATATTTAAGCGGAGACGTCTTTTCATGTGAAGAGATTTAAAAAAGAATTTTATAAAAGAATCTTATCAAATACTATTGTTCTTAAGCTGGAGAGCCTGTGACATTATATTTCTTCTTCCACTCTTCGAAAGTATTCTTAAGCTCTCCCTCAAGAGGAGCATTAAATCTGTACCATTTACTTTTAGCTTTAGGCTCGGGAGGCGCTTGAGAAGTTGGCCATATACAGTTAACTGGGCACACTTTCACACATGAGAAATCGTCTATACAGACGTCCCATATTAATCTGGCTTTGGCATTCTCATCTAACTCAATCGCCTGTACAGGACAAACCGCTACACATGCTCCACAACTTATGCATATATCTTGATCAATCACCACCTTCTGATACTCTTTTTTTGCCTCATGAGCCATTGTATCACCGATATTTTTTGAAATAAAACATATATATGTGCAGAACCTTATATATTCGGTGCCACTTATAGAGCCTTTTATTATAAGAATACATATAAATTGTCGTGGAGATATAATAAATCAGCTTTTAAATGACTCTAATTGTAGAATAAGATACATAGGATCCTTAGATAATATTTTATATCTCATAGCTGGAGACTGTGTAATAAAAGGAGTTTATAAAGATGTTGAGAAGATTAAGATAGACAAAAGAAGATATTTGATCAAGATTAAAAACTCTGTATTGAGTAAGCTGATCCGTAGAAATCTAATAACAAACATGTTTTTTGATAAAAAAATTCTCTACATAGATCTTTTGATTGAGAAAACAGAGGATCTGAGACAGATAATTACTGAGTTAATGAATAGAAGATGCAGAGTTAAAGTAGTTAAAAAAAATCTGTTGAGAGAGTATTATCAGATACTCACAGAGAGACAGAGAGATGTTTTGTATAAAGCTTTAGAAAAAGGCTTTTTTGAAGATCCTAGAAGAATAAGTCTGCATATGTTATCAAAGATTCTAGGGATCTCTGCATCCACTATTGATGAACATATTAGAAAAGGGGTCAGAAAGATATTGTATGAGTATGTTATTAGAGAGAATATATAGATGCGAAGGTTATAAAAATGTGGATGTTAAAAAGATCTCCTATAGATCATGATTTAATTATTGATAAACATATGAACATATATGTGGTATTTGGTTCTATACATCCGCCTGGGAGAGTATATGCTTATCTAAAATACATATCTCATCCAATTAAACAAGATAAAAACTTCTTAACCTCTATATGGAGATATGCTACAAAAGATCTTTATAGAGTTCTAAGAAGATATTCAGCAGAAGAAGTCTCAGAAGTGTTAGACAGATATAGCGTTAAAAAATTCTACGACATAGTCTATGGAGTTGAGATGCCTTATTTATCTTATGAAGATATATATGTTCATCTGACTCCTGAAGAAAGATTAAGAGAGATATATTATAATCCTCGAGATGAGCTAGAACTGATCACTGCGGAGACGATTGATCATATAAGATCTTATGTCAATATCTCTTTAAAAGATATCGGCGTTGGAGGAAGCTTATTAGGAGGTTTTCATAATACAACATATAGCGACATAGATCTTGTGGTTTATGGAGCGACTAATGCTTGTAGCATTTATGAGACATCAAATTTATTCCTAGAATCTTTGAAAGATCAGGAGCTTGAAGTATGGATTAGAAATCAGATTTCTCTTCATAATATAAATTTCAACACAGCTAGAGAGATGTATCATGTATATAGAAGAGGCGTTTTTAAGAAGAAATATGTCACATTTACTTTTCCAAGCGATCCTAGGAATTATCCCTCGAGATATATGTCAAGACCCATTAGATGTGTAGGAGCAAAAATACAAATTGAAGAGAGACAATGTAAAGCACTTCAATACCCTGGAGAGGCATATATAGATAAGATTCTTGAAACTGATGTTTCAGATCAATACGTTAGATCTCAGCTTAAAAAATTGTTTATATACGAAGGATCTTTCTCACCATTGTTATTTAAAGGAGGCGTATTTAAAATAACAGGTTCTATACAGAAGGCATATGATTTTGAGACTAATGAAGAATACTATGTGTTAGTGTTAGGATCCAGGGAATGCAAAACAGAGATTTTTAGAGTATAACCATCTTCTCTGCTCTAAAAGACGAGGCCTGCCCTCTTTTTTAGTCATTAAGTTAAAAGTGTTCTTGTATATTTTTATTTTTTAAGAAAAAGTCTGTATAGATAAAAAATGGAAGGCTCTTCAACACCTCCTGGACAGAAGTATATACCTAAGTTTATTATATATGCTGAATTTGGCATACCTAAGATAGATCTTGAGAGCTATAGATTAATAGTGGAGGGACTGGTGGAGAAGAGACTCGAGCTCACTTATGATGAGCTTAAACTTATGATTGATACGGAATATGTCTCTGATTTTCATTGTGTCACAGGATGGAGTATTAAAGATGTTAGATGGAGAGGTATAAGCTTTTCTAGAATAATAGATAGGGCAAAACCTCTGCCAGAGGCCAGATATGTTTATGTCGTCTCTTTAGATGGATATACAACCACGATAGATCTTGAGGATCTTAAGAACGACAAAGCTATTATCGTTCTAGAGATAAACGACAAACCTCTATCAGTTGAACAAGGTTTTCCAGCCAGATTATTTGTTCCACATCTATATGGCTGGAAGAGTGCTAAATGGCTTCACAAGATAATCTTCATAGATAGATATATAGATGGTTATTGGGAGGAGAGAGGTTATCACGAGAGAGGTCGTGTATGGGAGGAGGAGAGATTTAAAGATTATATAGGAAAACATAAAACCAGAAAAATCGTTGGTTTACAAAACATCTGAATGTCACACATGAGATCATCATCAAGAATCAAAGTTTTTACAACTGAAAGCCTCGCCATTTATGACAAGTGAATATATAAGCTTATGTTAATCATTCTGATGATGAGTCTATAGATGTGGTTGCTCCTAAGTTTTTTAGGATGCGGGGTGGGCAACCACATGAGCAAAACATATATGGGGGATCTCTGGCCATCCCGACCGTCTCTCAGATGACAGATGTAAACCCGAATAGATGAGGAGAACCTATGATCCGCTCCGAAGAGAGCTTCCGCCCTTTAGGGCGGGGAGGGGTCATATTCAGATTTAGCTGATAAAAATTTATAAATTCTGAGAGTTACTTTTATAATTTCAATAATTGAATACTGTATGGTGAATAATAAAAGAGGTGATTAAGTGCCTCTGCTGGAGGTTAAAGGTTTAAAAATATACTACTTTACTCTCCGAGGAGTTGTCAAAGCAGTTGATAATGTATCGTTTACATTAGAGAAAGGCGAGTCTCTGGCTATAGTAGGTGAGTCAGGCTCTGGAAAATCTACATTAGGCTATGGCTTGATCAGGCTGGTGCCTCCTCCAGGAAGAATTGTTGAGGGAGAGATAATATTGGATGGGACAGACTTAACTAAATTACCTGAAAGCAGAATTAGAAGAGAGATTAGATGGAAGAGAATTAGCATGGTATTCCAAGGAGCTCTCAATGCTCTCAATCCTGTTAAGAGAGTTGGAGATCAGATCGTGGATGCTATATTGGCTCATGAATCTGTCACTAAGAAAGAGGCTCTTCAGAGAGCTATGGAGCTTTTAAAAGCTGTCGGTATAGATCCTAGGCGTGTAAATAATTATCCTCATGAGTTTAGTGGAGGAATGAAACAGAGAGTTGTCATAGCAATGGCTCTGGCATTAAATCCTGACATAGTTATCGCCGACGAGCCTACAACAGCACTCGACGTAGTTGTTCAGGCACAGATACTTAATCTATTAAAGAAACTTAAACAAGAGAGAAAGATGAGTATAATACTTATAACACACGACCTCTCATTGGTAGCAGAGTTGGCAGATAAAGTGGCTATAATGTATGGCGGCAAGCTGGTTGAGATAGGATCTTCAGATGATATATATACAGATCCTAAGCATCCATATACTAAAGGTCTTATGGCGAGCATACCCAGGCTGGGAGGCAAGAAAGAGCTTTATTGGATACCTGGCAATCCTCCCGACTTAAGATCTCCTCCGCCAGGATGTAGATTTCATCCTAGATGTCCATATGCCATGGATATTTGCAGAGTGAAAGAGCCCCCCTATTATAATATAAAAGGCGTTTCAGTGGCTTGTTGGCTTTTTGAGGAAAAGAAGAGCGGAGGATGATCTTTATGTCCACATATTCATATAAAGATCTGATTTTATTTGGTGAAGGACTTAAAGTATATTTCTCATTAGCAAGATCTTTGACAGAAGTGTTGACATTTAAAAAAGGCAGAAACGTGAGAGCTGTCGATGGCGTAAATATATATCTTCCTAGGAACAAGGTTACATGTTTAGTTGGAGAGTCTGGATGTGGAAAAACTACTCTCGGGAGAAGTATTATAGGGTTGATAAGACCTACCGAAGGAAGAATATATTATAAACCTTCGAAAGAGCTTGAAGAGCTAATGGAGAAGGAGGGAGTTCCTAAGAGAGAAGGTTTTTATGATATAACAGATGTCTCAGGAAAAATATATAAGCTTTTAAGAAGAGAACTTCAAATAGTGTTCCAAGATCCTTACGGCTCTCTGAATCCTAGAATGACTGTAAAAGAGATTCTTGAGGAGCCTCTCATAATTCATGGAATAGGAGAGTCTGAAGACGAGAGATTAGAGATGGTGATCAAGGCTTTGACAGATGTGAAGCTGACGCCGCCAGAGGAGTTTCTTAATTTATATCCATTTCAATTATCAGGAGGTCAGAGACAGCGAGTTAATATTGCTAGAGCATTAATCTTAGGCGCTAAGGTGGTTGTTGCCGATGAGCCTGTGTCAATGTTAGACGTATCTATAAGAGCTGAGATCCTTAAGCTGATGTTAGATCTTAAGGAGAATAGAGATCTGACGTATCTGTTTATAACACATGATCTTGCCGTGGCCAGCATAATATGTGACTATATAAATATAATGTATCTAGGGAAAATTGTTGAGAGAGGACCTACAGATGAGGTTATCAAGAATCCTAAGCATCCATATACACAAGCTCTTCTTGTTGCAGTTCCACAGCCTGATCCTAAGGGCAGATGGGTTATTAAAGAGGTTCCTATAAAGGGAGAGGTTCCTAGCGCTATAAATATTCCTCCTGGATGTAGATTCCACCCAAGATGTCTATATGCTATGGACATATGCCAGAGAGAAGAGCCTCCAGAATATCTCGTGGGAAAAGATCATTACTCAGCATGTTGGCTACATAAAGAGAAGAAATAAGATTTGAGTTATTCAAAATAATTTTTTAAGACTTTTATCATAAGGAGGCTTAGCTATCCCTCTCTCAGTTATGATTGCAGATATCAAGTCTGGAGGTGTCACATCGAAAGCGGGATTATAAACATCAACATCTCTAATACTTACAAAGATCTTTTTCATGACGCTTCTCACCTCATCAGGATCTCTTTCTTCAATAACTATTTTATCAGGATCAGTCTTCATATCAATAGTGCTGGTAGGTGCAGCCACATAAAAAGGCGTCTTATGATATGAGGCAAGGATAGCTATTGAATACGTCCCTATCTTATTAGCGACATGACCTGTCCTAAGGATCCTGTCAGCACCTACGATGACTTTATTAACCAGCCTCTTCTTCATTACGTAGCCAACCATGTTATCAGTGATAAGTTTAACAGGGATCTTATCTCTATGAAGCTCCCACACAGTTAGTCTAGAGCCTTGTAGCAGTGGCCTTGTCTCAGTGGCTATCACACTTATCCTCTTGCCCTGAGCCCATGCATATCTTATGACGCCTAATGCTGTCCCGAAACCTGCTGTCGCTAAAGAACCTGTGTTGCAATGTGTCAATATGGTGTCTCCATCTTCTATAAGCTCAGACCCGTATCTTCCTATCAAAATGTTTGAAACAAGATCCTCCTCCTGGATCTTCAGAGCCTCTTCTACAATTTTTTTCTTAAAAAGATCTTTCTCAACATTATCTTTCAAAAGTTCTCTAGCTCTACTCATAACTCTCTCAACAGCCCAGAACAGATTGTAAGCAGTAGGTCTCGTCAGAGTAATTCTCTTGGCAGCTTTCTCAAGCATCTCATATATCTCTTTGACATCTTTATCCTCATTATTTAAAACCACCATGGCCAGAGTGAGAGCAGCTGCGACACCAATTGCTGGAGCACCTCTAATCTCCATATTCTCAATAGCTTTCGCAACTCTCTCCACATCTCTAGATCTTATCCACGTCTCCTCCCAAGGGATCTTGCTTACATCAAGCCATACAAGCTCTCCAGTGCTTTGATCTAGATAGACAGGCTTCAACACTTTATTCAAAAGATCCTTCTCGAAATCATTTAACAACATCTCAGCTCTCGTATATGTATGTAGAAAAACTAAAAAATCTTTCACATAATGAAAGAAAAAGAGGGTTTAAAGCTCTCATAAGCTATAAATAATCAATGGATAAAAGAATGAGTGACGAAAGAGAATTTAGAAGAAAACTTAAGAGAAGAGATATTAACAGAATAATGTCTACTGAAAAAGTCATGATTAGAATAGGAGTTAAAGGACTTACAGAGGGATTACTAAACGAGATCAAGAGACAGCTTAATGCTAGAGGAGTTATAAAGATCAGGGTGTTAAAAAGTGTTCGTGAAAAAATTACTGAGGAAGATCTTAAGGAGTTTCTCAGAAAAATTAATGCGAGAATAATAAGTAGAAGAGGATATGTGTATTTAGTTGCAAAAACATGATCTTCAGAGGATCTTTATAAGATATCTTGTGAGCCTATTCATTAATATAAACGCAATAATTATATGAAGGATCATGCCCCAGGTGGGTATCAGAGTATATGAGAATAATGTGTAGTCATGTCCTCTAGTTAATATCTGTCTTAAGTATTCGATAGTTATAGGGTTCCAGCCTCTGAGGTATATCAGAGGAGCTGTCTCAGAGATCATTGTATAAAGTATATAATCAAGCGTCCATCCAATAAGCACCCCTATGAATGGTATCACAAATGTTAGAGAGATCCAGTATAAAGCTCCATAGAATATCATTCGCGAAAAACTGATCTTGTTGATAAGATCTCTGCTAAACAGTATTATATAATAGAATATTGCTGGGTTGATAATATATTGAATAAAAGCTATTATAAAGACGATCACATGAGATATATAGATATATGAGAGAACCCACTCAGAGATGTTCGTCGCGGATAATATTATAGAAGAGGATCCTGTGAAGATCCCTAGCACACTGATCATAGAGATCCATATGAAAAATATTAGGACATATCTATTAAAAATCTTTTGATCAATATTTTTCACAATATTTCTACTTATGGTAGAGAAATATGTATATAGAAACGGAGTGACATACATAAACCATGCAAATATATAAAGTCCTATAAGAAGGATCCATAGACCAATGATATCAGAATAAGGCTCTTGAAGACTATGAGGAGCATCATAATATATAGGGTATATATTATATGATATGATAAGAGACAGACACATTATAAGAAAAAATATGTATGGATTTTCAGAAAAAATTCATAAATCTTTTTCAAAAACATATTTCTCATCCTCTATACCATATGACATCATATGATCTGAGATAGCTAAATTCTCCAGCATCTGTACAGATCTTTGTATATTGATATATTCTTACTTGAATTGTAGAAACAGAAGATCCTAAGCGATCCACATATATGTCTATAGGCTGATTAGAACATGAGCTTAGAGATCCTTTAACCCATCTACATATTATTGCGGAATCAGAACGTTGATAACATGATATCTCATTTGTCGAAGCTCTCCTCATGACGTCATAGCCATATAATACTACTGACAATACAGTCAAGGCCTGACCTAGAGGAGGCGCCAATATTGTAAAAATCTTAGCTAGAACCCCTAGTATGGCTGCCACTTCTGAGGCGTTAGGTAATGAAGAGCCTGGACCACGATCAAATTTAAAACCTTGGTAAGCGCCTGACCATGTCAACTGAGTATTTAAGGGATAAATAGTAACATTAATGTCGCTATATGTGGCAGAAGTGCTTTTGAATATCGGAGAATAGTCTGCATAATAAGTTCCTACTCCATCAAAACCTATTTCAAGAAATGTTATATCAAGAAGACCCCAGTGTCTAAAGATCAGAAAACCAGTGTTTGAGTAAAACTGATTAAAAGGCATTGCACTGTTTGTTCCACGTATATTCACAAATAGACCTGTGGATAAAGAGCTGTATACTCCATATTGTCTTGAGAGTACTGCATCAAAATTTCCTAGTAAAGCCTTATATAATGAAGTATATAACAAATAATTTGTTGCTGGATAATAATCTGAGGAAAGTGGCTGTCTTCCTACTAATGTTTTGAAATATATGGTTGCTTTAGGAATGTTCTGAGGATAAAGATCCAAATGTATGCTGAGCCATCCATATGTAGGATTATATAAGCCTACTCCATCTATCAGCTTTATCTCTATGTTTATTGGTATCTCTCCTGAGATCAGAAATGGATAAAGAACATTATAGATAGATGTCGATGCAGGACCTTTAAAGAAGAATGTAAGTGTGAATGTTTTTGCTGTGTTGTCTACTGCTATATATTTTGTGTCGCATAGCAGAGGTGTTATACATATTTTTATACTTATATTAGCCCACGCATATGCCCCCCAACTGACTACCTGCCCAACTCCATTAAGTGTTAAAGATAGGCTAGTTCCTAAATTACTCATATCTAGAATGCTATATCCTCCGAATGGTGTTGCAATTATTGCCACAGTCTTAAGACTATAATTAAGATCTGGGGCAGATGTATAAGAAAGCTTTGTGTATAAAGGTAGTGATGTAAACAGATCTGTGCTATAAGTAAAGTTCATAAGATAAGTATTGATGGCTGTTTGATTTATATCATAATAGATTGTTGGTCTCCCAGTTATATACCAATAGCCTCCTGGAGACATGATCGATATGCTATACGTGAAGTTGTAATCAAGCACTCTATCAGATCTTCTCCCATCATAATAATATTTATAGAAAGAGATCTTGTTTATAACGCCTGGAGTTATTGTGTAGCTACGAGTCTCTCCATCAACAGTGACATACATACTCCTGGAATAAGTGTCGTTTCCATAAACATAAAGCTCCAGCTCCACCTCTTTTAACACAGGATTATAAATATACCAGCTAGTCATCTCAGGCTCTATCGTGAAAAATATATCAGTGTATGAGCCGTTTGAAGGCCCCAAAGCTATTGTTGTCAACACTCTTCCACTAACAACTTTATTAAGTAACAAAGGCTGTCTCTCTACATAATTATAGCTGGGTCCTCCGCCAGATCCTCCGTCTGGAACTATGATACTCACAGGATCTATTGATAACTGTATTGTTGCAACATCTCTATTTATAGGTTCTAAAGATCTGTCTAGAAAAACTCTTGTGAATCTCTTGAACTCCTCTTCTGATAAGCTGTATCTCTTCATATAATAGCTCTTAGACTCATACAAAAGATCTAGAGCATAGATCTTTGTTGATGTTCTGAACTGAGACACTACATATGTTGTGTTAGAGATATAATCATAATGATATCTCAGATATTTATAAGGATCTTTGGGGTGAGCCTCTGTAAAAACATATATAGGGATCTTGATCATGACGTTTTTATCAAAGATCTCTATAAAAATCTTTCTGGCTTCAGAACCTCTCGCGAAATCAGGCTTATCAATAGAAGGATCTCTATCTATAGACATCTGATCTGGAAGCATGATCTCTACACATGTTCTCATGTTGATCCTTTCGGGAGGTATATATTGAATATATCCAGCTCCTCTGATCACATCATCATATATTCTAAACGGGATCTCAACCCAAGAGTTGTTAACATAAGCTCCAAAAAAGATCTCTCTAGGATCTTTGTTTAATAAGCCTATTTTATAAAGATCCTCTCCACAGATTCTGATTACTCTCCCAGCATAATAATATCTATATAATTTATCAGAAGAATCAATTGTTATGCCTTTAGACCTTAACAACTCGTCTAAAAGATCTTTGAAACTTCTTTTGATCAGATCTTCTGGCAGAGGTTTCTCATGTAGACTCTGAGCATTAACAATTGAGAGACAACCAGATCTTTTGTCAATAATTTTTGATAGAGATAAGAGAGGCGATATGATGCTGATTAAGATCATTACTATGAATATGAGGGATACATATCTCTTGTATATGGTTATGAAAGTCATAAAAAATATCCCGCTTTTTTTCCAAAAAAGGTTATAAATTTAGTATACAGATCAAGACCAAGAAAATATTTAGAAACTTTTTAACATATACTATCTTAAGTTTTTCTATAAGATCTATAGAGATATAATATTATGATTATCCATAGAAGAATTATTCTTATGAATGCAAACCATTGTATAGGGCTTTCTCTGACATGAGGATCTGCTGATGGAAGTCCTATTCTTGTGAATATTTCTGTTCTAAACCAGAATATCATGATCATGATGTTAAATATGTCTCCTAATAATAATATAAAGATCTCTTTTATGTTAAGGATCATATATAATGGAGCTATCATGATATTCATCTGTGGAGAATATACATAGGAGAAGCTTATGAGAGTTGCTAGAGATATGAATCCTGAGCCAAGAACTTTTTTATATACTTCATCTCTATATCCTCTTGAGACGACTATAAGAAAGACTGTGAGAGGCATTATGATCATGAGAGTTTTAGATAAATTTCTTAAGAAAGGATCCCATAGATCTTGAGTAAACATTATGTAAAAACAATTTTCACAATACCACTCTCCATGATGTCTCAGAAATACTTCAAACGAATTTGGAGAATATATCATCACAAATGATGTAGGTATTAATATGGTTAATATAAAAAGGATCAAGGTCTCAGCCATCTTTTTATCTATATCAAGATCTTTATATCTTAAAAGATAAGCCAGATACATGATAGAGAGAACCAGTACTCCCGTGAATATCTTTGCGAGAACAGAAAGCGCCAGGAGAAATCCTCCAGTCTTATATCTTCCCCTAAAGAAGTATAGGTAAGAGAGTATTGCGAAAGATGTTGCTATTATATCCCAATTATACATTAGATAATAGATCATTGAGGGGGAGGCTATTGATAAGATTATGCCTAGTCTACTACTCTTGACATAATGATTATATAGATCATATATTGCGTGAACATAAATTAGATAGAAAACTCCGTTTATAAAAAATAGTATATACATATGAAGTTTCACAGGATCATAGAAATATAAGATCTTTGTTAATATAGAGGCCAGTCCCCAGGCTCCCGCCACAACAGGTGGATATTCAAATCTAAAATCTATATAAGGGATCCCGTACAAAGGATCTTTTCCTCTGCTTTTGTCTAAAGATATTGACAAAATATCACTGTATTCTCCTAAGACCCCGTGAATATATATTGATAGAAAAATCACAAGCAGAGGTATAAGAACCGTGATTATATAAGGATCTATGTGTTTAGCGAATTTATCAGTCATAAGATCTCAACATAATTTTTATCTAGGGCTGAAGATTATCTCTCCAGTATTCTCGAGAGCTCTATATCCTCTGAGAGTTTTTGATAATATCTCTTTAAAATCTCTACTTGATAAAGTCTCGACAAATCTTTTCACAGATTCTTTGTTAAAACCTTTTTTAGATACTACAAAATCATATATCTCTTCAGCCAGTGGAATAAAATCTACATCATAAAACTGTGTCACAGTCTCCACGGCGATCCCCACGTCAGCTCTTCCCATAGAGACTGCTGCGGCAACAGCAGTGTGGGTCTTCACTTCATATGAGTATCCTCTGATCATTTTATAAGGATCTTTTTCGCCTAATATTCTTTTTATCATTATATCAGTGAAGCTTCTTATGCCAGAGCCTCTATTTCTGTTTATAAAGATCACATCTTCTCTCAAAAGATCTTCAAAACTTCTAATATTCTTAGGATTACCTTTTCTAACTATAAATCCAATTTTTCTCACATAACCTCTTATCAGATAAACTTTGTCTTCAAGACCCATCTTTTTTATCATATGAATATTGTATTCTCCAGTATCCTCATCTAAAAGATGTGTACCAGCTATATCAGCCTCGCCTCTTTTTATTGCATGCCAGCCTCCCAAAGATCCTGTGTATATGATCTTTGTGTTTCTTAATTTGCTAATCTTGAGAAGAAGCTCAACACCTAGACAATGACTTCCTATGAAATAAAGCTGTGCCGGAACAATCTTCTCTGAGAATAATATGGCATAAACCTCTTCATCTTCATCGATAAACTCTCTGTCTTCAGAAACCTCTATAAAGCCGTCTGAGTAGAGAACGCTATAGACAGATCCTGACCCAAGCTGGATCGGATATCCAACAAATCCTTTCTCACTTTCCACAATAGATACAGGAACAAATTCTCTCACCCCTCTCCCAGCCTCTATTCTGTAAGGGATCAATATTTTAACAAGATTTTTCTTTTCATCAAGTCCATAAACTCTTAATATAGCTGGTCTAACAATTCTTGTTAAAACCATCATAGCTGATAGTGGAAAACCTGGGAGACCTATGAATATATTTTTATCTCTCGAGGCGATAAGCGTAGGCTTTCCAGGTCTAGTCTTCAAACCATGAAACAATATTTTTCCACCAAGATCCTCGATCACTCTATAGACAAGATCTTTATAACCTGCAGAAGTGCCTCCGGAAGTGATCACGACGTCATATTCTTCGAGGCTTTTATTAATCTCTTCTCTGATCTTCTCATATTCATCTTTTAAAATTCCTTTATAAACCACGTTCATACCAAGATCTTTTAATATTGATGTTATTGAATATCCATTTATATCATATATTTTTCCAGGGATCAACCTCTCTCCAGGTTTTACAAGCTCTTTTCCTGTCGAGTAGACAACTATATTAAGAGGCTTCAAAATTTTTATTCTCGCTCTTCCTACAGCGGCTAAAGAGGCAATCTCTCTATAAGTGATCAGAGCTCCTCTTCTGATAACAAGATCGCCAGCTGAGAAATCTGTGCCTGCCTGAGATATATTTTCACCTGGGTATGCATGACGATATATAAAGACTTTGTCTCCTACTTTTTTTGTATATTCACTCATCACAACAGCATCTGCTCCTCTAGGTATGACTGCTCCTGTAGATATCTCGACAGTCTCGCCTTCTCTAATCTCGATCTGAGGAAGCTCTCCTACATCAACTTCTCCAACAATTCTAAGGATCTTAGGCTCTATATCGTTAGCACCTGCCACATCTATGCTTCGCACAGCATATCCATCTACAGTACTTCTGTCAAAAGGAGGATAATCGACATCCGCATAAACATCTTCTGCAGAGATTTTTCCAAAAGCCTCTTCTATAGACACTTCAATAACCTCTGGATATCCTGCCTCAACAAAAGTTTTATAAAGAATTTCCACAGCCTCATCTACAGACACTAATTTATGAAAAATTTGAGCATCTCTCCTACTGCTCATAACAATCATGTTAGATATATATTACGAGGCTCAAAATTATTATGATGTATAGAAAAATATTTGAACAACCTGTGACATATGATTTCAGAATATTGTTTCATCCATCATATGTTTTGCCAATGATAGACTTCATAGGTGATAATACAGCGGTGAAGTCTTATGGCGTATGTAGCGGTATGAGATTAATAAGACATAGACGCAGTTATGAGGCCATAGATCATAGGAGCGAATGTGTAGATTACGCTAGATATGTTTTAGGCGTGTGGCTTTTAGATCAGAAGATTTCTGAGATAAACTTATCTGAAAAAGATCCTTTTTATACATTGTATTATAAGTATAAATATTATGGCATGGCCGTCTCGCCACTGGATGACGTCATAATATTTTCAACAATATTTCTTTCTCAAAACACTAATTATCATAAAAACACAGTAAAGTGGATGAGAAGAATTCTTAGTCTATACAAGGATCCTCTGAATCTATTAAAAATAGACAGAGAGAAAATTATGAAAATCATCGGCAGAAGTTATCAGATCACGAGACTAGTTGATTCTTTGAGATGTTATATTGAGAAAAGAGATGAGATATTAAAGAGAGATGTGAGAACGCTTCTAAAATGTCCATGGATAGGTGTGAAAACTTATTTTGCTTATAGGCTTCATGTGCTTTTAGACACAAAATATATTCCTTTAGATAAAAACTTGATAAGATATTTAAGCAGATTTTTTGATGTTAAAAGCTATAAAATGCCTAGGAAAAAATTATGTCTTATTTATAGGGAATGTTCTTTCTGTGATTTAAGAGACAGTTGTTTAGAAGCCTCTCTTCAGAATAGATACAAAGATCTTGGAGGGTGGCTTCAGACTTTAACTTTCACTGAATTAACTAGAAAAAGAATTGCTGAAGAAGACAATTGATGTTTATAAACTTAAGTTATTTATCACGATAACATATAATATATATGCGATATATCTCACATAATTATATTTATCATCCCACGGCACAAGATCTTTTATTCCAAGCTCTTCAGCCTCTTCCTTTATATAGTCAATCACTTCTTTGTTTAGGAATTGCTCAGGATCTGATTTATATTCAGAAAGTATTGACAATAGATTCTCTACAGATGACATCTTCATAGGATCATTAAAAATATCAATTTTTATGTTAATAAGTTTACTCATAAAACTTTCATCATATTTAGGATAGCCTATTTCATGAACCCACTCCTGCATAAGATCTCTGATCATCATCTCAATCTCAGGATCTTTCAAACTAACAAGTCTTAGAACATTGTTTGTCAGAAACAGCTTTTGTAATATCTTATTTATAAGATGAACTTTTGAATCTTCATATGATCCTATGGGCTCTGGCAGAAGTTTCTCAGAAGAGACTTTATACAAAGAGCTCTCTATATCAGCAGAAGCTATTTTAGAGCTTGACTCCATTGATATCAAAGAAACATCTTCACTCAAAAGATTAGACCCGAGAAATAACCTCGTAAAATATAAAATAAAAAACTTCCCATAAGATCAGAAGGTCAATATTTTTAAATCTCTATGATATACAAAAATATGAGTAAAGCCGCCGTAGCTCAGCTGGTAGAGCGCCGGCCTTGTACGGTCTGATAAGTTCCGTTGTCGCCAGGAGAGCCGGAAGTCGCGGGTTCAAATCCCGCCGGCGGCTCTACAAATTATTTCTATCAGGCTATATCTCAGAGATCTTGTGTTTCTTTAAAAGTTCTTCATCAGAGATCCATATTCCAATAGGTGATAAACATCTCAGCTGAATACATCCCTCAGAGATCTTATTAAGATCTAGTGTACATGTGCAGAAGCCTTCTCCTTTGCTTATTACAGCTGAAAGCTTCGTCTTTTAGGCGGGGATGGACAGAAAAGTTTATAAATTCTTCGTATTCTGATCTTTTTTGGAGGGGCTCTATGGCGACTGGTGATGAGGGTTTTCTAACTCTCTCGATAGGCATGAGGGTTAGTCCTGAGCCTGTCGTCATAGAGCTTCTCCACAGATATAGAGATGCACTAAATTATGCTATTAATAAAATATTAGATAATAATCTAAAGACATTAAAACAGGCTCATAATTTTCTATATAGAGATCTTGTTGAGAGATTTAATCTACCATCTAGAATAGCAATTGACTGCTATAGAGATGCTCTTATGAATGCAAATGCTTGGAGGAATAATTCTAAGAGAGGAAAAAGACCAGTAGTAAAGAAGTTATTAATGCTTCTACATCCAGAGCTTAGTTATAGAATGAAAGATGACTACGTGGAGATCATCGGCGGGATAAGGCTTAGAGTAATCGGTTGGGACAGAAGATATGATGATTATAAGAATGGAGAGGCAAGACTAATATATAAGAGAGATAAGATGATCTTATGGATCTCAAAGAAAAATACCTAAGCCTAAGAAGTATGTTCCTATAGATGTCATCGGTGTAGATGTTAATGAACAAAAGATCGTCTATGGAGACGAGATTATTAATATAGAGAAAGATACAGCTATAGATAGAGCATATAGATACATCAAACTTGCAGAGGATCTTCAGAGAAAATACTCCTCATCTAGGTATCTCGCTTGGAGAAGAAGAAGAGGTGTATTGAGAAGAATAAGATCTTATCATGAGAAGGCTAGAAACATATTAAATGATTGGACAAGAAAGATTTCTCTAGAGATAGTTAGACTGGCTAAAGAACTTAGATATGCTATATCAAGAGAAGATCTTACTAATCTCATAAGATCTCTGAGAAAACTTCCTAAGGATCATAAGAGAAAACTTATTATCATGGGTTATTCAAGGTTTGAGAGATGGATTGATTGGCAGGCTGAGAAAAATAGTGTGCCATATGTGAAGGTCGATCCAAACGGGACATCCTCAGAGTGTCCAAGATGCGACTATAGAGGATTAGAAGAGGTCGGCTATAGAAGACTTAGATGTCCTCGATGCGGCTTCGAGGCTGATAGAGATGTTATTGGAAAACTAAATGTTAGAAAGAGAGGATTGAGAAAACTAGGCATATATCCTCGTGGGGGAGCTCTGACCCCCCTCACTGCCCCTCAGATGACAGATGTAGCCCCGAATAGATGAGGGGAACCAATGATCCGCTCCGAAGGGAGCTCTAGCTCTTGAGGGCGGGAGAGGAGGTCAGTAACCCTATGTAAAAGTCTCCAACATTTGTCCCTGTATAGCCTGTCTCAATAGTTCTTCCAATACTTTTTAGAATAGTATAAGAATCATTATTATCTAGATAAGTCTTCGGATCTAAACCTTTCTCAACGGCTTCCCAATAAGCTTTGTTATCCACGACAGCTCCTGCTGCGGGACTAACTCCGTCAACACCATCACTACCCATACAGGCGAAATATACGTTGTCAAGATCTTTTATCTCGATCATTAATGATAGACACGTCTCTTGGTTTCTGCCACCTACTCCTCTTCCTCTGACTGTCACTGTGGTCTCTCCTCCAGCAATTACTGCCCCAGGCGGAGAGATCGGTTTATTAATCTTTTTAATACTTCTGAGAATAGATGCAAACATTTTTCCAACTTCTCTAGCTTCTCCCTGTATATATGGTCCTAGAAATAATGTATTGAAGCCTATCTCTTTCGCTTTTCTCTCTATAGCCTCTAGAGACATTTTATTACTTGCTATAACAATGTTTCTACATTTGTTCAAGATCTTATCGCCGGGCTTGATACTCTCTTCTACAAAGCCTTCCACGCCTTTCATAAGAAGATCTTTTATTTTATCAGGTATTTTATTCCAAAGGCCTCTTCTCTTAATAACTTCTACAGCATCTCTATAAGTAGTCGGGTCAGCATCTGTCGGCCCTGACGCGATGAAACTTATAGGATCTCCGATTACATCACTTATTATTAAAGAATATATTTCTTTACTTTTTATGTATTTAAGTAGTTTACCTCCTTTGACAGCTGAAAGATGTTTTCTTACAGTATTCAGCTCAAATATGTCGGCTCCTGATTTCATTAATAATTCTGAGACAAAAGCTATTTCCTCAAGACTTATATCTTTTAAAGGCATCTCAAATAATGCTGAGCCTCCTCCAGAGATTAAGATAAACACAAGATCTTTTTCATCAATATTTTCTAAATACTCCAACAATTTTTTCGAAGATCTTAGAGTATTATCTCTAGGAATAGGATGATCTCCTTTTAAGACTAAGATATTTCCCAAGCTTCCCTCTTGATCAGGCGTTATGATCACTCCGCCCACAATATTTTTCTCGAATAGATCATTTACGGCCAGAGCCATTTTGTAACTAGATTTTCCAAAACCTATCACATGTATCTTTCTAAGAACAGTTTCGTATCTGTCTCCTATAATAATTTTATCATTTTTTATCCTTACATGATTAATGACAGCTTTATAAGGATCAGCAGCTTCAAGACCTTCTTTTAGAAGACTTAATATTATGTCATGCGGAGACTTCATAAAATCTCCAATCAATTATTAGAGACTTAAAAATATTAAGCCAAAAAGTTCTTGAAATGATCTTTTTAATTTGTTAGAGAGAATTATTTTTGAGAAGAACGGAGATGCCTAAGATATTTAAAAGCTCATGTATTATTGATACGCCAAGACTTATAAGCTCTTCAGAAGAATTAGAAGATCAAAGCTATAAGCTAGATCTATTTATAAGATCATTAGCAGATCTTTATAAAAGAGGCAGTAGAATATTTTTAGTTAAGGAACCCTTTACATCAAATATTAAAATAGATATGCAAGTTTTTAGACTAGGCTTCACAATCTCGTCAATAATTGTTGAGTCAGAGGATCCTAAGAATATTGAAGATTTTTGTAAAAAGTTCTCTGGATATATCTCGACCGAGGATCTATGGTTAAGAACAAGATCTCTTGATCTATGTGTTAAAACAAATGATTCTTTTATAAGTGAATTGTTATTAGAAGATATAGGATCATACGAATATGAATACTGTAATAAATATTCTTTCATAACGAGATCTCTTGAGAAAGATCTTATAAGAACAGATATTACAAATGACATTAATGAGATGTTCATATTTGTTTCAAAAGAGAGGTTTTCTGAGAAAGAAGCTGTAGAGATCTCTCTTATCAGAAATTACAGCTCTTTACACATCTTCTCTCATATGATCGATGGGTTAAAAACGAGATGTGTTTTGATAGATAATATTGTTTCTTCAAATGATCAGGAGATCATAGCATACTCCAGTATTAATAGAAGACCTGTGATATATTATGAGGATCCTAAGATTATCATATCTCTTTGTACTCCTGTAAGTCATAAGGATCCTTTGTATAAATTATCTCTGCTGTATTTACTATTTAAAGAATAAGAGATTAAGTCATAGAAGCTCCTCTTTAAATTAGCAACTCTTAAATTCTTAAGTAGCATTATATTAATTTGGTGGTGGCCGCGGTAGCTCAGCTGGTAGAGCGCGGGACTGTGGGCTCCTAATCAATAGGCCGGGGGTGGACATCCCGAGGTCCCGGGTTCAAATCCCGGCCGCGGCCTTTTCATCTGAGATTTTTCTTGTCCATCTAGGATATACTCCTGGCTTCATTATGACTCTTAAAGTTGTTGATACGATACCTTTATCTCTAGATAATATCTCCTCGCTATTCATCTCGGCTCTCGCTATGGCTACAAGCTCTGATTTTGGTGTAAAGATTGCTATTAAATCTCCTCTTCTAATATTTTTGTCAAACATTAGAACTCCTGGAACTGCAAGCTGAGCTCCTCTTGAAACAGGGTCTACGGCATATGTGTTGATAAATATTTTTGGAAGATGTGCAACTCCGTATTCTATTGGCATCACATATTTTCTTAGTAATGTCTCATCTTTCTCCTCATTATATAAATAAACAGCTTCTGAAAGCTGATGTAAAGTGATCATGTTCAGATCTTCAGTGAATATGCCGGTTTTTATTCTTCTAAGCTCTCTCATATGAGCTCCCACTCCTAGTAGAAGTCCTATGTCATGTATAAGTTTTCTTATATATGTCCCGGGGTCTGTCTTAACTCTCATCAGAACCCATCTCTCCACATGATCTAATATCTCGATCTCATGTATTTTTCTTATTCTAAGACTTCTTTTCACAGAAGATCTTAGGGGAGGTCTCTGATAGATGTCTCCTACGAACATCTCCACTATCTCTCTGAGTTTATTCTCAGAAACATTTGAGTGAAGCTCCATAAGAGCTATATATTCTTTAACAGTATGAGTCATTACACTAATAATTTTTACAGAGTCTTCTAATGCTATAGGCAGAACTCCGGACACGCTGGGATCTCTCTGTATAAAAGATTTAATACTCTAGAGTCCCAGCGTGTCCTACCTTGCTGAGAGCTAACATTTTCTTGATCCATGCAGCAACTTCATGACTTGTGGGTCCAGGAGGCTTGTCTAGATTTATTATACCAAGTCTTAGATGTTCTTTTATTTCTCTCTCCCAAGGAAAGATTCCATATGAAAAATCTTTTTCTTCACGTTTCACATAATATTCAGAGGATCTTCCGCCTAACATATCTAAATATCTTATGAACTCAAACTGATCTTTAAAAACGGTCTTCATACATCTCCTCTGTATTTAATTACACAAAACAATATTTAATAATGTATAAAACAAATATTTAAATGAGGCCGTCCGCGAGACTTACGGAGACCTTGTGTCTCCGAGGAAACTCCGCCCTCGCCACGGCACCTGGCTCCGTAAGGAGAGCGGCTGAGAGCCGCTGGATCGGCACAGAAATGAACGGTCTGAGAGAGATGTAGATGATGGAGCTGGTCTCCTGATGATCTCTCAGATGCGGTGAGACAGCCGATCCCCAGGAGAGCAAGGCCGAATAGTGCCGATGAATGCCGTGGTGAGGCACAGGTAGGCCGCTTAGCCTAATGTCTCTAAGACAGAAGGCGGGTTATGCGGACGGCCTCATTTAAATATACTGATCTCTGCATAAACATATTTATATTTTGTTTAAAAAGATTATTATCTGGAGGCTTCATAATATTGTCTTCATCAAAATCTGAAGTTGATAAATGGTATGAGATTGCTCTAAAAGCTCATAGATATTACGGAGGAAAGATAGAGACTATACCTAAAGTTCCTGTGGAGAAGCTTATATATTTCGCCGTCTGGTACACACCTGGCGTTGCTGAGCCTTCTAGAGCGATCTCTAAAAACCCTGATCTAAGTTTTGAATTAACATCAAGATGGAACACAATCGCTGTAGTTACTGATGGTACAAGAGTTCTTGGTCTAGGTAACATAGGTCCTGAGGCCTCTTACCCAGTGATGGAGGGTAAGGCTCTCATATTCAAGTTCTTAGGCGGTGTAGACGCGGTTCCTCTCCCGATCAGAGCTAAAGATGCAGATGATTTTATTGAGACGGTTAAAAAGTTGGAGCCGGCTTTTGGAGGAATAAATCTTGAGGATATTGAAAGTCCCAAATGTTTCTACATACTTGAGAGATTAAGAAAAGAAATGAATATACCTGTTTGGCATGATGATCAACAGGGGACGGCTACAGCCACTTTGGCAGGTCTTATTAATGCTTTAAAAATTGTTGGTAAAAAAATCTCTGACATAACTATCTCGATGATAGGTGCAGGAGCATCAAATATAGCTACTTATAATCTACTTGTTAAATATGGTGCTAAGCCTAAGAATATAATACTTGTGGATACTAAAGGTATATTACATGCGGAGAGAGAAGATCTTGATAAACTTATGTTTGAGAATCCATGGAAATATAAGATCGCCATCGAAAGCAATGGTGAGTTGAGAAAAGGTGGTATTAAAGAAGCTATTGTAGGCACAGACGTAGTTATAGCAGCCTCTAGGCCGGGTCCTGGGATCATTAAAAAAGAGTGGGTAGCCATGATGAATAAAGATCCTATAGTTTTTGCATTAGCAAATCCTGTCCCAGAGATATGGCCTTGGGAGGCTAAAGAAGCTGGCGCTAGAGTAGTGGCCACTGGCAGAAGCGATCTTCCTAATCAGATTAACAATAGTCTGGCGTTCCCAAGCATCTTCAGAGGAGCTCTTGATGTCAGAGCCAGAACAGTGACTGATGAGATGGCTATTGCAGCTGCAGAAGCCTTAGCAAAACATGCTGAGGAGAAAGGGATCAGCGAAGATTATATAATACCTACTATGGAGGAATTCGAGGTTTATGTAAAGACTGCTGTGGCAGTTGCTGAGAAAGCTATTGAACAAGGTGTTGCAAGAATCAAAAGATCAAGATCTGAGCTGGAGGAGACTGCATCAACTATAATAAGAAATGTGAGACTAAAATATGAGACATTGGTTAAAAATGGATTTATAAAAGATATTGTACAACTCTAGATGGAGGTGTAACCTATGGATCCTGTTCAGTTTAGAATCAGATATGCTGAAAAGAAAGATCTTGATCAAATAGTTGAGCTAGTAGTGAGACTTAAGAAACTAAATGAAGAATTCGATCCATTATATAGTGTGAGAGAAGATATTCAAGAAGTCGCAAGGGAATATATATCAAAATCATTTGATAGAGAGGAAGTTTTCATGTTGGTTGCAGAAGATGGCAACAAGATAGTAGGTGTCATTCGCGTAGAGATAAGATCTAGACTGTTTTATCAGCCAATATTCTCGGGAGTTATAACAGATCTTTATGTGTCTCCAAGTTATAGAGTTAAAGGAGTAGGGTCAGCCTTACTAGATGAGGCAGTAAAGATCTTGAGAGGCAAAGGGATCAGTATTGTATGTGCAGAATTTCCTCCTATGAATAAGATAGCTGTAGACTTCTATCAGAAAAGAGGTTTCAAACCTCTCTTATACACCTTCTTCAAAGAGATATAATAAAAAGATTTTAATTTTTTAATCATTTATATCTATAGAGATAGGTATAGGCCTTGGATCAGGCAATATTCTAATTACTGCATCGCCTCTTTTCATAAGAATCATCAGATCCTCTATTAATTTATTGTTTATTTTAAGAAAATCTGAGGCTTCTCTCCAGAAGTTTCTGTTAGGATTGCTCATTATGATTAATAATCCTATGTTCTCCACAATCAGATCCCAATGTTCTCCAAAATCTCTGAAATCTTGTGTTGCTAACGCGACTGATAATCCGTATCCTCGTGCAAGTCTCATCAAATTAATGATTCTTTTAGATAATCCTCTGCTTAATAACATCCAAGCCTCGTCTAGACCTAAAAAAGTTTTCACCTGATCATCAGGATTTTCTCTGGAAGTCATATTGATCATGTCTTGAAAAATCATATTTATAGCATATCTTAAAAGCTCTTCTCTCTCTTTGCTTAAACTTCTTAATGTTATAACATTAATCTTGTTCTTAACTATTTTATAATGTCCCGTATCTCTTCTATCTAAAGATGCGATTTCTCTGAGAATTCTTTCTATAATTCCATTAAGATCTTCCTCTTCTGATATCTCTGAGAAAACGTCTTCCCATTTTGGCACATCTTTTTTCTCATAAACTTTTTTAAGAATTTTAAATAACACTCCTTGAAGCCTTAGATCATCAATTTCATAACTTTCAACAATACTATCAAAAACTTGATAAAGTCTTAACCATGAAGATGTATAATAAGGCTCGAGAGAGCCTAAGGAAGTATCGGGAATGTCTATTAAAACATGATCTATTTTTCTCTCTATTAATCTTTTTATAATATCACCTTTTACATCAACAAAAATAATTGTAGAGTTATAAATAATATGAGCTCTTCTTAGAATAGCTAATAACGTCTCTGTTTTTCCGCTGCCCGTAGGACCTACGATAAGTATATGCGGATTAATAGCTTTGAAAGGATCCCAGAATATTATTCTTGTGTCATTAAGTATCCTCCCAATGGGAATACCTGTCTTATGAGGATTTCTATGTAAAAGAACATTTTTTATTAAAGGAGAGAATAAGACAGCTCTCTCTGAAGTCCATACCTCATCTCTATAATTGTGAAGCATTTTTCTCAAGATCTTTATTATAAACTTTGTTTTAAATCCGAAAAAATCTGTTAAGAACCTCTAATATAAACAATCCTCTTACCTCCTCAACCACGACCCCTAGATCCTTAAGATCTTGTGCTAAAATCTTCATTCTTTGTATAAGTCTTTCTCTAGCATCCTCTTCGTTAGAGCCCTCAGCTGAGACAATGATGATCATGGCCACGTTATAGGGGGTATCCCCTTCAAGGATCTTCTTTTTAAGTCTTCTCAATCTCTCAAGCTCTGTGGCAAGCCTCTCATTAGTAGGATCGCTCTCTCTAACGATCTCTTTAGTCTGAATCGCAATATTTAATTTGTTTAAAAACTTTTCCTTATCAATAGGTATAAAAACAGTTCTTATCTCTATAGGAAAAGGCTTAGAAAGAATCCTTACAAAATTATTTAAAAACCCTGTCAACTCTCCGTCATGAAGATCCTCTAGACTTCTTGTTATCTCTCTAACAACAAGAAAACCTTTTGCTATACAACTTTTTTCATCACAGCCTATTATATAATTGCTTCTGATCTTTATATTATCAACGCCAAAAATCAGCTTAAGATATCTCTCAAACATCATGATCTCCTCGAATATATGACGTTAAACAAGATCTTTGATTGTCTTATTGCATTAAGGATCTGATCTGAGAAGTCTATAGGTCTTAACATGAGTATCTCTCTATGAATGCCATCAAAAACTTCAAGAACTCCTCCATAGATGAGAGCTTTCTCAGATAATTTAATCAAATTATCACCTTTTTTAAGAAAGTCTATATAAACATCCTTTTCATATGAAACATATTTATAATATGTATCTTTCGAAGTCTTTATATACAGATAAGATGTTCTTGGTAGAATGATCTTGTCATAATTCTCTATAATCCTTTCATTACTATATAATTTCAGTCTCTGTAATAAGCTCTCGATCTTCTTATACACATCTTCATCTAAAATGATCTTGCCTGAAAGCCCCCATATAAACTCATCATCGTAAGTCCATAGAGATATTCTAAAGTTCTCGTTACATATACTTTTAACCACGTCTTTAGGAATAATTATATTATTAAGATCCCCATATTCTCCTATTTTATAATTCTTTTCATTACATTCTATATAGATCTCAGCTTTTTTAGTCTTATCAACAGGGTCTATGATATGTATCTTGATCTGGTCATTAAGATCTTCATAATGAAATTCTATATCTCTTTGTTCAAAAGAGACGTTTTTCACATCAAGAATCTTTTTGATATCAATATATTCTTCAGGTTCTTCGACAACATATAATCTGGCTGTTAACTTGTCTGATGATATATTCTTAAGATCAAGATCTATACAAGCGGTTAGCATATTGTTGTCATCAAGCTCTTTCTCACCTACTAGTGTCTTATATAATATCTTATTTTCATTATCTCTCAGCTCTAGCAAATACTTGTAATACTTAGCCTCTTCTGATGAAAAAATTATCTTTGTTCTAAATAAAGGCTTGTCTAAACATTTTCTTGATAACCCTTTTCTAGAATATATAATCTTTGGATCATCCATTTCTACTATTTTATTAAATCCTCTGACTGTTTGATTGATCAATGTTGTGCTCAACACAAGATCTATCTTGATCTTAATTTCATCACTGTCTATAGGATTCTTAGGTAAAATAATTATTTCTCCATCTCTTTCTATCTTGACTCCTCTAATAACTTCTAAATCAGTTGCATCAATGGGATAGTTTGTTAATCTCACATATCTATCTTCAAATATTTCTCCTATCATAATACTTTGACTCTCATTAAGATCAAGTTCATAAATAAATCCTTTATATCTCTCGAGACAATATATCTTGTTATCAATACCTACGCACTCTATCGAATTCTTCTTAGGATAATATCTCTTTGTAAAGTCGTTTAGATTATATGTCTTTAACCTATCTCCCTCATCCATGATCAAAAGATCTTTTGACAGCGATATGAGCTGATCATCTTTAACTCTATCTATAGTTCTTAAATACGTGTTAAGAAACATTTTCACTTCATTATCAATTCTGAGAATTATAAAATCTTGTAGAAAACCTATGAAAGATATCTTCGAATTTTTATTATCAATTTTAGTCAGATATCTTATTCCATAATCTGTGTAAATCATCAGCCATTTGGTGTCTAGATTTAACAGCAAGATCTTGTCTTTAAGATTTTTAATAGGTTTTACTCTCTGAGGAATTTCAACACCTGAATCAAGGTCAAGAGCTAAAGTTTTTTCATCATCTATAACAACTGATCCTATGTTCTGACCGGAGCTACATGACGAGATCTTTTTTCCATAGCTTTCATACATATTATATCTCCAGTAGTTATGACCGTAGAAGACATAGATCTTTCTTTCGCTTCTTATACCTACGAGAGCTTCTCCAACGTTTTCAGACATACAGTATTCATTTATTTCAAAAAGCTTCTCATTTATAAAAATATGAGGTCTGCCTTTGATCTTCAGTAGCATGAAACCTGTTTTTCCGAAATCAACTGTTTTTATATTATCTATTTTATTTATGCTGAGAATTTCTCTATTATCCCTCAGATCATATATTTTAACCTCTTTTCTCTCAGGATCTTCTTCAACTAAATATCTCAGAAAAATATGATAAACATATCTATTAGGATCTTTTATATTAATGAGCTGTTCACACGACCCAGATTTTTTACATCTGAAGATCTCTGTATTTTTAATATAGATCCATTCGTCATCTTCGCTATAATATTCTTTATGTGTTATTAGATAAGGTCTTCGCAAGATTATGATCTTATCATATCTAACCTCTGGATATATTAACAAGACGTTTTCTCTAGATATCTTAAGCAAGATCATATTTTTAAGATCTTGAGGAATAAATATTTCTTTAAGACCTCTAAATATGTAAGGTCTCTCGACATATAGATATTTTCTTGAGACTTCTTTCAAAACAGTACACCTCCACTTTTTATGAAAAGTATTAAAATAATGGATCCTATGAGGCCATTCATATGATCATCAAATATTATTTTAGAAGCTATTGATGATGTCATGATTATAGAGGACATCAAAAGTTCTAAAACTATCAACTCGTTTCCGACTATATGAAAAACTTCTCTGAATAATATAGGTTCTAAAAATACTAATGGTAAAGTCATCATCATCTGAATCATATAATTCTTGTAGACCGAGAAAAGATCTAGGATCTTATAGCAGAATTTTTCATATAAGTCACTGGCTAAATCACTGATCTCTCTCATATACTCAATGACAAACATGATATAATTCCCGATCCATAAATATAGTCGTTTATATCCTCTTTTCAGAAGAATTTTTGTCGCATCAAAGCTGTTAAGTTCTTTAAAAACTTTTATATGAGCAAGTGATAATGTCAAAACTTCTTTTGTGACAGATACTTCTCTGAAGATTCTTATTAATAAAACAAGTGAGGGAATGCTTAGGAAAAGTGTTATCAGAAGATAAAGATCTAGATGATTTAATATAAAGATCTCTAGAAGCTGTATGAAAAGGTTATTATAAAAAGATCTTGTGAGAAAGATAATTAAAAGCATATATAATAAGAAGAATGAAGAGTACTCTAAGATCTTAAGTCTATTGATCAAGGGCTCATTCATTGTTTTTAGAGGAAGAGGATGACCAGGCGTTATTAGAAGTATGAAGATAGATGAGATTATCAAGAGAAAATTTGTTAATAAAATAACTCTTTCTCCTTGAAGAACCGAGAGAGAAGATGTGATTATAGGTATAATAGTGTAGATAACTAAAGATATTGTCAAAATATTTATTTTCACAGAAACCAGTCTTCTAATTTTATTCTCAATATCTCTATAAAAATCTTCAGAGACTAATAAGAGATATTCTCTCTGAATCCCTAGAGATCTATTGTTGATATAATTTCTTACAAATCTCTTATAAATAGTCGAGGGCGTCAACTCACTAACTATTTTAAACGCCTCAGTGAAACCTGTGTATATAGCTAGATTCCTAGTTTTTAAAGCTATTCTACCAAAAAATCTGAATATCTTAATAACATTAGGTCTTGAGGATATATTCTTGATCAGAAAGCCCATTTCATCGCCTGAGAAAGGAGATGAGGATGCTATCAAAAGTATATATGGAAGTTCTTCTTCAACACCTTTTTTAAACTCGAACAACTTATTCAGAGGATTTACTACATATAAGATCATGAGGATAAACAAAATTATTATACTCATGATAAGAAGAATATTAGATAACATGAGTATACGTGTTTCAAAGGTTTCGAAGACAAATTCTATTATAAAGTTAGTGGTGAGATATAACATGCCTAAAATTGCTGACAATATCATTAATATATATAATCTTCTTCTATTGAATATTTTTGATTCTGGATCTGAGATTGTGTTTATTTTCTCCAAAGAATCAAATATTTTATCTAGCGCATGTGATAATCTCATAAATACTCCTCTTTAGAGATCTAATCTTGTTTTGACGTTATGATCTCTATAGATCTTTTCATAAAATCTTTATTCTCATAATAACTTTTTACAAAGATCTTTTCTCCATAAGGATCTTTATCACGATCATATATTCTTCTTATCTTAATAGATCCTGGTTTTTGAGTTGGTATTATCTCATCTACATATCTAACGATTCTACGATTGTTATGAATAGCTAAGACCGCCACAGCCTGTATAGTAGAGATCTGATATATTCTAAGAGATATAGGTGGAGACATAAGTCTGACGATAACTTCTTTTGTAGAGCCTCCGTGAAAAGTTGTTAATGCTCCAAGACCCATATTGAGTGCCTGAGCAAGTACTCTCGCCTCTGAGCCTCTAGTTTCTCCAATGACAATAAGTCTGTTAGCTGAAGATCTTAACGCAGCCTTCGTAAGCATATATTGATCTATTTTTATAACGCCGTTTTCAAAAGTGGTGTATCTGACCCAGCTACTGTCTGGCGGTATCTCAATCTCTGGAGTATCTTCTATAATAACTACTTTCCAATCTTTTGGCACGAAACTATTTAACAATGCTCTTAAAAGAGTTGTTTTGCCACTCCCAGGAGGTCCTGCTATTATCAAAGAACCTTTTCTCATGATAAGTTTTCTAAAATATTCTGCAAGATTTCTTGGCAGCATCTCTCTTCTAATAAGGTCTTCTACAGACACTTTTCTCATAATGTTTTTTCTAATGACTATCTCAGGCCTCTCATAAGACACTGCTAGTCCAGTTATATGAATTCTGTGTCCACCTTCCTCAAGAGGAAGTTGTATATCAAGAATAGGATTAGTATATGAGACTGCCCTGCCAACTTTATTAGCAATAATTTGTTGAAGTCTTATAAGCTCTTCGTTATTTCTTATATAGATATTTGTTTTCACAAGATCTATATTAGGATCCATAGAGTATATATATGAATGTCTAATCCATACATATCCAGATCCGCTTATACTTACATCTTCTACATAAGGATCGTCTATTAAAACCTGTAGTTTTTTATAGCCTAACTCTTCTTTTAATATATTATACACTAGATCTATATCCTGATCATTTTTTCCAAAATATTCTCTGATGATCTTTCTAGCATTTATCTCGTCAATAACACGTTTATCAGGTAGCCTCATAATAAAATAATTGATTAATTTGTCGATCTCATTATATATTTTTTCTATTTTATCTTTGAAAGCTGGGTTATATTCAGCTATATATCTATATTCCTCAGAATTTTTTACAAGCTTTACTCTATAAAGTCCTACATTATATTCTGATAGTATCTCATTATCATTGAAACTCTTGATCTCTAGGTCAAGATCTTTGTTAGTATTTAATGAAACATTTTCGTGTGTTATTAATTTTCTTTCAAGAGTAAAATAATGGGTGATGGGAAAGATCTTTTTTAAAAAAATAAAATTATTTTTATTAAAAAAGATCTTCATTAGATCATCACCTTTCTCTAGCTGCCAGAGGCCTCTAATTGTGTCACAATGCCAGGCTTATCGCTGGATATGATTCCTAGAATAACTTTTTCAACAGCTACTCTAGATGAGCTTTGTAAAGTGATGTATAACGTCTTGCCAGACTCTAGGGTTGCATAGCTTAAATTGACAGGATCTATTAATTTAAACGTCTGATCTGAGGTGTTGTTAGTGTCATATACTCCTACTGTTCCAAAAGATGAAGACGTTCTATACATAATTTTTATATTAGAAATATTAACAGGATATTTTCCGTCATTAGTAATTCGTATAGTGACTAATGTTCCTCCTGTGTCTAGATACGAGACTTGATATGATGCTCTCACCTTATCTATCACTGGCATTGTCGAGACCTGGTTTGTGAGCCACGTCTGTAGAAGTATCACAGCTGGTATTGCTATCGCAAGTATTAACAGTATTATGACCAGCTCGCTTATACCTTTATTATAACTTGTATATCTCTTCATGATGTTCTCCGTAAAAAAGAAAAACCCTTTTTAAGTATGAGAGAGGTCTCTGAAAATATTCTAACACAACGGATTTTTTTAATGTCTTAAAATTATTTTTCCTGCGACAAGACCTTTCTCAAGGATCTTGTGTGCTTCAACAACTTGTTCTAATGGAAGAACCTTGAATATATAAGGTTTATACATGTCTCTGAGATATAGATCTATGATCTTTATGAACTCCCATCTAGATCCTATGTAAATGTTGTGTATAGAGATCCTTTTTGTATATAATATTCTCAAATTCAGAGTTGTCTCATAGCCGGATGTCACTCCGAAAAATATCAATTTTCCTCCTCTACGAAGAATCTCTATGGATTTATTGAATGTTTTTGCACCTATGTAGTCTACTACTATATCAAACTCCTCACCGATCTTTTCTTTATTTAAATCCTCGTATTCTCCCACCACAACTTTGTCAGCGCTCAGCTCTTTAAGAACATCAGCTTTCTCTTTGCTTCTCGTGTGAGCCACTACATAAGCATTATAAAGTTTCGATATTTTTATTGATGCAACTCCTACACCACCGCTTGCGCTCCATATAAAAACTTTATCACCCGGAGATATCTCCGCCTTAGTCACTAACCCATGAAACGCTGTGGTAAACGTGAGTGGTATAGCTGCCAACTCAATCAAATTTTTCTCACTGATCTTTTTCTCAGGTATCTTATATAATGCTTTGAGAGGTACCACGATTTTCTCAGCATAACATCCAGGGACGTGATAACCTAATACTTTATAGTTCTCACACTCATCTTCTTTTCCAACAAGACATCTCATACATATACCGTCTCCCCATCCAGGAGCTATTACTACATAATCTCCCTCTCTAACATCTCCATATGATCCTCCGATCTTCTCTACGATGCCCACAGCATCTGACCCAGGGATTCTTGGATATTGTTCTGCAAATATTCTAGACCCTCTTCTCTGCCAAAGATCTAGATGATTAATACCGCAGTACAAAACTTTTATAAGTGCCTCGTCTTTTTTAGGGACAGGATCTTCTTTCTCAACTATTTTAAATGCCTCCTCAGGTTCGCCAGGTTTTTCTATTAACGCGACTCTCATAAATCCTCTTGAAAAATATGTTAACTTTCTTTAATTTATTAATAGACAATTTTTCGAGGGGGCCTGAGTTGATAAAAATCGATGAGACAAAGCTAAAAAAGGTGTATGATGAGAATCTCAAGATCTATCTTGAGAAAACCTCAAGATCTAAAGAATTATTTGAGAGAGCCAGAAAAGTTTTACCCGGTGGAGTGAGCTATACGATAAGATATTACTCGCCGTATCCAGCGTATATAGTGAGAGCAAAAGGGACGAGAGTATGGGATGTAGATGGGAATGAGTATATAGATCTTTGGATGGGTCATGGGACTCATATTCTTGGGCATTCACCTGATTTTGTGATAGATAATATATCAAATAAGATCAGAGAGGGGACTCATTTCGGCTATGAAAATATTTATGCAGTGGAATATGCAGAATTTCTCACAAAAACTTTACCTAATATTGAACAGATAAGATTTGCATCAAGCGGGACAGAGGCTAACATGTATACATTGAGATTAGCAAGAGCATATAATAAGAGGAGGTATATAATTAAGTTTGAAGGAGGATGGCACGGAGGCCTAGATCAGATCCATATAGGAGTAACACCTCCTTATAACGATCCTGAGACTTTAGGTCTCCCACACGACTTTGTGAAATATACTTTAGTAGCTCCTTATAACAATATTGATGTTGTAGAGAAATATCTGAAGACATACGATGTGGCCGCGGTATTAGTTGAACCTGTTTTAGGTGCTGGAGGATGTATTGAGGCTAGAAGAGATTTTCTGAAAGAGCTTAGAAGACTGACTCAAGAGAATGACTCATTATTAATTTTTGATGAGGTTATAACAGGTTTCAGACTTGCATATGGTGGTGGACAGGAGCATTATGATATTAAGGCTGATCTTGTTGTATATGGTAAGATAATAGGAGGAGGATTCCCAGGCGCTGGTGCTTTTGGAGGAAGATCTGATGTCATGGATCTCTTGGATCATATCAAGAGACCTAAAGGTAGAGAGAGAAGTGGTCATGGAGGAACTTTCGTAGGTAATCCTGTGAATATGATAGCTGGATATGTTCTTGTCAAATACTTATATGATCATAAGGATCTTTATACAGAATTTAATAACAGATGGGATCATGCTCGAAGAAAAATAGATAAAATATGTGAAGAGAATGATCGTATATGTTGGACCACTGGTGTAGGAAATATGTTGGGTATTCATTTCACCACTAGAAGACCGTGGGATCATAGGACGACTAGATTAGAGAAAATAAATGATGATCTTCCAAAAATATTTCATTTATATGCTAGAAATAGAGGAGTGCTTTATATAAGTGAAGATACAATACATCTTTTACCATCAATGATTCATAATGATGACGAGATAGACATGTTCATAAATATCTTCACTCAGTATCTCAATGAGATATTAAGATAAAAATCTTCAACAATTTTACAATTTTTATTTTTTTAATAATATAAGAAGAAATCAGGTGTCTCTTATGAGAGTCTCTATAAATATCTATAGAGCAGAAGAGCTGGGGACGATTCTAAAGAGATTCGGTGTGGAATTAGTAGAAGTTTTCGAGAGAAAAGATCCTCAGTATAAAGCTTTGGAGGAGCTTTATAATGAATTGAGAGAATGTAATTCTTTGGCGTTACTCACAGTGTTAAACTCGATTGTATCTTATCAACTTTCAGCAACTGGTGAGGAATACTGGTGGGAGTTTGCTAGATATAAAGAATTCTCCAGTGGAGTGGGAGATCCTGAGGATCTTTGGAGAAGATTCAGAAATTTTCTTCTTTCTTCCAGAGGAAATGTCGCTTCTCGAGAGATAAAAATTGAACGTCTCGAGAGAATTCGTAGAACACAATTTCATATAGAGCTTTACGTCAGGTATATTGAATATATAAAAAATCTTGATCTATTGGTGTCAAGATTAGCTGAGGTCTTGAGACAAAATATTTATGATAAGACTATCGTTTTTTCAGCTAAAATGATGTATTATGTATCAAAAATATGTGATATTGAGCCGGGAGGAGTGGAGAAGATTAAGATACCTGTAGATAGAAGAGTAGCCGCGATCAGCTATACATCAGGCCTTATTGATGTGTTAGAGACAAAAGATATTGTTGAAGAAATAATGAGAGAGAAAGAGAGAGTTATTGAGGCGTGGTCAATAGTCTCTAAGATATGTGATATACCTCTCATAAGATTAGATTCTATAATATGGTTCTTCGGCAAATACGTTAGAGATCGAGATCCTGTTGAGAAAGCTTTAAAAGATCTTTCAAATATGTTAAGAGATGTCGGCAACATTAAGATATTTAAAGAATTTGTTCAACAATTCTTTATAAGAAGATTATAACAGACGGAATGAAGACCAGGGGGACCCAGTCCGCACCCACTCGCCCGCGGACACTCGCGGGGATTGTCGTGCGGCTGAGGTCTCGCCATTTATAGTATTTTCATGTTAAAATAAAAATTTTTCTCGCTAGCTTTGTTAGATTATCATAACTTATAATATTCTTGAGACTCCTCTTATGATAAGTTTAAATGGTCTGTTGAGAGTTCCATCATATTCTATTCTTGCCTCTGGAATCATTTTTTTCGAGATCTCTAGTACTGTGTATGCGTGCATTGTGAGCATAGAGCCTGTGACTATGCTCGTGCCCTCTGAAAATATTAGATAAGGTATTATCATGTCAGACATATGTCTGTCTAAAGCTGATCCTGTTGAAAGATCCTCGAATAATGTTCTGGCAGCTTTTTCTCCTACTTCTTCAGCTCTTTTATCTCTAGCTCCTAAACTGTCTGAGCCTAATATGCTGTTCTCTGTAATAGCCCACAAAGCTATTCCTGACCCAGGTCCGTAATGAGGATCTTTGTCTGGAGGATAGCTCTCTATATCTATTTTTATGACTACATCAATGCCTAAACTTTTTAATCTCTCATATGCGGCAGACGCCTGTCTCTCGGCTATGTGTCGTGGGAGTCTGACTGCATGACTATTTCCTCTTATCTCAATTATCCTTCCTCTCTCGACAAGCTGTATAGATGTGAATCCTCTCGGATTATTTTTTATCTCGGCAACAACTTCTCCACCACCTCTAGGATAATGGCCTCTTCTTAATAATCTTAGCTCAACTACATAGCCTAATCTATTTAAGAATCTTATGAAGACATTATTGAAATAGTCATATGTTGGACTCCACGGAACATCTGTTCCTCCTCTCACTTTCAATATCGAAGGTCTATCTGCAAATGCGAGGACTGGGAGAACGCTTTGTAGAAGAAGTGTTACAGAGCCTGCGGTCCCTATATCAAATACATATTCGCCACCAAATATTCCTCGAGGTTCAAAGATTATCTCTGTAGACCCTATCTCAGCTCCCTCGACATGTCCTCGAGATATCTTCTCCAAGGCTTTGACAACTGTGAGATGCTGTCTCTGTAGGCCTGGGTTGTCTCTCTTAGCTCTTATATTAATTATCCTGATCTTCTCTCCTATGATAGTTGATAATGCAAGAGCATATCTAAGTATCTGACCGCCGCCTTCTCCGAAGCTTCCATCGATCTCTATCATGTTAATCTACTCCAGAGACTTCTCTCAGTCTCTCAACACCATTTATCTCATCAATTACTCTGGCAACTGCCTTAGGAACTCTATCTCTCCAAGAAGGATCGTTAGCCATCATCAATAGTCTTATCTTAGTGGAGGAGTATTTGTCTCTTTCAAAAGCAGGTGGTATCAACACCTCATATCCTGCGTCTCTGAAAAGTCTTATGACCAGTGGATTTCTTGATATGCCATATTTAAATGATGGAACATAAAGCTTGAGATATTCAACCCAGACTGCGTTCATCAAGACATCCGGAACTGGCACAATATAGATCCTGCTCATGTCAACACCTTCTTCTATTAAAGCCGATTTTATCATGATCATTCTCTCGCCAGCTGTAAAAGGATTCACAATAGTATGGCTCTCTTGAGCAGTCCCAATGACAATTATAAGCTCATCAACTTTCTCAAGAGCCCATTTAACAATTTCTAGATGACCTAGATGAAATGGCTGAAATCTTCCTGGAAAAACTCCTCTGACGGTCATCAAGGATCACCTGAAAGATCATGCTCCTCTACTTATTAAAAGCTCGTCACCTTTTTTACAATTAGTTTTTCGTGCGAAAGAAGACATATATACGCCAAGCTCTATAAATCCCATGCTGCCTGGATACATGACTATTTCACCAGGCTTTGCCATGGAAAATGTCATATGAAAAACTCCTTTATAAGTCTCTACACCTCTCACTCTAATAAAGATCTCTTGGTAAGATCTTAGGTGTCCTAATAGTTTCTCAAGTACATCTGTTCTACAACCTGTGATAACGTTTCCGAAACGGTCTATATGTATTACAAAGGTTCTCACCCATTTATCAATTTTTTCACATACTATATTAAGAGGCGAAGGGATCAGCGTGTTAGGATTAATTGTCTCGCCAAACTCGGAAGGATCTATTCCAAGACTTAGATATGCTGCGACCGAGGCAAAGATATCTCTGCCATGAAATGTGTGCGACACAGGTTTTCTAAAATATTTCTCGTTGTTCAACAGGATAACTCTCTTGATCCCGTCTTCATCTATGGCCGGCCTCAGAACGCCATTGTCAGGACCTATGAAATAATATCTTCTTGTCTCGACTAAAACGCCTCTTCTAGAAGAGCCTACTCCAGGGTCTATTACAACGACAAATATTGTTCCCTCAGGATATTCTTTGTATACACTATTTAACACATAAGAGGCCTCTGAGATGTCATAACTAGAGATCTCATGTGAGATATCTATTATCACTGCTCTGGGATTTATTGATAATATGACGCCTTTGACAGCTCCTACATAAGGATCTTTATAGCCGTAATCTGTCAATAATGCGATCAATTTCGGAGGTCTCTCAGCCATTTCCTCTCTCCTCAAGCCACATCTCTAGATATGATTTAACAATATGATCGCCTGTTATACCCACTAATGACTTGAATTTTTTTATATGCTCGATCAGATCCTCAGGCCTCTCAATGCCCTCAACCTCGATCTCGACAAATTGTCCTACATCATCTACTTTATCGAGAAAAATCTTGTAGTTGGCCAATCTATATATTCTACGAATCTTTCTAAGAACGTGTTGATTAAATCCGAGTCGATGAAATATCTCTATAACAATCTCAGGATCTCTCACCTCTGTGGTGAGCTCTTCTCTTATCTTAAGATCTCTCCTGATCTTAGGGCCTTTATAAGTGATCTCGCCTCTAAGACCTGTTCTGCTACCTCTAGAAATTCTTATTCTTAAGGCCTCATCTCTCTCCCTTAGTCTGACACATGGATAAAGATCTATATAATGATCTTCTTCATAAACCTCCTCCTCAAACACAGCTCCAAGCTCTCTTAGAATCTTCTCAACTCTTTCAAGAGATGATACTCTAAACTTAGCCTCAAACTCCACTCCTACTCATCCCAATAACATATTAATCATAAAGAAATAAAGAAAAACAATAGATCAAAAAATATTTAACCTAGGATCTGTTGTATGGTTTAGAAGGTACATCTATCCAGGCATCAACAAATAACATCGTCACAGTATAATACACGCCATTGTACTCATATTTATCAGGAGACTTTGCATATTGATAATAAGCCCAGTCGTAATAATCTCTGAGAACTACCTGAACGACACCATATTGTAATAAAGAGCTTGACGAATAGGCTTCGACACCTACTGAAGATACAGGTTTAACTATCTTGCCTAAGAAAGTAAGAACTGTCCCTAACACCCCAGCTGATCTTAGCAATCCTATAACATCTAAAGACAAGGTGAGTATTTCTAAAGTATTCTCTTCACTTGCAACATTAGCAGTATCAACCCAAATTTGGGTTGACGCATATTTATATGGACCTTGGAACCATCCATCATTTAACAAACCTCTATACACTTGTGTGATCGGATTATTATTATCATGTGGTGAGGCTACGCCACTGACAACAATGTTGTTAGTTAAGGGGCCTCCGTTGACAGGTCTAACCATGGTAGTATTTGCATATGTGCCTGTAGGATAGACACATACCCTGATGAAGGATATAGGATCAAATGCACATAAATATAGTCTATATAATACGTAAGCTAGATCAGCTATAAAACCTACATACAGAATGCTTTCGCCATTAAAATTACGGCCCGGATAGAATGTCTTGAGATAGTCTATATTTGCGGCCGTCTCATCGTTTGCAGTCCAACTGAAGCCTAGAACTTTATAATTAAAACTTCCTGAATAGATATTACCAATAGCCGCTCCTATAGTTGATACTACTCTAACACCCTGTGACCGGCTGGCTTTAAGGATTTCACGTAAATTAACAAAGTATATTCTATCCCACCCACCGTTAACTGCTACTGCTAAGAGAGGCACTGTGGTGACACCGTTAGCAATCTTTTGATCAATTTTTACCCAGGCAAAGAAAAGTCCTTCTGGGATCACATCTGGAGGCCAAGAACTTGAACTGAGATTAATGAGATTAGTTTTTCGGATCGATTCTAAGACGTTCGCATTTCCAAAGCCCATAAATTGCTCAAAGACTCTACTGAGTTCTTCTATGCTCAGTGTCTTCTCTAATTCTTTATTTATTGTTATCTCTATTCCTAATCTTTTTGATATATGTTCCGGATTTAATGGCACAGCTGTTGCCAGCGTATATACTCCATCTCTCTTATGTATTGTCCCTAGTATTATCAATCCTATATCTATCGATCCTGGTTTTGCGCCAATTTTTTTCAGATGATTATTCCATTCGTCATATACATTAGCTAGATATCTATAGTCGATCTCTCCATAGGATCCTCTGAAAAATGTTCTTTCAATCTCAACAACAGATCCATTAGGCATCCATATGAACATATTCAGAACAACAGGATCATTATAATCAACATTGTAAATCTTAACTAATGCTCTAGGCTTCTCAAAAGAAGCTCTATAGACAACATCTATAGAACCATTCATAAAAATTTTTCTATCAACAACATAATTATAAGATGAAGAATATACAAAAACAATTGAGAATATAATCAGAAAAACTATAGAGAAAATATAAAATCTATATACACTATACATAGACACACCATATATATATATATGAAAGTTTATAAATATATACAGAAGAAGATAAACTAGAAGAGTAGAAAGTCAAAAAATTAGACGAAACAATTATATTGATGGAGTCGTCGATGTTTTTAATGTTATATATTCGTTTATCTTAGCTAGATATTTCTCTGCTAATTTTCTGCTCATGTTAAGTATCTTCGGTATATCATCAGAATGTATCGAGCTTAGACCGCTCTTCTGCATGCCTGTTATTAATCCATCTTCTGAGAATGCTATTGTCACTAATGTGTCAGCAATCATCTCTTCTTCGAGAGAAGGATCCGCTATATAATATTTGTTTCCAGTGTTTTCATCAGTTATTTTTGCTATTGTTGCTGTAACAACTTTCTTTTTAACTGGGATGTTCTCTGACTTCTCTTCTGAAATGATTATCTCGCCTGTCTCTGTTGTAGAGACCTTAGGGATTTTTGCTGTTAAAAGTGCTAACATGGTTGCTATTGATGAGGCGTCAATCATATTTCCATCGTAATCAACAACATATATGTCTATAAATATGTTCCACACCTTCCTGCCTGGAGTGATGACCATCTTGCTGAGGTCTATAGCTCTCACATCTCTCAAAGATCTATCTATTATTCTGGCAAGCTCAACAGCTCTCTCATCAGGCGGGCCCGGCTCAAAGACTGGCGAGGCATGTGGAAGAAACTCTACAGAGACTATCAAATTCCCCTCCTGAGGCGTGTCTGGAAACGGCGTTCCCGGCTCAACTTTTATACCTGCCAAAACTTTTGTTTTTCCAAGCTCTACATACGAGGATCCATTCGCGTTTGGAATAAGATCAGTCTTTATATTAATTTCTCTAGGAGAATCAAAAGATCTTTCATCTACTCTAGTTCCTCTACTTAAGAATGTTAATATAGCGTTCTTTCTGATCTTAGGTATTATAGGGATCTCTACAGGCGTCATAGACATGTCTACTCCTCCTCCTCAGCGCCTGCATATCTTTTTTTCAAAGCCTCTTTCTGAAGTTTATATATCTGGTTAATCCCTTGCCAAGCCAGCTCCAACGCTTTATAAAACTCCTCTTCCGTCAAGACACCATTTAATTGAAGAAGCGTGATCTCTCTTAAAGTAGGCATCGCAGCCACAGGAAGATCTGCTTCTCCATACATATCTTCTTGCTCATTCTCGTCCAAGACTAGAATTCCCTGAACTTTTCCAACAGCGACTCCTGCTACAAGATCTCTCATAGGGATCCCGGCATCTGCGAGCGCTAATGATGCTGCTGTCACGCCTGCAGTTCTAGTTCCTCCATCAGCATTTAAGACCTCTATAAATATATCAATAACCGTTCTAGGAAATGCCTCCACAATCACTGCAGGTTCGAGAGCTTCTCTAATAACTTTTGAAAGCTCGATCTCTCTTCGAGATGGTGCAGGACTTTTTCTTTCATGAGTTGAGAATGGCGCCATATGATATCTACATCTTAACGTGGCTCTGTTAGGCAGAAGAATATGTCTTGCCCCAGGATCTCTAGGACCGTATACTGCTGCGAGAATTTTCGTATTTCCATATTCTACATAGGCAGATCCGTCGGCATTCTTTAATACTCCAACCTCGATCTTTATTGGCCTCAGCTGATCAGGTCTTCTACCATCTATTCTAAGACCCTCGTCTGTGAATAATTTTATGCCTGGTTTAAGTATGCCCACTTATGATACCTCTTTTAACTTTCTCAACAACAATATATTCTCTTACACGAGCTGTCAAACCTTTTAAATACGGTTGGCTCTCGATCATTCTTACAGCTCTCACAAATATCTCCTCATGATCTCTTGAAGGACATCTTCTTATAAGGATCCTTCCATTGTTAGCCACGATCACGTCGCATTCCGTCTCTTTAGTCAGAATCTCGATCATGGAATTTTTTCTCCCAATTATTCTAGGTATTCTCGTAGGGATCACTTCTATAAGAGATCCTTCTGTCACTTTGCCTAATCCTTTCTCTCCTCTCAAAGTTAAAAGAGGATCTCTCAAAAGATCGAATCTCTCGATCTTTGCTATAAAGACATCTCCTACAGATACATATTCGCTGAGAACATCTTTCGAAGGATTTAGAGGTCTCCCAAGTATCTCATTTGCATGCAACACTCCTTTATAAGGAGCTTTTATATCTAAATGAACATATGTAGGATTTATCTCTTCAACAACTCCTATCACAAGATCTCCTTCAGAAGGAATATAAACACCTTTTAACGGAGAGATCTTTAGATTATTCTCTCCTCTTATCTCAGCAACTCCTAACACTGATGACATGATCTTATTTCTCAACTTATAGAGATAAGGATATCTCTCAAAAACCACCTCTCCTTCTGCAACAAGATCTCCTGGAAGAACTATTTCTCTATGAGAAACTTTTATAGATTGCGTCTCAGACTTGTTCTTAACGCTCATATCTATTTGACCTCTACAATATTTACCACAGCGTCACCTTTTGTTATAGAAGATATTCTTGATATGACCTCGCTCTGCATGCCTGCTGGTATCTCCAGCTCAATCTCCGCCGAGCCATCTTGAAAGAAATTCTTCTTCCTAACATCACCAAGTCTTGATATGACCCCTATGGCTCTAGATGCATGTTCCTTAGGAAGTCTCACTTTTATTATTGCCTTAGCAATTTTTATAGGCATCACTTTTGATAAAGCTTTCACAACTTCCATAGCCTGCTCCTCAACTCTTTTATAAAGATCTATAGAGACCTTAGCCTGCTCCATTGCAGCCTCTATTCTTGATGGAGGAATAGGTTTTTGTGTCTGAGGATCAATAGCACTTCTAGCTATATAATTTATTATCATCCTCCTCTTCGCCTCTAAAAGTCTTCTCCTCTGGTCAGTGGTAAGCTGCATCTCTCCTCTTCTAAGGATCTCTTCAATAACTTTTCTATTATCATCTGTCCCAAACACCTCTCTTATCTCTTCTGGAGATGCTTTAAGACCCTTCTTAGCATCTCTATATATAAAGTCTCCGTGAACAACCTCATCTAATGGTATGTTCTTTCCCTCTCTAAACTCGAGAGCTTTATCTGGGTTGACAAGGATCTCGAATCTTTTTCCACGACTTTCGAATCTTATTATCACATACTCTTTTGAACTCATTTATCTACCCCTGTCTTTGATATGAAGTTGCCAACCTCTTCTAAAGTTAATTTTCTAAAAATTCTATCTTTCAAGGTCACATAGCCTATCTCAACTCTCTCTGGGCTTAGACCTGTTTCAACTGATGCTCTCAAAGCTTTCAGACCTAACATGATGGCCTCTTCTAGAGACATCTTCTCTTTATAATTCTTCTCAAGAAACTCCATCACAGACTGCTCTCCAGAGCCTGCTGCAGTGGCAAAATATCTGAAGTAAAGACCGTTAGGTTCTGTTTTATATATATGAGCACCTCTGGCGTCAACGCCTGCAAATATTAATGACACTCCAAACGGTCTCACGCCGGCCTGTTGTGTATAAAGTTGTTTAAGATCTCCGATGCTTCTGACAAGAGTCTCCATATCAATAGGCTCGTCATATATGAATCTATGTCTCACGGCAATTATTCTAGCATAATCAATTAATATTCTTCCGTCGGCTCCTAAACCAGCAAATGTCGCACCTACATGAGTATCTATTATAAATATCTTCTCTAAATCAACAAGATCTATTAATGGAGCATGTTTTCTTTTCTCAGATATTAAAACAGCAGAATCGCCTCCTAAGATCCCTATTATAGTCCATCCTTGTCTAACAGCTACTGCAGCATACTCAACTTGATATAGCTTGCCATCTGGAGAGAATATAGTTATGCCTCTATCATATCCAGCACTTGCAGGTCCGAAAGCCATTTATTATCCCCTCAACACCATATTTTCTAAGTATATTTATTAACGTTTATCTAATGATAAAGCTCTTAGCGAAAACTTTTTCTATAACTAAAGATCTTTCCTTCCGATATAAGATGACTTCAGCTCTAATTTAGATGAACATAACTATAGGAAATAGTTAAAAAGGGTTTTGAAAAATATTTTTAATGAGAAGAATATCGGGCCCGTGGCTCAGCCTGGTAGAGCACCCGGCTGATAACCGGGGGGTCGGGGGTTCAAATCCCCCCGGGCCCATATTTATTCAATAAACATGTGTTGAGCTCTCAAATATATCCCTAGATCCATCACGTTTGCTACTATAGGCATGTTCTCATATCTTTTGTCTCTTTTTAAAATCATGATCTTTTCTAGATCTTCTAAAAGTTCTCCGACACCTATTACGCTATAATCATCTTTATCTAAGACAGCTATTATATCGCCTTTCTCGAGCGGCGGATAAAGATCTTTGAGACTTCGATACAAAAGATCTTTTCCATATAAAAAGTTTTTAACTCCGTCTTTCTCTGCTGAGACTGCTCCTCTAATTTTGTTAATGCTCCTATATATAATTTCGAGAAGATGTGGCGATGGAACAAATCTTTTTTTAATAATACTGCCGATGAATATTCCAAGTCCGATAACCTCTACATTTTTTCTCAACATCTTGTCAAGATAGTTGATCGAAAGATCTTTTGTTAGAAAGATCTCTTTACAATTTTCATCAAGACATACTATTCTAGAACCGATCTTTTTTTTCAAAAGATCTATGACATCCTCATATTCTTTAAAATACAATTTCTTTATGTATATAATAAGTGGGCTGAAATCCTCAAGATCTTTGACTACTATATATTTCATCTTTTTCTCAGCAGACATATGAAGAAACCCTCCATAGAATGTCTGTGAGGCCATATCCTGATACACTTCTCTACACCAGGATCAAACTCTATGCCTAAGAATTTTCTCAATCCTCTGTCCCATATATTATTTCTAATATGTATAATCTCGATCTTCTCTTTATAATGTTCTAATATCTTTGATACAACAAACTCATTCTCTTCAGGAGCTATAGAACATGTAGAATACAGTAGATAACCTCCTGGGGCAAGTGCTTCTACAGATGATGATAAAAGTTCGATCTCTCTAGACACAAGCTTCATAAGATCTTCGTAAGACGTCCTTCTTTTTCTACCAGGATCAAACATTATACCTCCCTCAGCACTACATGGAGCATCTAAAATGATCTTGGGGATTTCTTCGTTAAATATCTCATGGATCCTTCTTCCATCATATCTCGTTATTATGTAGCTTGTAAATCTCATTCTCTCAAGATTTGCTTTTAATGCTGAAAGTCTCGATCTTGATATGTCATTAGCTATAAGAAGACCTTCATCTCTCATCAACATTAAAATATGAGAAGCCTTTCCACCTGGAGATGCACATGTATCAAGTATCAAATCTCCAGGCCTAGGATCTAGAGCTATGGACGGGATTAAAGAGGCTGCATCTCTATAGAGATAATAACATCCTTTTAAATACTCATGTGTCGCGCCAATACTAGGTGTAGATGAAGATCTAAGTATTTTATAAGAATAAGGAGACCACTCAATAGGAGAAAGCTTGAATCCTAGTCTCTCAAGAGACTCAGTAATTTTTCTACATGAGCACCTAAGATCATTACATCTGATCACAGGTTTATACATATTTTTATTATCAAAAGCTTCTAAAAGTCTTATCGTCTCATCAAAACCTAACATATCTATATATCTAGAGATCATGTATGGAAGATAACCATATTTATTCGCAAGATCAATTATAGACTGATCTATTCTCAGTCTCTCATTAAATATTCTCAAGATCTCTCGAAAATCTATTTTTAATACCATTCTACCCCCAATAATATATTCGAATAATCATATGATTAAGAGATATGGACCGGCCGGGATTCGAACCCGGGACCTCTGCCGTGCGAGGGCAGCGCTCTTCCACCTGAGCTACCGGCCCACCATATCATGATATTTAGAGACATAGTTTTTAAATTTGAAATAATTAATCTACTTCATAACATCTATATAAAGATCAAAGTTGGAAATTAATAAAAGCACTCTCTTAGTAGCTTAGTAATAATATTTTATTATTCGCTAATGTCTTCTATGCCGTCTTCTGTTATAGCGAAGACCGCCTCGCCTTCTGGCAGATGTGGTGCATCAACAACTCTAGCTATTCTCTTGTTTCCTTTACTTTTTCTCAGCTGAACCCTCACGCCAGGTGCATGACCCAAGACATGTCCTCCTACTGCCACAGTAGGATCTCCATAGAAGACGTCTGGTCTTGCCATAACCTGATTTGTTATGACCACCGCTATATTAAATACCTCCGCCAGTGATAATAGCTGATGCAGATGTTTATTAAGCTTCTGTTGTCTCATAGCAAGATTCTCTCTACCTGGATACTCAGCTCTGAAATGTCCTGTGACTGAGTCTACGACTACAAGTTTAATATTCTTCTCAGGGATCAACTCTCTTAATTCATCTACAACAGCCATCTGATGATCGCTGCTAACTGCTCGAATATAATATATATTATCCATGACAACATCAGGATCTAATCCTTTTGATCTTGCCATGGCCTCGATCCTTTCCCATCTGAATGTTCCTTCAGTATCTATATAAACAGCGTTGCCACCAAGCCCTCCTTTCTCAAGTGGCAACTGAACATTTACTGAAAGCTGATGACATAACTGAGTGTTATGTAGAACAAGACCTTCAGGAGATATAAAGTTGTGTGTATCTGGGATCACAAGATCATAGACATAATCATCATATTTAAACACATCAATTTTCTCAATAGAGGCGTTCTCAAAAGCTTTCTTCAACAGATCATGCTCTTTGTTATATGTTTTATATGTTAAGTAAATGTCATCAAGATATTTCTCATTAATCTTTCCGACAATATCTCCCGGCTTAACATATCTCGCAGGCATCCACATGATCTTGCCTTTAATAACTATTGGAAGAGGATGATTCTGAGTGACATTAATTGTTGATCCATTATCTAAAACTATTTTATAAAGATATTCAACCTTCTCTCTATAGATCCCGCGAGCCTCACTTATTCTAAGAATATGATCATCGTACGACAACACCCTTACATTATTAAGCCATATGATCTCTCCCTCATCTAACTTCTCAGATCCATAGACATCTTTATATCTCATGAACATTTTCTCAATATTTTCTATCTCAAGATCTTTATCTCTGAGATATAATACCTCAGTATCTTTTGAGAAACATTTTCCAGTGCCATATTCGCCAAAGAATTCTGTGATAGTTTTCGTCTCCACTCCGCCACCTAAAAGCTGGTCTAATGCTTTGCTGCCAGTAGTGATCCTTCCAATGCTCATTCTCTCCAGCTTAACCTCTTTCGCAGTCTTGAATCTTATGTCTAACGCCTCTCTAGCCTGAGCAATTATTTTTTGTGCTGTCGGTAATGGGACGCCGATCATGGTGCTAAGATCTTGTGCACTTAATGTGACTAAAGACTCAACAGTTGTAAAACCAGACTCCTTAAGCTTCTGAATAATAGATGGTGAAATATCTAGATCATCTATACCTCTTATTTTCTTTTTACTCTCTTTACTACTCATAACCTCTCCAATTATATCATAGATATTAAAAAGGTTATTATAAAAAACCTACTACTAGATCTCTCGTAGTCAGCTATGAAGAACAATACTTATTATAACTGAAAGATAGGATATAAATGGCCCCGCCATCTCACACCTGCAGAGATATCTGATCAGTAGATAGATGAAAATGAAGCAGGTCGGTCTGGCGGGGCACATCTATAGGATGATCTAATCAGTTGATGAGATAGATTCGGCTCTGAGATGTGATGAGCCTAGACCAGTCTGATTATGATATAAAAAGTTTTTTAAAATTGATCTCTATATTTTTAATAAGTTCTTCAAGGCTCATATTTTTTATCTCAGATAAAAACTTTATTGTAGAAAAGATCATTTTAGGCGACAGTTGAAGACCCTTATAATTATAAGGACCGTCGCTTTCTATCACGAAGCCTTCTATATCAATTTTTCTGGCTATTTCAAGATGTTTGTTCTGTATCTTAACTGAAGGATTGATTGATATCATATAGTCATGAGACCTGATCTCTTTCAGAACCTCCTGCGGACCTGTGAACCAGTGAAATAATGCTTTGGCGACATCATATCTATTTAAAAGCTGTAGAACTCTGCTCCATGCCCCTGGAGAGTGTATGTTAAGAACTAAATCCCTCCCCTTGACATATTCAAGAAACTCTACAAAGATCTTGATCTGTTTATCTAATGACTCAGGCACAAAGACAAGGTCTAGCCCGATCTCTCCTAGACATTTTACATCAAATCTCTCAGCAAGCTCAATAACTCTTTCAACATCTCTCTCAACTGTCTTTGCAGCATTCCACGGGTGAATACCTACACATGGAATAACTCTTTCACCAAATTTCTCTCTCAACTTAAGAGTTCTGACAGTAGACTCAAGATCATCTGATACACCTACTATCACAAGATCATTATCTAGAAAATCCTTTATATCATTATCAGAATACTCATGTAGATGACAGTGAGCATCATAATAAGTCATTTTAAAATCACCTATTAAACCTCACATCATTTAAAATATAGATGCACACCTATATATTTTGTCTAGAGAAGTCTCTAGATTCCTCCTGAATCTTTTTATTAAGAAACCTGTTAAGATCATTAGAAGACCTACTAAAAAAATTATAAAAAGCACCATATATGTTGAAGAAAGGTTAATCAAGTTTTCAGAGTTTTGGATCATTGAGATGTTCGAGTTAAAAGGTTTAAAAGGACCTGAGCCTCCGCCTACTATCGTTGTGTTCAGATTTATTACTAATTTACATATATTGATCATTCTGTGGCCTCATCATGTTCTTCATAGGATCCTTCTTTAAACTCTTTTCCAAATAATTTATATCTATACGCCTCAAGAAACATGTTCTCCTGACCCATAAATTCTGCAGCAGTCAAAACCTTTGTATTCATCTCCTCAGCCTTATTAAAAACTTCTTTAAATCTCTCTTTATAATCTTTGTCTCTAAGAATATGATGTTCTAAAACTAATATCTCAGGATTGACCTTCTCAATGATCTCAATAGTGTTCTGAACAGATCTTCTCAACATCTCTTCTGGAAGTCTGATTCCTAAAAGATATGTTAACGGGCCGTCCATAACAATTATATCTGGACTAGATCTTTTTATAAAATCAATATGTTGTTCAAGAGGTGCTCCTTCAATATCAGAGGTGTATAAGAACGTGTTCTCTTTATCATTTATAAAAATCTGGATAACATATCCAAGCCTTGGATCATGACCATGAGGCTGAGCTTCTGAGAAGATCATCTCTAAAGAGCCTATTCTCATAATTCTGTTATCACATATTTCTATAGATCTAACTCTATCTTTAACTAGTTTTAGAAAGACGGAAGATCTTATTTTTTGCGAATAATTTATGTTGTTCAAAGGATCTTTTATACAAAGAATTTTTCTATCATATATATCAAGAGGAATTCTTAAACCACGATCATGATGATCATAATGATAATGAGTTATTATTATAAACTCTGAATCTCTAGCCTTCTCATAAATTTTCTGAGCCAATTCTTCTAATCTTCTGATCTCAATCTCATGAGGCGGAAGACCGTATCTCCTAGGAGCAAGTGAGACGCCAGGATCTATATATATTAACATGTCTTTAGTCTCAACAAAAGTGCTCATAGCTCTAACGCCCATGCTCTCATAAGCTATAAACTCTATTCTCAATATCCCACCGTCTTCAAAAGACTTTCTCTCTTAAAACAGAAAAAATATCTCAGACCTCCTGAATATAAAAAAGATCTTTTTATCTTAAATATACACTTCGGACGTTTCATATCTCTTGTTTCCCAAGAAAATGATTGGCTTAATATAATTTATTTGATTTTACATTTATGATGATAGGCTGTTAACAGAAGAGTCTTTTAGGTAAGTGTCAAGTTTTCTCTCTCTTTTTATTATCCTCAAGTTTCTGATGTTAAGAAAAATAAAGTCGTAGGTTAAAATCAATTTTATTGCTTCATCACTTATTCCATTTGCTATTAAGACTCCTATTATGTTTCTTCCTCTGGAGTGTTGTTTCATATATTCAACATATCTTCTCAACTGATCTACTGCGGCTACTCCAGCTTTTTCGTTTTTAACTTCGATGATATACATTATGTTTCTCTCATTATTGATGTAGACAAGATCTATTTTCCCATGAGGAGTAGAGATCTCTTTTCCAACAAGCTTAGCATTTCGATCAATTGGAAGACCTGTCGAAATGATTTGATCCACAATATCTCTCTCCACACCTTTGACTTCAAAAAAGTTTGATACATCTAGTATTGCAACACCTATATGAAAAAGATCTTTGAAATATACTATGACCTCTTCATTATACTGCTGACGTTGACATCTTAATTTAAGCTCTTGATTCTCTATACCAAATGAACATATAGATCCCGGAGGCTGCCAATTTACAGGGTCTCTACCTCGGGCCTCATGAATGAGCAATGTTCCATCTGGCTTGATCATGAGAAGACGACGAGCATAATCAGCTTCTGAAGAAGCTCTTCCTCTATAAATAATTTTCATGTAACCAACGATTATTATAATATGATCCTTATGATAAATATATTTATTCAAAAGATCTTTTAATTCATCCAGGTTCTTATAGATATGTATGTTGACTATTTTATAGTAGTCTTCTCCAGACTCTCTACATCCCATAATACACTCCTCACAATCTCAACGATCTTATCTAATGATATTTTGTTTATAGTTGCCGAGGCAGCCTCACTATGTCCGCCATATTTTCCTCCTGATGTTTTAGCTATAATCTGTCTACATACCTCAAGAGCTTTACCTCTGAAAGATCTTATGGTGACAACTATTTTACCGTCCTCATCTCTTATAAGAACTATGTCTCTTTTTATCTTCTTGCCTGCCTCTGTTGATGCTATTCCAAAAAGACCTGCATAGATTCTTGATTCTGCTGGTTTGAGAGATAATAATATGAATTCTCCTATGTTCTCTCCTTCTTTTAATATCTTCTCAATAAGTTTATCTAGAAGCATTCTGCTTATTTTTGCTTTACTCTTAAGCTCCTCAAGATCCTTAAGCTCTCGTCCTTTTAATAATAACTCAAAAAGAGATCTCATGAAATTCATGTCGCTAGAATCTCGTGATATAGCCAGCTTAAGAAGATCTCCTAATTTTTTTCTATCAGGATCTTTAGGCTCGCTACCCTCACACGCGTCAGCTATATCTATAAGAGCCTCTTCATATGTATTAGGTGTGAGACCCAGCTTCTCAAACATCAGTCTCGGTGTCGAAGTAGATCTGCTCCATATGATATTTACCCCCAGCTCTTTAAGCTTATTTATCCATGGAGACGTTGTCATATGATGATCTATGATTAATACCGAGGATCCTTTCATTATATGATCTATGAGAGCTGAGAAAACCTCTTTATCAATAGCTATGTCAAGTAAAATAATTTTTTCACAATCTTCTCTACATAATCTAGAGATCTCTTTTGAAGCTCTCCAAGGCTGTGTAAAACCTATTATAACATTTGAAGGATATATATCTATAAGAAAATGTTTCACATATAATGCTGCTGAGATGACTCCGTCGCAGTCTCCGTGAGAAAGAACTAAAGTCTTCATTTTAGAGACCTCATATTCTAATCCTTAAATATAAATAATGTTGTTCATAAATATTGTTTCGGATGATATAATGAGCAGCAGTAAAGTCTATCTAGCTGAACATCTTCTAGGAGTTTTTGTTCTAGATGAGAATGGAGACATAGTGTTAAAAGAGTTGAGAACTAAAGATCTTGATCAGTTGGTTGAGACAATCATAAAAAGAAAGTCTGGTGAGACAGATCCTGTCTTAGATAAGGTGATTAATGAGTTGAAAGATAAGATGAGCGATCGAATAATAGTCACAGAGGATCCTGATGTAGCAAAAAAAGTCTCAGAGAAAGGTTTAAAAACAGAGACAGATCCTTTGTCAAAAATCTTTATTAAACTAAGATCTGAGATCGCGAGGATATACGTGGCGGAAGGCCTGTTTAAAGATGAGAATGAGGTTTCAGAGTTTCTACAGAGGACCGCGATAGAGATCACTAGAAGAGAGATTAGAGGAGTTGCTGGGAAAAGAGATCTTTTGGCTATACAGGTTATTAGAGCAATAGACGACATAGATAAGACCTTGAATCTATTCGCAGCTAGATTAAGAGAATGGTATAGCATTCATTTTCCAGAAGCTGACGAGCTTATTGAAGATCATGAGCAATATGCTAAGCTTGTATATAACATACCTAACAGAGATGAGATAAGCATCGAAAAATTGACAGAGATAGGTTTCAGCGAATCATTTGCTAAAAAGATTGTGAGCGCGTCTAAAAAAAGCATGGGCTCAGAAGTTTCTGAAGCAGATCTTGAATCAATAAGATCTTTTGCAAAAACAATGCTTGATCTATTCAGATTGAGAGCTGACCTTACCGACTATCTCTCTTCAGTAATGAGAGAGGTGGCTCCAAACGTAACAGCTCTTGTAGGACCTACTTTAGGAGCTCGTCTGCTAAGTCTGGCAGGAAGCTTAGAAGAACTTGCAAAAGCTCCTGCAAGCACTATACAAGTTTTAGGTGCTGAAAAAGCTCTCTTCAGAGCTCTTAGGACTGGCGGCAAACCTCCGAAACATGGAGTTATATTTCAATATCCAGAGATACATAGAGCACCTCGTTGGCAGAGAGGTAAGATAGCCAGAGCATTAGCTACGAAGCTGAGTATAGCGGCTAGAATAGATTTTTACACAGGAAGATATATAGGAGATAAGCTGAAGGAGGCTCTTCAGAAGAGAATTGAAGAGATTAAACAGGTCTATGCAAAGCCTCCTCCTAGAGAAGAGAAGGAGAAGCCTGTGAAAAAGCCTACTAGAGAGAAGAGACGTGAGAAAAAAGAAAAATAAATAGCCAGCTTTTGAAAAGATAAATGGAGAAAAACATATGTCAGAGATAATAAAGATAGAGGAGCATCCTAATTATAAGAATGTGTATGTAGTGGAACTTGAAGGCGGAGAAGCCAAGATCGCTACTAAAAATCTGACACCTGGAAAAAGAGTCTATGGAGAAAGACTGTTTCAATGGAGAGGTGTTGAATATAGAGAATGGAATCCTTATAGAAGCAAATTAGGAGGAGCATTATTAAGAGGATTAAAAGAGCTGCCTATAGCTCCTGGACATAAAATACTTTATTTAGGAGCCGGCTCAGGTACTACAGCGAGTCACATATCTGATATTGTAGGTCTCTCAGGAGTTATATATTCAGTAGAGTTTGCCCCGAGAGTTATGAGAGACTTTATTTTAGTAGCAGAGTCTAGAAGAAATCTTGTGCCTATACTTGCTGATGCAAGAATGCCTCTGAAATATAGATTTATAGTTGATCTTGTTGACGGCATATATGCAGATGTTGCACAGCCTGATCAGGCTGCTATAGTCTCTGACAACGCAGATCTTTATCTCAAAGACGGCGGATATCTGCTTCTGGCTATAAAAGCCAGAAGCGTAGACGTCACTTTAGAGCCTAGTGAAGTATATAAGAGAGAGATTGATACACTTAAAAACAGAGGCTTTGAGATAATAGATGTGATACATCTAGAGCCTTTTGACAAAGATCATGCGATGGTATATGCGCGTTTTAGAAGAAGCTGAGAACCTTCAAATATTTTTATAAGTTTTTATTATAAATGATTTGCCGGTGAAGAAAAGACGCCTGTGATAGAGATCGGAAGAATATGTGTCAAGTTGAGAGGAAGAGAGGCTGGTAGAAAATGTGTTATAGTAGATATAATAGATCATAATTTTGTTCTTATAACAGGTCCAAAGAGTCTCACAGGAGTGAAGAGAAGAAGAGTAAATATTAATCATATTGAAGTGACAGATAAGAAGATAAATATATCAAGAGGAGCTGATGATAAAGAGGTTGAGGAGGCCATTAAAGTATCTGGTCTAGAAGAATTTATGAGAACTAGAGTAAAGATCAAGATTTCGCCAGTTTTATTTATAAAACCAAGCTGATAGTTTTGATCTTAAATTCAAATCTCTTTTGTACTCTAGAGATAAAAATATTTATTTTTTATATATTATTTCTATAGGGTCTTAGATGGCTGAGATAACATGGTTTGGTCACGCAGCTTTTGAGGTCTATGTTTCTAACAAAAGATTTCTGATAGATCCTTGGATAACAAATCCTTTATCACCAGTGTCTTTAGACAAGATCAAAGAGCCTGATTACATAATAGTCACTCATGATCACGGAGATCATCTGGGCGACACAGTAGACATAATGAAAAGATATAAAAAGACGATCTTTGTGTCATTATATGAGATAGCAGAATATGTAGGAGATGAGATAAAAGATAAGAATAGAATTATTGGAGCAAATATTGGGGGACCTATAAAGTTAAGCTCTGATATAAAGATAATATTCACGCCAGCGATTCATAGCTCAATAAGAAGTTCTCCAGCAGGTGTCGTAATAAAATCTTCTGAAAAAACATTTTATCACGCCGGAGACACAGGAGTGTTTTACGATATGATACTTATCAAAGAATTATATAGACCTGAGGTTGTCATGCTTCCAATAGGAGGTCATTTCACAATGGGTGTGGACGAGGCTGTCAAAGCAGTAGAGCTTTTAGAGCCTAAACACGTGATACCTATGCATTACAATACTTTCCCATTAATATCAGCTGATCCTGAGGAATTCAAGAGTAAAGTTAGAAATAAGTTTCCTAATGTAAATATTCATATCTTAAAGCCTGGGGAAAAAATCTTACTATAAAAAGTTGTCCGGCTAAGATTTTTAAGATAATCATTAATTTTTTATATGGTGTCATTATTTTCTACAGAATATGTAAGCGAAAAAGAGATCAGATTTCTCAGAGTTCTCGAAAGGATCAATGCGAGGATATCTCTGAGAAAACTTTCTACAGAGTATAAGGATATAATCATTCAGGAGGGGCTCGACCCTAATGGCCTATACTCTTTAACAGAACTGTTGAGATCAAAAGATCTTGTGTATGTCGAAAGAATTAAAAGAAAGATCCTAAAGGCAACTGAGAAAGGAGTTGAGAATCTCGAATTATTTCCAGAAGAAAAGCTAGTGAAATATCTAATTGAGAAAGGATCAGAGGTTTATTTAGAGGATCTTAGAAGAGATCTTGGCGAAAAATATTCTTCTTTGGCAATAGGTTTTGCAAAAAAGAGAGGATGGATCAAGATTGAGAATAATAAGATCTATCTATTAAATAAAGGTTCTTTAGATATTCACAAGAAAATCTTAAGAGAAGCTTTAAGAGGAGTATCACTTGATGAGTTAAAAGAATATGAAGAGATAATTGATGAATTGAGAAGAAGAGGTCTTATATATATAGAGGATGAGGAAGATGTTTTAATAGAGATCAGTGAGAAGGGCAGAAAGATTCTTAGAGAAGCTTCGGAGAGAATAATGATTTCAAGATTAAATGCTGACATGATCTCGACTGGAGCTTGGAGAAGATATATTCTTAAAGAATATAATATAGATGCTGAGCCTCCTGAGCTTTTGTATGGCTTGAAACATTTTTATAGAGATTTTCTAGAGAACCTTAAAGATATAATGATCTCTTTAGGATTTGATGAGATAGTCGATGAGATAGTAATTCCTGAGCTATGGAATTTTGATGCATTGTTTCAGGCACAAGACCATCCTGCTAGAGAGATTCATGACTCTCTAATCTTAAAGGCTGAACCTGCTGATCTAAAGATTTATGAAGAATTAATTAATATTATAAAGAGAGTTCATGAAGATGGTTTTGACACAGGCTCCAGAGGATGGGGTTATAAATTTGATCCTATGAAAAGTGCAAGAATGATCCTGAGAAGTCAGACTACCGCAGCAACAATAAAATACTTGTATGAACATAAAGATCCTCCTCAAAGAGCTTTTATAATAGGAAAAGTCTTTCGACATGATGTTATAGATTCGAAACATCTTCCAGAATTCTTTCAGATGGATGGGATAATAATGGAGAAAGATATGAATCTTAGGAAACTGCTCGGCATATTAACACAGATCTCTGAGGCGCTTGGTCTCGGCAGGCCATTATTTAAACCAGGATACTTCCCATTTACAGAGCCTAGTATAGAAGGTTATGTGAGGATCGGAGATTTAGGATATGTAGAGATCTTTGGGTCAGGACTTTTCAGACCAGAGGTTCTGAGAATAGCAGGTGTTAAATATAACGTAGGCGCATGGGGCTTTGGCGTTGATAGACTTGCTATGGCTGTAATAGGTGTCAATGATATAAGAGACTTGTACACATATTCGTTTGAGAAGTTGAGGAGGATGAAGATTGCCAGTAGTAAAACTTTCTATAGATAGAATCGAGAGATTGACGAGAGAATATTTCACTCAAGATAAGCTGAGAAGTCTTTTAATGAGGATCAAGAGTGAGACAGAGTTTGAAAATGGATACGTCTATGTAGAGGTCAATAGCGACAGACCTGATCTTATGGTGTCCGAAGGGATTGCAAGAGCTTTAAAAGGTCTTTTAGATAAAGAATTAGGTCTGCCTAAATATAGCTATAATAATGAGGATCTTAAGTTAATTGTGGATAATGTTTCTACAAGACCATATATAGTTATGGCAGTGGTTAGAAATGTAGAGGGAGATGAAGAGTTTTTAAGAGAATTGATACAGTTTCAAGAGAAGATTCATGCTACACTAGGCAGAGGTCGTAGAAAGGCTGCCATAGGGATCCACGATCTTTCTAAGGTGCCTGGAAAAGAGTGTGTATATAGATATGTATCGATAGATCACACCATGAAACCTCTTCACATAGGTCAGAGAATGAGTATAAAAGAAGTTCTCAGATCAACTGAACAAGGAGTTTTATATGGAGAGATAGCTCTTAACAAAGATCTTCATCCAGCCATATTATGTGATGAAGAGATCATAAGTCTTCCACCGGTTATTAACTCTGATCTAACAAAAATAGATCCTGATACAAGACATCTTCTTATAGACGTCACAGGGACTGATCTAAATGTTGTTGAAAAGATCCTTGAGATATTAACTACGACATTAGCCGAGGGAAGTAGGAATAGATACATAGGTAGAGTGATCATTCGAAGAGGAGATGAAGAAGATTATTATCCTAAGGCTCGTGTATCAGATATGAATATAGAGAGAGAATATATAAACAGAACTATCGGCATAGATCTTGACATAGATGTTATAAAAAGATCTTTGGAGAGATCTAGGATGAGTGTCGAAGAACTTGATGATAATGTTTTGAAAGTATATATACCCTCATATAGAATTGATATATTACATAAAATAGATCTGGTAGAAGAAATAGTGATATCTTATGGATTAGAGAATATAGGAATAGAATATGTCCCAAGTATCAGAAGAGGATCTTTAGATAAAGAGACTGTCATCATGAGACAGATTAGGGATCTTATGAATGGATTTGGATATATAGAGATCATGAGTTTTATATTGACATCTAAAGATCTTTATCAAAAAATAGGTTTTGATGAATATGTCGAAGTTCTTAATCCTGTATCTAAAGAGTTTTCAGTAATCAGATCAAGCATGATCCCATCGATACTTAATATAATGACTTATATCCAGAACCAGTCTAAGCCTGTGAGAATATATGAGATAGGAGATATTGTGATTTCAGACGATCCTACCGATATCAGAGGTTTAAGAACAAGAAGAGGATTGGGAATAGGTCTGATGGATTATGAGACACGTTTTGAAGAGATGCATGCTCTAGTATTTTCTCTGATCAGATTATTAGGTCTTGAGCCGAGATTAAAAAATAATACAGATTCTAACAAATGGCTGAGAAGATCTGAGCTACTGATCAGTGGCAGGCGAGGATTCATATATATAGATGATAAAATTATTGGAGTAATTGGAGAGATAAAGCCTGAGATTTTAGAAGCTCTTGATCTAAGATATCCTGTAATAGTTTCAGAGATAGATCTTACGGAGCTGACTAAGATCTTTTTTAGCTCTTCTTAAAATATTCATCTAATTTTCTGTTTAAATGGTTTCTGAAAATCATCATTTTACTACTTTCTTTCTTAAATACGAGATCTCCTAGTTTTTGACCAAGATCTTTCTTTATCAGATCTAATCCTTCGTCTAATGATCCTAGTTTTATAGGAGATGATTTAAGAGCGTTTTTAACACTCTCTCTTATATGCCAGTTTCCTACCGGAGCATAATATTCTGGAGTTATCTCTCTGACAACTATTACAGAGGCTTTTCTACCTATCCTCTCTAAATATTCTAACACACTTATTCTGGCGGCCTGATAGCCTCCATCCATATAGTCTGCCACTCCATGCCAGTTTTCACTGTTTTCAATGATGAGAGGCTCTAAAGAGTTCTTTGTATAAATTGTGTTTGGATGCCAGATTTCAATCCAATTAAATGTGTAGGCTCCTGGGATCATAAGAATCCAGAATCTATTTCCTAGATAACTAGTTTTAAAAAACATAACATCCTGGATCTCTGGATAACCTCTGATCTTTCTCAACAACATGTTTGATATAATGGCGTCAATAGCTGTTATAGCCCAGCGGGTAGGCACAAGCTTTTTATAATGTCTGCCTAACAAGCCTAGAGAAAATATTTTTTGTATTCTGTAGATGTCTACTCCGTCTCTATATAATATCTTCACAGCTTCAGAGGCCTTAAGATCTTCGTTCAAAATCTTTTCAACAGATTTAGATATATGAGGGTTATCAACGATCCTAATACTCTCAGCATCAGCTCCCAAGCCTCGCGGAGGATCAAAAGGATCTATAGGTGTTAAAAGTCTGGGAAAATTCTTTAGTCTCATCTCGCTATCCACAGGCTTCTCTGATATCAATGCCAAAGAAATCTCTTTTTCGAGAAGTCTCTCAGGCTTATTAACGTTGACTCTAATGATCCCAGAGATCATCTTACTTCTCATTTCAATAATTTTTTCAAGAGAGTAACTGCCCCACCATCTCACAGGATCATCATAAGTTTTAGCCCGGCTCTCGTCATCCTCTGGTGGTATGCTATATAATAAAGCCACCTCAGGATATCCTTTCTCACCTATAACACCACTAGGAGGTGTGAAACCGAAAAACTCTTTAGAATTGCTTAGCATAAGATATCTCATTGTTTTATGCACAGCATTTAGTCTAACTTTAAGAGGACATTGATCAAGTCCACATAGCTTTTTATAACCTTTGCAATATACACATATCTCTGCAGATATTCTTACGAATCTCATTATCCCACTTTATATTGTATGTCATTTTTAATAAAAATCAGCACAAGCATATCTTGTATGATCGCTTTTATAATAAATTTCCGTCATAAGATGTAGATAAAGAGCAGCTAATTATTTCAGCAAAGATCATTTGATTTAGGCATTCCTAAAGATCTATTGGAATGTTTATTAACTTTCTAATAATAATCTACAGATATACGTGAGCGTTGATGAGGATCTTAGAATTCAAAAGAACATATTTGTTACAAAAGATCTATAGAGGAGTCGTTGGGCCTGCTACTATAATTGCTGTGGCATATATTGATCCAGGAAATTTTGCCAGCAACATTGAGGCAGGATCCAAATTCGGGCTAGAACTTCTATGGGTTGTCTGGGTCTCTGGTGTTTTAGCAATATTATATCAATATCTCTCTGGAAAATTAGGTATAT
>WYEN01000113.1 GCA_009903825.1 Desulfurococcales archaeon
AGAAATGGGGTGAAAACTTTTAAACTTGGGAGAGGATTTATAAAAACATGGATCTTTGATGACACAAAAGATCTTGAGAATGTTCTTGAGGAGAATTCTATCAAAAAAGATATAAAGATAAAAATAATGATCTTTAGAAGAAGAGTTAGAGATATACTTCTCATATTCCCAGGCTTTCACTTCGGGCCGTTTAAAAAAGCAGGATCTTCAGACGCTGTTTATATTTTTGATGAAGCATTAAAAGATGTTGGCGACACGCTTGTTTTTCACACGATAGGTTCTCATGAGAATAATATTGTGAGAAGATCTTATGTTAAGAATATTGCAGAAGTATTGAGAAAAGATCTTTCAGATCATGATGATAAAAATATTGATCACAGGCTTGTTAAAGTTGCAACTCTAAGAACAAATGATCATTGGATGATCTATGTTTTTTATAGTGAAGAGAAAGATTGTGTCTCAACAATATTTGTTAATGAGGAAGGATCTGATGATGTTCCTGAGAGAGAGATGACAGATATAATCGAGTATGCTGATAAAAAAAGTGTCAAGATAATGTTTGCTGATGCACATAGTTTTTATGGGAGAAGATCTCTCAGCTATGAATCTCTCAAAAGATCTCTTCGAAAGATCATTGATGCTGAAGACATTAAGATGAGCATTGTTAAGAGAGTGGGGTTCGGCTCTGCCTATATGAGGCATTCATGTGGTGGAGTATGTAATGGATTGATCAAGACTTTGATTATTGAGACGTCTGATGGAAAAGATCTTTTGATATACATATATGGAAACAACATGATAAAATCTACAAATGATTTTATAAGAAGATATTTCAGAGAGAAAGGTTTTAGAGAGGTTCTGATAGTAACTCCTGATGACCACAGCTGTGCGGCAACGAGCGTAGGAGATCCTTATACAGCCGTCAGATTATGTGATGAGCTTCTTAAAGCTATTGAGAGGGCCGTGTCTGAGGCTGAGAAAGATCTTTCTGAATACTCTGTTTATTGTTTTGAAAAAAGTTTTGATAAGATCCCTGTGATGGGAGAGTCTGTGTGGAGTTACATTAAGAGTGTTGAGGTTCTAGGCCCTATAACTCCTAGGCTCTGGATGCTTTTTCTATTGATAAGTGGGGTTTTATCAGTTTTAATAAAGATCTGAGAAATAATTTAATATGTTTTAAGCCTATATATCAGTGGCGTATATAAATGATAGATCTGCTTCAATACGCAGTTGACTACGCGAGAAGTCTAGGAGCATCATATGCTGAGGCTCGTTATCATTCTCACAAAAGTTTTGGCATAACATCTAGAAATGGTCTTCTAGTCAGCAGCGGGTCTAGCATTAGCAGAGGCGTAGGTGTGAGAGTTGTTGTCGAAGGATCCTTAGGTTTCGCATCTACTAACAAGATTGATAGAGAGAGCCTGAAGAATACAGTTGAGAAGGCTGTCAATATTGCAAGGTCTTCTTCAAAGATTCTTAAAGTAAAGATCTTGTTCTCTCGAGAGAGACTTGGGAGAGCCAGATATAATGTTCCTCAGAGAAAATCTTTTGAGAATATATCTCTAGAGGAGAAGATCTCTCTTCACAAAGATCTTGCTAAGAGAGTTGCTGAGAAGATTAGAGAGAGCAAGCTTGCCACATTAGTCTTCTCATATAATGAAGATGTTGAGGAAAAGATCATTTTAAATAGTGACGGAGCTTATGTTGAGAGCCAGATCCCTAGGGTCAGCGGTTTCGTAAATATTGTGTTGGCTCATCCTCAGAGAGGGACTATACAGAAGTCTGAGAGCATTGGGGCTGTGGGAGGTTATGAAAAGATTGAGGAGGAGGATCTTTTGAATAAAATGTCTTCTCTCACAGAGACTATGGAGAAGATCCTTTTGAAAGGTAAAGAGCCTCCTAAAGATCCTGTTGACATAGTCTTAGGCTCAGAGGTTGTAGGTCTTGTCATGCATGAGAGCATTGGCCATCCCTTTGAGGCTGACAGGATCCTTGGTAGAGAAGCTGCACAGGCGGGCGAGAGCTATGCCAGGCCTGACATGTTAGGTTCTGAGAGAATTGGAAACAGATATGCAACTGTAATTGATGACCCTACGATCCCAGGATCATACGGCTTCTATCTATATGATGAAGAGGGTGTTGCCGCAAGACCTAAATATCTTCTGAGAGAAGGAGTTGTAAATGAGTTTCTACATAACAGAGCCACAGCAACATTATTCAACGTCTCTAGCAATGGATCTTCAAGAGCAATGGACTATAGATCTGAGCCTATAATAAGAATGAGCAACACATATCTACAGCCTGGAGACAGAAGTTTTGAAGAACTTATAGAAGACATCAGATACGGCGTGTATATAAAAAGTTATATGGAGTGGAATATTGATGACACCAGATGGGGACAGAGATACGGAGGTTTAGAGGCCTATGAGATCATAAATGGAGAGCTGAGAGATTTCATTAGAAATCCTGTGATAGAGTTTACTACAAAACAATTCTTCTCTAATATAATTGCTAAATCAAAAGATCTTAGGTTTTACGCTGGGACATGTGGAAAAGGAGAGCCTTCACAAGGAGTTCCCGTCTGGCTTGGGGGGCCTGACGTTAGATTATCAAAAATGAGACTGGGGGTGATCGGGTTATGACACATGTGTTAAGTGATCTTGTAAAAAGACTTAGCTCTGCAGGTTTTGACGAAGTCATAATCTCTATGGAGTATGTTGACAGAACTATGGTTAAGATAGCTAATTCACAGCCTTCGGTTGCACAAAGCTGGAGTGAGGTTCTCATAGATCTTTACTTAACTAAGGATAAGAAGATTCTTGTCACATCTATGACAACGTCAGATCTTGATGAGATACTTAGAGAGACCCCCAGACTTCTTGAGCAGATAAACTCTTTAGAGCCTTCATTTATATATGCCAAGATCCCTGAGCCAGATAGAGAAGTGTCTCCTCTAACGAATCTTGTTAAAAACTCTACGATGAAGTTTATGGAGGATCCAGGTATTTATGCAGAGATCCTTGTTAACAAAGCTCATGAGGAGGGTGGTGAGAGAGTTGCCGGGGCGTTAGATGGTTATTTCAAGAGAAGATGTATAGCTACTAGCAATGGATTTGAGAAATGTGAAGACTCCACAGGATTCACAGTTTATGCAAGAGTGTTTGTGAGAGACTCCTCTGGACACTGGGGATATGGAGGATCAGGATTTGATCCTAGGGATATTGAGGAGGTTGCGACGAAAGCAGCTTATTACGCTAAAGAGGCTTCGAGAGCAAAATCTATAAATATAGATCCTGGGAGATATAACGTTATTTTGACGCCTCTTGTCTTAGGAAACTTTATTGATTATATATCAATGGCTCTATCAGGTCTAGGAAAGATCCTTGGGACATCATTTTTCGCAAAGAATAATCCTGGGGATCAGATTGCCAATGAGATGTTCACTTTAAAAGATCTTCCTCATAGAGATGATATGATGAGCTCAACAGCATTTGACGATGAGGGGCTGGCTACGAGAGACAACATTCTTATAGAGAGAGGCGTTCTGAAGAGTTTTATTCATAACACGAAGACAGCAACAATTCTTGAGACAAGATCTACTGCAAACGCAGGATGGATCATGCCTAGGCCGTGGAACCTGAGAGTCGAGCCTGGAGATTTTGATGAAGAAGAGCTTGTGAGAGAGATGAGAAGAGGATTATTGATAAACAACAACTGGTACACAAGATATCAGAATGTTGTGGAGGGACAGTTCTCCACAGTGACTAGAGATGCTGTTCTTGTGATAGAAAATGGAGAAGTGGCAGGATCTGTCAAGAGAGTTAGGATCGCAGACTCTTTCCCGAGTCTTCTAAGAAACATAAGAGGACTGGGAAAAAGACTTTACAAAACAAGATGGTGGGAGATAAGAAGATCTGTAGAACTTCCATATATAATGATTGAGAATGTGAACATTACAAAGCCAGAGTAATATGAATTTATAATAATTTTGCTAGAAATCATGCGAAAAACTTATCTTTTTTCTATATTATAGATATCATTTTATGACAGATCTTTTTTAATTGCCTCTTTAGATCTTAGGGAAGTTTTATCTCATGACTGAATTTTATATACTTAAATATAGAGGATAATCTTGAAAATGTTTTATTTAGCTTATATTAATATTTTAAATCAACAAATCAACTATATTAATCATAGAACTATGTGAGATTGTACAGAAAAAGTTTAAATATTTGTCTAAAAATAATGTTGTCGGCGGTGAATTTGAAGATATCTATCGGTGTTCTCATAGTCATCCTTATAATTCTAATAATCTCTCTAGGATCTGTCGCGGCGTGGTTTGCAAAAATACAGCTGTATAATTCTGCAAGACCTATTTCATCATTTGTTTTTCTCATATTTCTAATGCTAGCAGGATATTTGTCAATCAATCATGTGAGAGAAGGTGGAGAGATCCGTGTGAGAGAGATACCTGCTTTCAGCGCCATAGAAGAGGGGGTTACTCGTTCTGTGGAGATGGGCAGACCTATTCATATGACTATAGGCTTTGGCAGTATAGCAGGCTCAATGGCTCCTCAATACATAGCTGGTCTTGGAGTTCTTTCACATGTTGCAAGACTCGCAGGTAAATATGGTGCAAGACTTATTGCAACTCTAGGCGTTCCTGAGGTTATTGCGTCAGTTGAGGAGATAGTTAAAGAAGGATATGCCTCAGGCGGTAGACCAGAGCTTTTTGATCCCGTGTATAACGTCAGATATCTCACTGACCAACAGTTTGCTTATGCCTCAGCAGTTCAGGCGATAATAGTTAGAGAAAGAGTTGGTGCAAACATTGTTGTAGGACCGTTCTATGCAGAATCTCTGATATTTATGGAGGCGGGAAACATGGTGGGAGCTTTTCAAGTGGCGGGAACAGCTCGTGAGACTCAGATACCATTTTTCGTGTTAGCCGCTGACTACGCGTTTATTGGTGAGGAGATTTTTGCTGCAGGCGCAATGGCTTCTGGCGATAAAGAGTCTTTGGCATCAATACAAGGACAAGACGTAGGTAAGCTGGCTACAATAATATTGATAGTATTAGGCATACTGTTTCTAGCCTTTGGCATTAACATAAGTTCATGGTTGAATTGGGTTTGGAAGCTGGGGTGAGAAGATATGAGTCTTACAATCAGAAGATTCATACCTCAAACGATTGTCTCGATAATTCTGATAATAATGATAATATTCTATTACTTCTATATAAACAAGAGTGTTTCAGACGCTTTCACAACATGGGATAAAGCTTTAAGTGATTGGGCAGTGATCATAACATCATTCACATTGATAATCGGAGGTATAGATCTGCTTCGTTATCATTTGGTTCAGATTAAAAAGATCGGTGTTAAACAGCTGCCTTTCAGCGGCACGACCATAGCATTAGAGATTATAATGGTGATATTTGCATTGATAGGTCTATACTATAGTTATGTGTATCCTAAGCTCGGCATAACAATTACTACACAACCACAGTTCACATGGCTATTCACTTATCTATATGCTCCAACTGACTCAGCAGTGTATTCTATATTATTATTCTATATAGCCTCTGCATCTTATAGAGCATTTATTGCGAGAAATCCTATGGCAACACTTCTTCTAATAACTGCTATAGTAATAATGTTAGGCAATACAAGTCTCGGAAATCTTATATGGCCAGGATTTCTTCCTCTACGAGACTGGATCATGACTGTGCCAAACACAGCGGCTTTCAGACCTATAACTATGGGCGTTGGATTCGGAACAATAATACTAGGCTTGAGACTAATCATGTGGCGTGAAGTAAGCTGGCTGGGGAGGAGAGAGTGATATGAGCGTAATAAATGTGATCGATAGAATATTTGGATCAAGATATGTCTTATATCTAGTTTTGATCATAGCATTAATATATCCGCTGATATTTCCGATAGGTATTCCAATACAGATCTCTAGTAGAACACTTGCTGTATATAATTATATACAACATCTTAAGCCTGGTTGTCACGTCTATATGGAGCTCTACTATGAGGTTGCTGCGAGAGGAGAGTTGGAGCCCAATGCGATCGCATTGATCAAACAATTATTTGATAAAGGCTGTAAAATAGTGTTTGTATCAACAATGAGCACAGGACCTTTGATATTCTCTCTGCTAAAGTCAAGTGCTCCTGACGTCTTTGCCAACAAGACATATGGAGTAGACTATGTGTTTCTCGGCTATGTAAGTGGTGGAGAGGCGGCTGTTGCCTCATTAGCAAAAAGTATTAAAGGAACTGTCACTGTCGATAACTATGGCAATCCAGTTGATAAGTTGTCTCTGTTAAAAGAAGTTGATAAAGCAACAGATTTTGATCTAGCAATAATAGTCTCCTCAGGAACTGACACATTTAATTACTATGTGAGACAATGGTATACCCCATATGGTACGCCGCTATTATTTGTTGCTTTAAGCGTCATAGCACCATCTATAGAGCCTTTTGTAAGTGCTAAACAGGCTATAGGAATGCTAGTTGGACAGAGAAGCGCTGCCGAATATGAGCTTCTAGTGGGAAGAAAAGGTCTCGGAATAGCTTCTATGGATTCACAGAGCCTGTCTCATTTCGTGATCCTTATATTCATAATAGTGGGAAACATTGTGTATTGGAGTAAGAGATTAGAGGCTAAGAAAGCTAAAGGCGGTGGGAGGTGAGGATAAGATGGTCTCTTGGGAGATCATAGGCGCATGGATCGCAGCTTTCATAGTAATCTGGATCTATAGCTTTGCATTCAGAGACAATGTTTTCTACAAACTTGCTGAACATATATTCGTCGGCACGGCAGCCGGATATTCAATAGCTCTGGCTATTGACAGCTTAAACAGAGTCGCGATAAAAAGCTTGATCACTCAGCCAACAGTCTCATGGCATTATATAATACCTATCATCTTAGGCATGTTGATGTTCTTCAAATACTCAAGAAAATATTATTGGCTGGCCAGATATGGTGTGGCGATTAATGTGGCAGTGGGAGCAGCATTAGCTGTCAGAACAATACCTATGGCAAACATAATCAGACAGATACAGGCTGCGTTAACGCCTCTATGGGGTTCAGATCCTATTAAACTAGTTAATAACTGGCTTATGTTCTTGATAACAGTGGGAGGCTTAACATACTTCCTCTTCACAATATTTCCACCGAAACCAGCTCCTGGAAGAACATCAGCAATATACACATTATATAGAGCTCTCTATCTAATAGGTATTTATGGAATGATGGTCGGTTTTGGAGCACTCTTTGCTAACACGATAGTAACGAGAGTAGGATTTGTGATCTCTATATATCTAATATATCTACAGCCATATATTATTGCGACTATAATAGGCGTAATATTAGCCGCGATAGGAATATTAATAGAGGTTAGAAGGAGGTCTAAATGAGCAGAAACGAGATGATTAACGAAGATCAGCTGATAGAGAATTTAGCTAGAAAAATTGTTGATATGAAGATGGATTCTGTGGCAATATTTCTCTTAGAATCATTCGGTCCTATGGGCAGACTATGGTCTCAGATAGCTCTTTTATATCTACAGCCTTTATTAATACTTCTAGGTTCATACGGCAATTATCTTCTTAAAATACTTGAAGATCCTGTCAAAGTTGAGAAACTGATTAAACGTATTGAAGAGCTAAGATCCTGAGAACATCCAAAGATCCTGTTAAACAAATTTATTTTTAACAATCTATGTCTAAGATGATCTTCACGAGATTTATTCTCATGATGACAAATTCTCAACGGGACACGTCATGAGAAAAACAGATGATAAAACACGTAATGATGAGTATAGGAATAAATCAAGACTTTCTTCTAGAGCGTATCAATATAAGGTTCGTAAAATTCAGGTGACAAATGATAAGCTGATTTTTATTGGAAAAAATTTTGAGAAAGAGATAAATCTTGAGGATATAGAGAAGATAGGTATCGAAAGATCTTTTAACAAGATTTTGGTTATCTTAACTATAGCTGTGGCGTTATTAACATTATTCTCTCAAGATCTTCCTCATCTGATTACACTTTTAATTACGTTAGCCATAACATTGGCATATAGAGAAGAGAATGTGTTGATAAAAGTTAGAGGAGAAGATAGATTGTTAAGATTAAAAATCTTGGATCATAGGGAGATAAGAGCTTTAGCCAAGGCTCTTAATGAAAAAAGATAGATTTATTCGCTACTTATAATCTCTATATTAGCTCTTGGAACTGTTATTATTCTCCCATCACTCAGACGTATTTTTACAATACGCACAGGAGACTCTGTCTCTATCTTATGTAGCTCCACAGGAAGCTCTACCACAGTGCCTATAGCACCGAAATATGGATATCTTATGACTCTTACAATACTTCCTATCTTCACTTTGTCGCTCTCTTTGGTCTCAATCTCTTCTTTTATATAACTCTCTTCTAAAGGAATGATCACTTCGGGTCTTATCACGCCAGCTCTCACTTGAGTTGCACCATTTATCGCAGCCTCTCTACCTTCATTTTGTTTAAGTATGTTAAATACTCTATCAGACATCGCCAGCTTCGCGAATCCCTCGGTTAATATAAGGGTGAATCCCATGTTTTCTCTCCCTGTTATCGCGACGCCAATCTTATATCCTATGATCCTTTCTATATCAGCTATGTTAGCTCCTCCTACTATGATTCCTTTGACACCGATCTTCTGAGCTTTAACTAGAGCATCATAAGTCACAAATGATCCTCCTACAATAATCTTTCCTGCGTAAGATTCATCTATTTTCTTCTCGTCTAGCACTTCATCTGGTCTCGAGACTGCCAACGAGATCTCGCCATGTCTCTCTCCTCCGAAACCTATTATCCCTTGGACATATGCTGCTGGAGTCTGTATTACAGCTGCCTCGCCAGGTATCACATCCTTGACTATTCCTCTGATATAAGCTGTGACCTCAACAACCTTAGGCAACTCTCTGACTATCACATGTCCTGTGAGCTCATTGATATTCTCTATAGTTCCATCAATAGGCGCCGCAACTTCTCTCTTCATAAGACCGAAGAATGCTGTGTATCTTGCAATAATATCTCCCTTCTTAACTCTGTCGCCTGGTTTTACAGTCATATATCTAGACACCTCTTCAGGCTCAACACCTAACATCTCTGAAACCTTTACTATATAAGGTGCTCCTTCTAAAACACTTCTCCCAATAATTGTGTCGAAATCTACTTTCTGCCCTTTGTCTACTAAGATCTCTCCTTTTACTGGAAGACTTCTTATTTTAGTCACTAATGTCATAGGACTTGCCGCAAGCCCTGGTGTATAGGCGAAACTCTCTTCACTCATTGCGTAGTCATCTCCTCAAAATTCTCTGGATAAAGTCTCATAGATTTAAACCAGCTTTTCAATAGATTTATCTGTTTATCTCTCTCCTTCAGAGATATAACAGGTCTTCCTCTTCCATCGAAGACTAGGCCGACAACTCCTCCACGTATTTTTCTGCTGATTCTCTTGCCGAAGCCTGCGCCAAAATCAAAATATTTAGTTGGAGAGACTGTCACTGTAACCTCTGTATCTTGTGAAACATCTATTCTCTTGATCTCGCCGAAGTTTAATGTGAACGATTCTTTTCTGCCATCATTATACTCTATAGTTATGTCTGCGATTTTATCTCCTATATCTCCTGATCCTCTGCCTGCCACAACAGTTCCTAGAGGAACTAGACATTCTCTCTCAAAGATCTCTATTGCAATATCTCTGTACAGCTTTGATAAAACTCCTAAATGAGGTATCATGAATACGCTGTCTTGCATGATATATGTGAAACCTACTGGTTGAAAAGCGTCTATCAAGATCATCATTGATTGAGATCTTCTCGGGGCTCTAGAGAGGAGTCCTCCTGTACCTATTATATAATCGATCCTTCTCATATCTATATAAGTCTCTTCCTCTCTCACCTCCTCAAATATATCTGATATAGTCCTCTCTTTCTTAACTCCCTTTAGCTCTCTAGCTAGATATTTGTGATGATTAAAACCCATTCTAATAGCCTCTCTCGCTACTGCATGTTCAACTATTAGATCTGTTAATGTCATAGGTATTGTTGTGGGTCTAATCATCTTATTATAAATAATATTTCTAATAACATCGTCATCAAGATCCAACGGTATCCATCTCTTAATATTTTCGATCCCTGCCTCTTTCAAGACGTTTCCAATACTATAGCTCATACCTAAATTAGCACTAACAGTTCTTAAGAATCTTCCGTCAAAATATGAGTATATATTTGTCGTCGCACCTCCTAACCCTACTCCTAAGACATTAACTTTTCTAGTCTCAGCAAAAGTTCTTATCATAAGACCTTCTGCGGCTGGGGTAGGCATGATATCTGTTGAAACAAGTTTCATAAGCTTCTCATAACCAGGTGCGTGAGCCATGACATGTTCCATAAAAAGCTCTAATATCATATTTCTTGCAGGCTCAACATTCTCAACCTCGATCTGAGGTCTTATATTATCAACAATCCTTAGATCAAAATAATCCCGTGGGAAGATCTTCTTTATGTCTTCTCTAGCATCTTTATTACCAGCATATACTATAGGAAGTTTATAAGAGGCGCCGAACCTAGGCTTAGGTTTCGCCATAGCTATTATCTCAGCAATCTCTTTAACATGAGTGACATCTCCACCGTCAGTTCCTCCAGCGATCAACACTATATCAGGTCTTAAAAATCTTACAATATTTATCTTCTCAAAAGGCTCTCTGCCATCATCTACAGATAAAACATCCATAATGATTGCTCCAGCTCCTAAAGCAGCTCTCTGAGCACTCTCAGCCGTTATGGTTTTGACTACGCCTGCCACCAACATCTGAAGACCTCCACCGGCACTGCTTGTTGACACATATATGTCGATACCTTCTCTACCTCCTCTATAAGGCATGATGAATTTGAGCTCTTCACTAGAGTCATCTAGGATCTTATGACCAGTCAACTCCTCAACTTCTCTAACAGCATTTCTCACACCTTTAGTGACATCTTCAACAGGCTTCTCGACAGTTGTAGGAGCCTCTCCACTTGCTAAGAATCTCCACTCATTATTTATTTTACCAAAAAATCTAGCCTTAGTAGTTGTGCTACCCACATCAGTTGCAAGTATGAACCGAGGCTCAGAAGAAAGCGTCAAAAAAGATTTTTTAACTTCAGAACTCAGTGTCGTACCACCGTTATTTATGAATACTTCTAAGCTTTTTTAGCTTTCAACATAACATGAAAATTGAACATGAAAATAACTTATTAAAGTTGATGAGAACCTTTTTCAATATAAATGTGTAGATTTAGATTATACAAAGATAGTTTCAATCATCCAATTATTTTCAAAAGTTTATATTATAGAAGAAGATGTAGATATAAACGTTATTATAAAAGCATCATTAATAACAAGCGACTTTTTAAAACATGAGATGTCTTATAATATAACTGATGTTATAAATGCGGCAATTTCATTGATCAAAAATATACTGATATTAACTGACGATCCAGAGAGATATAAAGCCTATTTAAAATATGGAATTATCGCATATTCCATCGAGGAGTTAATTAACAGATTTAAGAAACTACTTGAGGGGGGAAAGATAGAAGACAATAATAAAAATCAATATTGTTCAAATAGAGAACTTAGACGGTAACTTTTTTGAACAAGTTTTCCATGATTAAACTTAGATCATAATATTTCAACATCATATATGTCATTAAAAGTTGTTTTAACACATATTTAGATTCCTAGATAGACTTTTCTAATCTCTTCGTCTTGTATCAGTTCTACGGCCTTTCCTTCTCTTACTACTCTCCCTGTCTCAAGAACATATACATAGTCTGATACTTCAAAAGCTTTTGCAGCATTCTGTTCAGCTAGTAATATTGTTATTTTCTCTGATTCTTTTAAAGTTTTTATATGTTCATATACTGTATCAATGATCTTTGGTGCAAGACCTAGGCTCGGTTCGTCTATGAGAAGAAGCCTGGGCTCTGCCATGAGAGCTCTTGCTATTGCTAACATCTGTTGTTCTCCTCCGCTCAACGTCCCAGCTTTCTGATGAAGTCTCTCCTTTAGTATCGGAAATATTGTGAGGATCCTTTCTAAATTATCTTTAAATCTCTCTCTAGCTTTCTTATTGTATGAGCCTAACAATAAGTTTTCGTATACTGTTAGATAAGGAAATAATCTTCTCCCCTCCGGCACATGAATTATGCCTAGCTCAACTATCTCATGAGGTTGTAAACCTACGATCTCTTTATCTTCATATTTTATAGATCCTTTCATAGGTCTCAGAATACCTGATATTGTTTTTAAAAGAGTTGTTTTTCCAGATCCGTTGGGTCCTATTAATGCTGTTATTGATCCATGATCAACCTTTAGACTGATCTCTCTAAGGATCTGTACCTTCCCATAATATACATCTAAAGAGTTTATCACAAGACTCATAATATACCCCGAGACTTTTTATCATGTTTTGTTTGTCTCAAGATATTTTTTAAATCCTTCTCCTAGATAAGCCTCGATAACCTTAGGATCTTTAGATATCTTCTCTGGAGGCCCTTCGGCAATGACGTTTCCATAGTTCAAAACAATTACTCTCTCGGAGATCTTCATTATCGCTCTCATAACATGTTCAATCATCATTATAGTCACGCCTGACTCATGAATCTTCTTTAAAATAGCCAGCGTCTTGTCAATCTCCGCAGGACTATGCCCTGCCAAAACCTCGTCTAAGAGAAGCAACTTCGGGTCTCCCACAATTGCTCTGGCAAGCTCAAGTCTTCTCTTCTCAACAGCATTAAGATCTTTAGCTAAAACATCTCTTCTACTCCAAAGATCTAAGAGACTTAACACCTTCTCAGTTTTATCTCTCGCCTCATCAACGTCTTTGCTTCTTGGGAGAGCATATATCAACACATTATCATATACCGATAGATTCTCGAGAGGCTTCATTATCTGAAAAGTTCTTGCAACGCCTAGTCTAGCAATTTTATAAGGCGGCATGCCTGTTATATCTTTGTCCATATAAATGATCCTTCCTTTGTCAGGTTTTATAAATCCTGTTATCACGTTGAAGAGAGTAGTCTTTCCAGAGCCGTTTGGACCTATGATCCCTAGAAACTCTTTCTCATAGACATCTACACTGACGTTGTTAAGAGCTATCACACCACCGAATCTTTTAGTGACATTCTCGACTTTGAGAATAGTCTTCATCTATATCTACCTCTTAAAAATCTTTTTAAAACATCCATTAATCCTCCAGGAGCATATAAAGATAGTATCAAAAGGATCACGCCATAGATCAGAAGATGTAAACCAAAGAATCTTGCTCCATAAGCTCCTCCTATCAATGCTCTTGTATACTCTGCTATGGGAGTGACGATCAATGCTCCTAATAATGGTCCTGCGAAACTATATACTCCGCCTACTATAGCTATGAGACATATCTGTACTGAAATGAATAGATCCATTACGCTGAAAGGATCTATATATCTATATCTTATAGCATATAAAGCTCCTGCAACACCTGTGAAAAATCCGCTTAAAACCATGGCTATCATCTTATATTTAAAAGGATTCAAGCCTATCGTCATGGTGGTCTCTTCACTCTCTCTAATACTCTGAAGATAATATCCGATCCTTCCTCTGATTATTAGAAACATTATGAATATGCTTATCACAAGTATCAACACAGCAACATAGTTGTAATATATAGACTCTATGAAATATATCCATGCAAAAGAGTATTCTTTTCTCGCAAGCTCAACACCTCTTGCAGCACCAACATAATCCCAGTTGTTGAAAAAAAGTTTTAAGGCTTCTCCAACTGCGATAGTCGCCAGTGCAAACCAATGTCCTCTTAATCTTAGAAGTGGGAAAGAGATTATTAATGCAAATAATGATGCTATTGCTCCTCCAAGCCATATGCCTATCCATGGAGACAATCCATTGTTATAGCTTAACGCTAGAGTATATGCTCCTATTCCAAAAAATGCTGCATGGCCGAAACTTATTAATCCTGTGAAACCTCCCATTATATTCCATGCTGTTGAAGAGATCATATATAAAGATGCTAGAAACAATGCGTTTAAAAAGAAATAATTGTTATATACAAGAGGCATGATCAATAGCAACAATATTGTTAAAAGTATTATCATAAGATCAATATCTCTCTTAATGTTCTCTATCTTAAACATATGATCACCTTGAGAATATTCCTGTCGGTTTTATCAGAAGTATCGCTAGAAAGACAATGTATACGAGAATATCTTTCATGCTGGGAGTCATGATCAATGCACCGATACTTTGTAACACGCCTATTATCACAGCACCTATTGCCGGGCCTAGAATGTTTCCGAATCCTCCTAAGACTACTGATATAAAAGCTATTAATGTGAAAGGAACTCCCATCTCAGGAAACACATAATAGAATGATGTTAGAAGAGCTCCACCGATCCCTGCGAGTCCAGCTCCCAATCCAAATGCTATAGCATACACCTTCTTAATATCTATGCCCATAAGCTGTGCTGCAGTCTTATCTTGTGATAAAGCTCTCATTGCAGTCCCTAAGTAGGTTCTTGTGAGAAATAGATGAAGCAGTATTGTTGCTATGATCACTATTGTCGTAGCAAAAAGTTTTACTATGCTCATCTTGATGCCATATAGATCTATTGTAGCCTCTGAATACCATGTCGTCACAGATCTTATGTCTGGACCAAAAGCTACGAAGAATCCATTTCTAATTATAAGTAGTAAAGCGAATGTTGCAAAGATCTGTGTTAAAAAAGGTGCCTCCAAGATCCTGTTTATAATTCCTTTCTGAACTAGATAGCCTAGTCCGAATGTTGTTAAAAAAGCTAGTGGAATTGATATGAGAGGATCTATGCCTAAATATATAAATAAAAAATATGATAGAAAAGATGCTATCATGAGAAATTCTCCATGAGCAAAATTAATGATCTCTACGATGCCCCAGATCATTGCAAGTCCGATAGCTATTAACGCATATAAAGATCCCATTAAAAGACCGTCGACTATAGCTTGTGCAAAAATTATTTCAGAAGACATGTAAAAAACCTCTTTTATTATATCATCTTATGATGATCTCTCAGACCATTTAGGCATTGGAAATAGAGGAGTTCTAGTTGCATACTCAGGAGGCCATACAGTATGATACTTACCGTCGTCAGGCATCATTTGAACAATTATTCCTTTAGCTCTTATATTCTGTCCTGTCTCATCGAATTTCACGCCGTCCCAAGGCACAGGGAGAACTCCTCTACCAATATCTATGTTTCTCAGTGAATCTCTTAACACAGCTCTGAAAGTCTTCAGATCTGTTGGACTAGCTTTTTTGCCAGCCTCTTCTAATGCATAATAAAGAACCCAGACAGCAACATAATTTCTTACAATACTTCCATCCATATCAATCCCATATTTAGCCTTGAATCTATCGTTAACATCTTTAAGACCAGGAACTTTCTCAAATAGATCCCAGTTAAATACTTCTCTGCTAAACACGTAATAGCCTAGGGGGCCGACCTCTTCTATATAGGCAGGATTTATATATCCAGCATCTTGTGCAAGAACTGCTTTAGGATTGAAGTCTAGTTTCTTCATAGTCTTCTGAATCAATATTGCATCAGTTAGATAGCCTGCCACCAAAAGCACGTCGGGATTGGCAGCTTTTAATCTTGTTATCTCTGAGTCTAATGTCGGAGTACCGCTTCTAAATGATATCGACTCAACAATTTTAAATCCAGCCTCTGTCATATACTTCTTCCAGGCCTCAGCAGTTGCAGAGCCCCACTCACTGTCTTCATATAGGATTGCTACAGTCTTTATAGAACCTGGATAAGTGGTGTTTAGATATTTAAGAAATTCTGCGTGTTGTTTTGAGAAAAGATCGTCGTCAGCAGTTGTTCTGAAAAACCATTGAAGACCTCTTCTGGTCAAGTCTGGTGATGTAGAGTCTCCATTTAGACATGGCGTGGCCAGTCTCTCACACACATCACTTACTGTTTTGGTATTAGAGCTTGCGTAAGCTCCTATGACCGCGACAACGTTTTCCACAGATATAAGTCTCTCGGCCTCTCTAGCGGCTGTAGAAGGGTCTCCTGCGCTGTCTCCGATGACAAGTGTTATATTTGCTCCTCCAAGACTTTTGATTCCTCCTCTACTATTTATCTCTTCTACAGCAAACTGTGCACCCCACAGATTATATTTTCCTATAGTGCTCATGCTACCAGAGAGAGGCTGTATAATGCCTACTTTAACCTCAGAAACTTTATATGTAGGTTTATACAATATATTCATTGCTAAAAGATATCCTCCTACAGCCGCGACTACTATTATAATTATTAATGATATAAGTAATGTTGTTCTTGATATTCCTCTCAGAATATTTATATTAACCATATATAATTCACCGATTATTCATATATTAATAAAGCTTTTATATTTTATTATATCGTGTCACTTTGGATGCATCATATGTATGGCTGGAGAGCTAGAATAGGTCTTATAATTCCTTCTTCAAACACTACTATGGAGTCTGAGCTTCATAAAATGGCTCCTGAAGGCGTCTCGATACATATTTCTAGAATACCTCTTAAAGAGGTTACTAGAGAAGCTCTTTTCGAGATGGAGAAACATTCTCTGAGAGCTGCTATAGAGCTTGCTGATGCTGATGTAGACATAATATTATATGGATGCACCACTGGAAGTCTTGTGGGAGGACCTGGTTATGATAAGATGATCTCTGAGAAGATTGAGAAGACTGTTAACAAGCCTGTTGTTGCTACTGCAACTGCTGTTGTAAATGCTCTTGAGGCTGTTAAAGCTAGAAAAATAGTTGTTGCAACACCTTATATTGATGAGCTTAATGATGATGAGAAAAGATTTTTAGAGGCTCACGGATTTGAGGTTCTGAAGATTAAAGGACTAGGGATCAGAAGTAATCTAGAGATTGGCAGAATAACTCCTTGGCAGGTCTATAGATTTGCTAAGACTGTCTATGTGAGAGATGCTGATGCTCTCTTCATCAGCTGTACTAATCTCAGAACTATTGAGATAATAGATCTTTTGGAGAAAGATCTTGAGATTCCTGTGATAACAAGTAATCAGGCATCTCTCTGGGCTGTGTTGAGAAGATTAGGTATTAAAGACAAGATCCATGGCTATGGAAAACTATTTTTAATCTAGAAAATATCTTTAGGAGGCTTTGTAAAATATTGATTGTTGCAGTCGATGTCGGAGGAACTTTCACAGATTTTGTCTTTCTAGATGAGAAAGGTGAGGTGAGCACCCTAAAAATATTGTCTACACCTAGAGAGCCTGAGAAAGCTGTGTTAAAAGGTCTTGAAGACAAGATTTTCAATGAGGTTGTCCACGCATCTACTATAGGAACAAACGCTCTCCTGGGACAGAAAGGTCTTGAGATCCCTAAAGTAGCTCTTTTTGTGACAAAAGGCTTTAGAGATATAATTGAGATTGGTAGACAGAACAGACCTAGACTATATGATCTTTATTTTGAGAAGCCAAGACCTCTGGTTCCTAGAGAGCTTAGATTTGAGATTAATGAGAGAACATTATATACTGGAGAGATCCTTAGAAAAGTAGATCGTGATGAGATAAGTTTTTTCACTGACAAAGCCGTTGAGATGGGTGTTGTAAGTGTTGCAGTATCATTTCTACACTCATATGCTAATCCTTATAACGAGATTGTTGCTGGAGAAGTTCTTAAGAAGAAGTTTAGATATGTCACACTTTCACATGAGGTTGCGTGGGAGCCTCGTGAATATGAGAGAACAAGCACAGCCGTCGTAAACGCAGCATTAATGCCTGTGGTAAGCAGCTATCTTGAGAAGCTTAACAGCTATATAGAGTCTCGTGGAGCTAAGCTTTACGTAATGTCAAGCTCTGGAGGACTTGTCAATATTAATGAAGCTGCTAAAAGACCTGTTCAAATAATTGAGTCAGGTCCTGCAGGCGGAGTGGTTTCCGCGGCAGAGTTCGCAAGGTTATTAGGTCTCGAGAAGGTGATCTCTTTCGACATGGGAGGGACCACTGCCAAGGCAGGCACTGTAATAGATTTCGAGCCTTATATGACCAGTGAATATGAGGTTGGTGGTGAGAGTCATTATGGAAGAATTGTCAAAGGATCTGGATATCCCGTCAGATTTCCATTTATAGATCTCTCTGAGGTCTCTGCAGGCGGAGGAACAATAATATGGAGAGATGAGGCAGGAGCGTTAAGAGTAGGTCCTTTGAGTGCAGGCGCAGATCCGGGTCCTGTGTGTTATGGTAGAGGAGGTGTCGAGCCTACTATAACAGATGCAAATCTGATCCTTGGGAGGATACCTGACTATCTCTTAGGAGGTGAGATGCCTCTTGATAAAAAAGGTGCTTTAGAGGCCATGAGAAGACTTGGAGATCCTTATGAGATAGCTGAGACAGCTCTTGAAATGATCAATCTTGTCATGGCTAGAGGAATAAGACTTGTGACAGTTGAGAGAGGTCTTGACCCGGCTGATTTTGTTTTAATAGCATTCGGAGGCGCAGGTCCTCAACATGCTGCTTTTCTTGCTGAAGAGCTTGGTATAAAAAGAATTATTATTCCTCCGATGCCAGGAGTGTTCACAGCTCTTGGAATGTTGATGGCTGACTTCAGATTTGAAGTTAGAAAAGCTTTTCCGAAAGATCCTGAGGAGACTTTTCAAGAGCTTGAGAACAAACTTATGAATTTAAAGCCTGACTATTTCATTAGATATGCCGACGTGAGATATAGAGGACAGGGATGGGAGCTTACAGTGCCTGTGAGCAGGCCTGCAACAATTGATTCTATAAGGAAAGTTTTTGAAGAAAAACATATGGCTACATACGGCTTCAGACTTGATAAAGATATTGAGATTGTTGTTGTGAGAGTGTTTGGAGTAATAAAAAGATCAAAACCTACATTGAAAGATCCTTCTGTAGAAGGATCTCCAGAGGCCTCAGAGAGAGAAGTGTTCTTCAATGGATGGGTGAAAGCCTCAGTCTTTAATAGAGAAGATCTTCCTCTGGGATATAAGATAAAAGGGCCTGCACTCATCATCGAGAAATATTCCACCACAGTAGTCCCTCCCAGATGGGAGGTTGTCGTAGGAAGATACGGAGTTCTGGAGATGAGATTATGAGTTGGGAGATTATTTATAAGGCTACTGAGTATATAGCTGAGGAGATAGGAGTTGCTTTAAAAAGATCTGCCTTCTCACCTAACATTAGAGAGAGAATGGATCATAGTATTGCAATCGTTGATCCTATGGGGAGAATAGTTGCACAAGCAGAACATATACCAGTTCACCTAGGATCTTTTTATATAGGCGTTAGAAATCTAATGAGATATCTTGATGAAGAAAAGATAGAGCTTGATGAAGGAGACGTGATATTATCTAATGATCCTTATATAGTGGGCACACATCTTAATGATGTAATGATGTTCTCACCAGTGTACTACGAGGGGAGGCTAGTCGCATATATAGCTAGCAAAGCTCATTATGTCGACGTGGGAGGGCCTGTGCCAGCGTCTTTAAACCCTAATGCAAGAACAATCTTTGAGGAAGGCATGATCATACCTCCAGTAAAGATCGTGAGAAGAGGAGAGATGAATAAAGAGATTTTAAATATTATATTATCAAACTTTAAGACGCCTGATTATGCTCTCGGAGATATCAATGCTCAGATAGCCGCTGGATATGTTGGTAGACAGAGAATCAGAGAGCTTTTTGATAGATATAAGAATGTTCATGAGGCGTGGGAGAGAGCTATTGAATATAGTCGTAGAATAGTTGAGATAGAATATGAGAGATGGCCTTCGGGAGTCTATGAGGCTGAGGATTATATTGATTGGAGAGACAGGCTTTTTAGAATAAAGCTTAGTCTAAAGATCTCTGGAAAAGAGATTGAGGCCGACTATGATGGAACAGATCCACAGGTTGATCAGCCTATAAACGCTGTCTTAGGAGTGACTTTTTCAGCAACATCATTTGCCATAAGATGTGCATTAGCTAAAGATGTCCCAGTAAACCACGGGTTTTACTCGACAATCAATTTGAAAGCTCCTCTAGGAACAATTGTAAATCCTGTGAAGCCGGCTCCTGTGGGAGCTGGAAATCTTGAGACCAGCGATAGAATTGCAGACGTAGTGTTTCTAGCATTATCAAAAGCTTTGCCAGACAAGATCCCTGCAGCATCATCTGGCACAATGATGAATCTTATGATCGGAGGAGTTTATAAAGGAAGATACTGGTCATATTATGAGACGATCGGTGGAGGAACAGGAGCGAGACCTTATAAAGACGGCGTATCAGGAGTACATGTTAATATGACAAACACTCTCAACACACCTATAGAGATTGCTGAGAGAGAATATCCGATTATGTTCACTAGATACAGAATTAGAGAAGGCAGCGGAGGGAGAGGAAGATTTAGAGGAGGAGATGGAATAATAAGATCTTTGAAAGTAAATGCTTCAGCAACGCTATCAATAATGGCAACAAGATTCAGAACAAGACCGTGGGGTCTCGCCGGTGGAGAGCCTGGTCAATCTGCAAAAGTGACAATAATAAGATCCGGCGGGACAGCTCAAGAGATCACGTCAGAGACAGTCTATCTCGAGGCTGGCGACGAAGTAATTATCGAGACTCCCGGCGGAGGAGGATACGGATCTTTAGAATAAAGATTTTTTTCTATCTCTCATAATTCTTCTTATAAGTCTCATGCTTCTAATCTCAGATCTTTTTAGATATAATGATAATATTGCCAGTAGTAGAGATTGAAATCCTGCTAAAGTCAACATTATCGCTATGAGACCTTTGACAAAATATGTTATTCCAACAAAGAAATGATGATAAGCAACATATGCTCCAAGTATCAAGCCTGGGATTAGCATTAAAGCTCCTGCGAAGAATAAGAGAAACGTTGGATTATATCTCCATGTCAACAATATTATGTCTCTAAAAATTCTTACTCCATCAATAATCTTAAGCTTTTTAGCCTTAGGATTTTTTCTACGACGATATTCTATAGGTATCTCTGTCACCTCACCACCAGTAGAGACTACGTGTGCAACAATCTCAGACTCTATTGAGAAGCCTTTTGTCTCAAACAACATCTCTTGTAACAAACTTCTTCTGACACCATACATCCCGCTTAAGACATCAGATAATTTTGTTCCGAACATTATGTTGAAGATGAACGTTATGATCTTATTACCTATCTTATAGATAAGAGACATTGATCCTGGCTCAAGAATTTTTCTCCAGCCGATGACAAGATCATATCCCTCATCAAGTTTCGATATTATATCATATATATGTTTAGCTGGATATGTGTAGTCTCCATCTAGAAAGATCATATATTCGGCATCTGTTTTTCTAACAGCAGTTTTTATAGCATCAGCTTTTCCATAGCCATCTTGAACAACTACTCTAACCCCCATCTTTTCTGCAATCTCACGAGAACCATCAGTACTTCTCCCATCTACTACTAAGATCTGATCTTTTGAAAATCCTTCGCGCAGGATCTCTTCAATCACATATTCTATAGATCCTTTCTCGTTTCTCACAGGAATTATGATCTCAAGATCATGTCTAGAATTATCATCATCAGAGCTCAATAGATACACCGTATAATTTTTCTAACAACATTTTTAATTTATATCTCATTAATGATATTTGACTGATATATGAAGAGGATTCTTGTTATAGGAGATACTCATATCAGAGAGAGAGCTGATGAGATCCCTGATGTATTCATGAGATTTTTCAGAGAGAGAAGATATGATTATATTATTCACACAGGAGATCTTGTGGATCCTGAGGTCATAGATGTCTTAAAAACGATCAGCCCCAGGATATATGTTGTAGAGGGAAACATGGACTATCTAGATCTTCCTGATCATCTTGTTTTATATGAGGAGGGAGTTAGAATAGGAGTTGCACATGGCCATCAGGTGAGGCCCAGAGGAAATATTGAGAGATTAACAAAATTAGCAAGAGAATTAGGAGTCTCAATATTAATAAGCGGCCACACTCATACGCCTTTTATAGAAGAATATGAAGGGATCCTACATATCAATCCCGGCTCAGCCACAGGAGTATGGGGAGGAGGCGGAGGATCTATGACTCCGTCTTTTATAGAGATAGAGTTCACAGATGATAAAAAGATGATCATATATTTATATGAGCTTGAGAGAGAAAAGATCGTGCTGAAGACTGTGAAAGAGATCTTTTTATCATGAATATTCATAAAAAATCTTATAAACAAGACTTGATATTATGATTTTCGGCGAGATATCTTGAAAGACGTTTTGAGAGAGGTTTTGGATAAAATTCCTAATTACAATAGTTTCAAGACATTTCGTGAGCTTGAGGATTCTACAGATCTTCTGGTCAGAGAGTATAAAGATGTGGTGAGAGTCGAGAGCATTGGAAGAAGCAGATGTGGTGAAGAGATCAGAGCATTAATCATTGGCAACGGAAGATTGAAAGCATTATGGTTTGGAGCTCCACATCCTAACGAGCCTGTGGGAACTTTGGTTCTAGACTATCTATCAGAGAAGCTTGCGTCAGATGATGAGCTCAGAAGATTCTTTGATTACACATGGATAATAGTTAAAGTGGCTGACATAGACGGTCTGAAGATGAATGAGGGATGGTTTAAAGGGCCTTTCACAATAACTCATTACTCAATGAATTATTACAGACCTGCTGGTAATGTTCAGATTGAGTGGAGTTTTCCAATAAGATATAAAAGATATTCTTTTGAGAATCCTGTTCCAGAGACGAGAGCTCTGATGAATATTATAGAGAGATATAGGCCTGACATGATCTATAGTCTTCACAACGCTGGCTTCGGAGGAGTCTACTATTATATATCTGAGGAGGCTCCTCTGTTATATCCGATATTTCAGCTTTATCCGAAGAGTCTAGGGCTTCCACTAAGTCTTGGAGAGCCTGAGGTTCCATGGGCTGTAGAGCTTTCCCAGGCTGTTTATAAGATGGTTTCTTTAAAAGATTATTATGATTTTATAGAGAGACAAGGGATGGATCCTCTTCAAGTTATTAGACATGGCGGAAGCAGTTTTGATTATGCTCAACAATATAATCAAGACGTTGTCGAGCTTGTGACCGAGGTTCCATACTACTATGATCCTAGGATAGAGGATGTTAGAGATGCTGAGGAGAATATTAGTAGAAGAGAGGCAATATTAGAGGCGTTAGAATGGCAGAGCAAAATCTATGATTTTATAAGAGAGGTCTGGCGTGATGTCAAAAAGATCTTTTCTAACAGAGATGTATGTTCTGAGAGTGGAAGACTTATAGAGTCTATAGATTATTTCGTTGAGACAGTCCCGAAGTCTATTGAGGCTGAGAAGAGATGGGCAAACACAGATCCTAGTTTATCTAGAAGAGCAAAAATCTCAGAAGTTTTTGACAACAGATATGTAACAAGATTTTATACGGCATTATCACTAGGAATGTTGAGAAGACTATTAAACATCGAGGCTGAAAAGATCTCTGGGCTCAAACCATATCTTGAGAAAGTTGAAGATGTTCATCAAAAGATCTTGTCGTATCTTGAGAGCAATAGAGATTATAAAGTTATTGAGATCAGAAAACTTGTTCAGACACAGCTTGCCGCAGGATTATACACAGCATTATATATACAAACTCGAAGAAGATGATTCTTTTAATAATTAATTTTAGATAATCATCATTTTTTGGGAGGAGAATTATGGAGGAGGAGTATATAGATGTTCATGAGGGAGGAAGAGAATATTGGCTTCAGAAGATTGCTGATCATATAAAGTTGAGAGGCTTCAGATATGAGGCTCACGGCGATAATATCAGAATAATTCTTGAGAGAGGTGTGACAATAGACTTTGGGAGTGAGCCTGAGGGTCTTTGTTTCTACTCGAGAGTTATGCTTCCAAGTGGAGATGATCATGATGAGATCAATGATTATATTAGTGATATGAGTATTTTTATTAAGATAGCCTCTATAATGCCCAGGCCAGTATCTTATGTTGTTGATGAGAGCATGAGTGATTATAAGATTCTTAATATGAAGAGATGTTTCAAAAGTTTTGAGGAGGTCATTAATGTGATTGACAGACTATATGATCATTTCAGTCAGGAGGGGAGAAACACATCAGAATAAATTCTCTTTTTATATTTCTATTTTAAAACTCTTATATGATGAGATTTAGACTCGTGATAATATCTGATTATGCTGAAGAGATCATTGAAATATTAAATGATTTTCTCAGAAAAATTTTTCCTAATACATCTGTCTCACATATCATATATAAGGATCCTCCTAAAGAGTATTATGATCATTTTAGAAGACAATATAGAGCTGATCTTATGTTGACATGGATAGCAGGTTTCAGAGAAGATCTTGATGAGATAACAGTTGGAATATTAGATTATGATGGATATGTTCCTGGTCTAAACTTCGTATTTGGAGTTGCAGATCCTTATTTAAAGACGGCTTCTGTATATACTGTGAGACTTTATAGAGGATATGACAGAAAGATTGACGAGATCTTTATAGAGAGACTTAAAAAAGAGGTTCTACATGAGATAGGCCATGTCTTAGGTCTTGAACATTGTGATAATAGAAGATGTGTTATGAGTTTTAGCAACTCTATTTATGAGGTTGATCTTAAGACATACAAATTTTGTAGAAGATGTTTCGAGAAACTCACTAAGAGAGGTATCCTGATAAACAGAGAGATGGTCTTGACGTAATTTAATGTCTAATATAAATCTTATGATCGATTTTTAATTTCTGCCGCACCATCATCTTGTAGAGAAAATTTATAAACCCTCTTAAATTCATAATAATTCGAAGAGGTGCTCTCATGATATGAATAGGCTTGTAAAGATATTTAGTCTGTTTCTAACCTTATTTATAATGTTGTCGCTGGCATTTGCTGTTACAAGCTGGGGAGTAGCAAAGATTTATGCGCAGACGCCGCCTCAAGGTCCTTTAAGTCCTATAACATGTCCTAAGACTGGCGGCACTTTGATAATAATACACTGGGGGGATCCAAAGAGTTTCAATCCTGATTCTCAGGTTGATGACGCTTTATATGGAATGGCTCCCGCAATATTTAACAAGCTTGTGACTTTAGATGTGAACTATAATGTTATACCAGATCTTGCGGAGTCTTGGGAGGTTGCTCCAAACGGATCTACATTTATATTTCATCTGGTTAGAAACGTCACATGGCATGACGGCTATCCATTTACATCAGCTGATGTTAAATGGACTTTTGAAGCGATCAAGAGATATAAAGGGATCGCGTATAGTCTTCTTAACATGGATAATCTCGTCTCTATAGATACTCCAGATAATTACACAGTGATCTTTAGATATTCAAAGCCTTTCCCACCTTTTATAAGCTTTTTAGCATGGTATGGAACATTTATACTTCCAGAGCACATATATAACAAGACTATATACAAAGATTGGATGGATCCTAGCATACCAGCTTTGACAAAACCGGTGGGGACAGGACCGTTTAGATTCGTCGAATATGTGAAAGGAGATCATGTGACATTTGAGGCTAATCCTAATTATTTCAAAGGCAGACCATGTATAGACAGACTTATATATAAAATCGTTCCAGACCCTACAGCAGCTTTACAAAGCTTTTTAGCTGGCGAGGGAGATGTTCTTAACAACAGACCTCCGACAACTGAGATTCCTAGAATAAATTCTACTCCAGGAGTAATTGTACAGATGAGACCTGTGCCAAGCAGATGGTATATGGCTTTCAATTTGTTAAATCCTATATTAGCTGATGTGAAGATGCGTTTTGCAATAGCATACGCTATAAACAGAACTGAGCTTGTAGTCAAAGCTGAGAATGGATACGGCTATCCTGCTGAAGGCATGTATACTCCTGCTATACAATGGGCTTATAATCCTAATGCAAAACTTCCTCCCTATGATCCTGACAAAGCAAATCAGCTTCTAGACGAGCTAGGATATAAGAGAGGGCCTGACGGCTATAGATATCTTCCTAATGGAACAAGATTAACATTAAGACTTGATATATTCACAGGAGCAGAGTCTGAGGCAATAGCAACATTAATAAAAGAACAGCTGAAAAACATAGGAATTGATGTAAAGATCGAGGAGTATGAGATAGCTGCGTGGGAGGATAAAGTTGTTAAAAAGAGAGATTTCGATCTAGCAATTTTAGACGGGTTCCAAGGACCAGATCCTGATAACATGAGATCTAGATTCGGACCTGGAGCATATTTAAATATGGCCAACTATTCTAACCCAGAGTTTGGAAAACTACTTAATGAAGCTGCTACAGAGCCTGATCCTCAGAAGAGAAAAGAGCTTTATTGGAAAGCTCAGGAGATAATGGCTCAAGACCTTCCATATCTGCCGCTAGTAGATCTTGTTGCATTCTTCATATACAGAACTGAGTGGCATAACTTCTACTGGCAGATGCCAGGTGTTGAAGGAATAAATTGTTTTGAGAGAGTATGGTGGGAGAAAGGGACGCCTGTGCAGATAACGACGACATCACCTACACCGGCTTTGACAACAACAACTATCACAACTACTACCCCGATGACTCAGACGACTACAAGTTTAACGACAACATCAGTTGCAACAACTACTCAGGCCACAACAACCGTATCTCCAGCTCCGCAAATCTTGACGCAGCCTATTTTGATAGCGATTGTGGCGGCGTTAATAATAATTGTGGCGGTTTTAGCACTGTTACTTGGTAGAAGGAGGAGATAATGTTTGTCTCTTGCGAGATATATAATTAGTAGATTTTTTCAATCTATATTTATAATTCTGATCATAATAATAATTAATTTCATAATCATATCTTCAGCTCCTGGAGATCCTGTTCAGTTTATTGCTGGAGATATAGCCATCTACAACCCTGATCTTGCAGCATATCTCAGAGCTAAATGGGGTCTCGACAAGCCTCTTTATGAGAGGCTTCTCATATATCTCACAAATGTTTTAAGAGGAGATCTTGGTTATTCATATAGATATTCTGAGCCTGTGATAAATCTTATTCTTGAGAGACTTCCAGTAACTCTACTTCTCACAGTATCTGCAAACATAATGGCTTTTGTAATAGGTGTTTTGTTAGGAGTATATTCTGCAAGAAAGATCGGTGGGAAATCTGACACTTTTTTAACTGTTTTAAACTTCTTTCTCTGGTCCACCCCTTCTTTCTGGCTGGGAATTATTCTTATGATGTTTTTCGCAGTAGATCTTAAGATTCTTCCGGCGACAGGCCTTATAGATCTTAGGAATCCAAAGACTGGAATATGGTTTTATCTAGATATTCTCTATCACTCTATACTTCCAGTGACAACATTAACACTTATAACAATACCTCTCTATTACAAGATCACTAGAGACACAGTTATTCAACAAGCATCTGAGGATTATGTGACGACATATAGAGCCATAGGCTTCAGCGAAGACGTGATTTATAGAAGATATGTTTTCAGAAACTCAATCATACCTCCTGTAACAGTGTTCGGAGTACACATGGGCTTCGCCGTTGCGGGTGCTGCATTGATAGAGAACGTCTTTGGATGGCCGGGAGTTGGGAGGCTTCTTCTAGACTCTATATCAACAAGAGATTATCCAGTTATACTAGGCATATTCATTATAATAGCATCATCTGTTGTATTAACGAATCTTATAATAGATCTTCTCTACGCAATTTTAGATCCTAGGGTGAGAATTGAGAAGAGATAGGTGTTCAAAATGATCTTTGAAGGTTTTATAGAGACTTTCAAAAAACTTGTGAAAGACAGATATGGTCTTGCAGGAATAACAATATTAAGCATAATGATCATTATAGGAGTCTTGGCACCATATCTGCCTCTCCCAGATTTTAACGCGACGATATTCCATAGATTCATTCCTCCATCACCTGATCATCCTTTAGGCACAGATTATCTAGGCAGAGATCTTTTAAGTAGAGTTATATGGGGCGCGAGAATATCTCTTTTAGCAGGCTTCGTCGCGGCGGGAATAGCATCTGTGATAGGAATAATATTAGGAACAATAGCAGGCTACTACGGAGGAGCTGTAGACATCATTATAAGCAGGATCATTGAGATATTCTTTGTGATACCAACATTCTTTATAGCATTGACATTAGCCGCCATATACGGCAGCAACATATATCTCCTCATGATCATTATTGGAGTAACTACATGGCCTGTGACGGCACGTATAATGAGAGCACAAGTTATGATTGTGAAAGAATTTTTATATATAGAGGCTGCGAAAGCTGTTGGAGCAAATGATCTTAGGATAATAATCAAACATATTCTTCCAGTAGCGATCCAGCCTGCAATCGCGAACAGCATACTGCTGGTTGGAAACGCAATAATGATAGAGGCCGGCCTGAGCTATCTAGGTCTTGGAGATCCTAACTACCCAAGCTGGGGGAGACTTATATATGAGGGACAGCCATATATCTCTACAGCATGGTGGATCTCAGTTTTCCCAGGGATATTTCTGGTGGCAACAGTGTTAGGACTAAACTTTCTGGGAGACGCATTATATAGAATACTTACGCCGAGAATATCAAACATAAGAACATGAGCTGTCCTATAGATCTTTTGTTAAAGCCTCAGTATTGTGGAGCTCTGAATAATATAGGTGTCATCTCGAGACTAAGATCCTCCAGTCTTCTCCTAAGATCTTTCTCATCATAATTAGTCATCAAAGATTCCATGATGATCTTCATCATCTTAGCATTGACAAGCATCCAATAGTTGTTGTCAAAAAATATATAGATTTTCTCAGGCTTCATATTAAATATCTCTCTGGCAATATCTATAAGCTCGTCTGAGCTGTATTCATGAAGATACCATACTCCTCTTCCATGTAGCCTCATATATACAGTGTCTTTACAAGATGCGAACCATGTGAAGTCTGGAGTATCTACTGAGACGAGAACCACATCAAGTTCTTTACAAAGTTCTTTCTTATCTATTTTAAACCATGAGTCGTTTCTAAACTCGACAGCCAGCTTATCTTTCACGCCAGACTCTTTTATAAAAGTCTTTAGTCTATCAAGATAGACATCATTATTAGAATAATAAGGCGGGAGCTGAAGAAGATAAAAATCTATTAGACTCTCTATCTCTTTAAAAACCTCCTTAAATTTTCTGAACATGTCTATGGCGGCGTCTGTCAAAGCATATATATGTGATAT
>WYEN01000125.1 GCA_009903825.1 Desulfurococcales archaeon
TTGAATGTGGCCTACAGAGAGTTATCAAGAATACCACAGATCTATAATACATCAACTACAGCAGGAATAATAACTTTTCCAGAATACAACGTCTCCGAAGGACCGATAATATTTTTCATAAAAATACTTCTATTCATAATAGTGATCAAAATCGCTGTATATATCGTTGAACACATATATCTTGAGAAGACTGTTGAAAAAGAGAGTCTTAACAATATATAGCCTAAAGAAGTTATTGATGAAAAAAGATGATTTTCAGAGAAGTCTTTGAAAAATTTTATAACTTTCTTTCAATTCTATAATAGATCATCTTTTCAACGCCAGGGTCTCGGGTGTTAGCCATCTGGTAATGGATTAATACTTCTATCTTCAAGATCATCGGACTTGGGATATGTTTCGAGGTCTTTCCCCTAGGGCCATCAAGACTCTCCGACTGGACTTCCATTCGAGATATCAACCTCCAAGTCCTCAAACCCAAACGTCTTATCATACAATAGATATCTGCCTAGAAAGCTTGAAAATATAAACGACATTGGCCCTAAAGAACGAGGCTTACTCTAAATTTCAAGACCATAGGGATCTTGTATGTGAGAGAGATCTATAGAAGAGCTGGTTTGGAGAGAATTGATGAGATAAGAAAATTAGTTGAAGACTCTGATCCTCTATCTATAGGCTCTATGCTTAATTATCTCATGATTATGAGAGGAAGAAGAGTCAGAGAATTTCTAGAGAGTTTTATAGTAGAACATAAAAATGTTGATGAGAAGATGCTGAGAAGAGTATTAGATATGATAAAGATTTTAAGAGAGTTAGAGATCATAACACTCAAATAGGGGTCATATGAAAATATTAAAATACAACCTTGTTTTTAGTTTTTTCAGTTATTTAATATTGGTTAAGCCTGTGAAGACTAAAGATCTATTGTACGGTTTTTGGTGAGATTTTGACATACATAGAGCCTTTGTTTATAATATTGTTTCTAATCATATTATACTCCTCATGGTATTTCATAGGATCTTATTTTGGTAGAAGAATTATGAGAAATATCTCTAAAACTTGTTTAAATAAAGATCTTAGGATCAGACTTTTGAGCCCGAGCTCAGTACTGTTAGAATATAGAAGAGAAGATGATAAAAAATATTTTGATGAAGTCTATGATTATATTGGTTTTTATATTGAATGGCTTCCTTTTAATAACATCTTTGATTTTCCGATAAGATATTTTGTTAGAAGAAGACCTTTAGGAGTTTTGAGAATACAAATTAGAAAAAGACTTGGCAGAAGAATAGATCTTTATTTTGACAAAGATCATCCTGACGACATATATATTGCTGAGTCTAATCTCTCTCTGGAAGATATTGGCGAGATGATAGCTCTCATAAAAAGCTCAAGTCTTGATCTTAGGATTTTCTCTCTCGGTGAGAGACCTAGCGTGGCTGTCACATTGTATATAGATAGAGAATGTGAAGAGATTTTAAAAGAGATAGATTATTTAATTAAAAAATTGATCTTGAGATTTGATTAAAAATCATTTATGTTTTTCTTCTATACATAAAGTATCCTTTGAATAGATAGTAGGCCATTACAAGTCCTAATATAAATAATATTGCTCCAAACACTGCTGATACAATATTTGATGCATTGACAAATCCGAAGCCGTATAACTGTACAACTGTTGCTTGTGGTGGCAGATATTTTCCTAGAAGCACATGAGCTAAATACACATATGTCTCCCATGCGACAGCTGCTAAAGTTGTTATTAACATAAATACTCCTGGCCAGAATGCGTACCAGCTAGGCTTTTTGATGCTCACCAGATATATCGCCACCAACATTATTGCTAATCCTGCTAACAACTGATTTGTTCCTCCAAAGAATAGCCAGAGATTTGTCCAGCTCCCCGGCCAGGCCAGGAATATTGTTATTAATATTCCTATGATCGGTGAGATCAGATAATGATTGAATGGTCTTGGAAATATCTCTGCAGCTACTAATCTAAATACTCTGATAAACAACATACTTGTTATAAGACCCATTATGATTACAAATATAGTGTAGAAGTGTAGCCACGCCTCACGAGATATAAATGGGAATAATGCATAAACAATTTTAGAAGCACCAGTTGGATAATCAAGTGCTGTCGGTGCCGCAGGCGTAGCTATAACCATTAAAGCTGCAACACTTGACAAAGCCAACACGCCTTCGGTGAACATTGCGCCTGCTGCAACCGGTTTGGCGTCAGTCTCAAACTCAAGTTGTTTAGATGATAATCCGCTTGATATTAGAGAATGCCATCCAGAGATTGCTCCACAAGCTATTGTCACAAACAACATTGGCCAGAGAGGTCCTATAGTAGGATATTTAATAGGATCAAAATATGCCCATCCAACAACAGGAGGTCTAGAAGGATCTATTTTAACGCCTGTGAAAAATGTTGCAAGACCTCCTAATATGATCACTACTAAAGCTATTATAGCTGGGAGATAAGCCACATAGACAGTTGGTAAAAGCCATCTGATCATTGGTGTCACAGCTGCCAAATAATAGATTACTCCTAAGACTATGAGCCAGAACAATGCTGTTAAACTACCTGGCTGAGTGCCTTTAAGCCCTGGATCTAAAAAGTTTGTCGATGGGATCTTAAGTGATGGAAATATTGGCACAAGAGCTATTCCAATGAAAACTATGATTATAGCTATTAAAGATGATATAAATATATTCATCCTAGCTTTAAACACTAATAAACCAAATATATAGCCCATTACAAGAACAAATAATGTTGGAATAAAAGATCCTGGGACACCGTTTAATAATGTGACTATTGTCCATGCAAATACTGCCAAAAGTATTATCAGATAAAACACTAGATATGTTAAAAGAATTATTCGCGGCCTCCCCCCGATCAGCTCATAAGTTATGGGGCCTAAAGATCTTCCGTCTTTTCTAAGAGACATTAATAATGTAGAATAATCTTGCACCCATCCTATGAAAAAGTTTCCAAACAAGATCCATAGAAAAGCTGGTAGCCATCCATAGAAATGTGTTGCAACCATAGGACCTACTATAGGTCCTAAAGCTGCTATACTTTTAAACTGATATCCGAATAAGACGTATTTGCTGATAGGAAAGTATTCTACACCATCAAAATACATTTTTGCTGGAGTAGGTTTAGAAGGATCAGGCCTCCAGATCTTTTTTTCTATATAGCCGACATAATAGTAATATGCTAATACATATACAATAATTCCTATTAATATATAAATTGCTGGAGTATCAAATATCATATATATCATCGTTATATATATGTTTTTCAAAATTTAAAAATTTGAGATATGAAAAAATTTATATTCTTATTTTGTTGTTTGATTTATAAATTCCGTAAAATACTTTTACTATGGTGAGAAGATGAGCAAATCTTCAGAGAATATAAAGTCTCAGAATATTTTCTCAAAGATCAAGAGTATAGTGGCTGACGCATTATATGGTATAGCTTTACATGGACAGGTCTCTACTATTAAAAGAGCTAAGATGTATACAGAATATTTATTCATGTTAATGACTCTGGGAGATATGATGGGTATACCAATTATTCCTCCATATTACACATTAAGATTACTGCCGTATATGGTTCCTAATATCAAAGGTTGGAAACTTAGAATGTTAAGAGAAAGAGATGTCACTGACATGATCGTCGGGTGATTCTTCTGAGTAATAAAATAGGTTTTAAATATGTTTTTGAGAGAAATCCTGATCTTAGATATATAATATTTGCCGGCAAAGGAGGTCTTGGAAAAACCACGTCAAGCGCAGGATTATCATATAAACTTTCTGATCTAAACAAAAAAGTATTATGTTTCTCAACAGATCCTCAGGCTTCTCTAAGTGATGTTTTTGAGAGAGATTTATTTGGTAAAGGAGAGATTGAGGTGAAAAAGAATCTTTATGTTCTAGAGATTGATGCTGATAAAAGAGTTAATGAATATATAGAATCTATTAGACAGAAGATTCGTGACATGTATAAGATTGAAGAGATACCTAGAGAGATAGAGGATTATATAGAGTCTTCAAAATCAGAGCCTGCAATGTATGAGTCGGCTGTATATGACGCTATGATTGATGTGATAAGTCAAGGCAGACATGACTATTATATCTTTGACATGCCTCCATTTGGTCATGGCATACGTATGATTGCTATGGCTGATATTCTTGCAAAATGGGTTGACAAGATATATGAGGCTAGAAAAGAAGCTTTAGAATTAGATGTTGCAGCAGCAAGATTAAAAGGTGAGAAACTTTTAGAATACGAGGATCAGATAATGAAAGAATTAAATGATATTAGAAATAGAATTGTATATTTCAGCAGACTGCTTACAGATGAGAGAAGAACAGCATTTGTAATGGTCTTGATCCCTGAGAAAATGGCTATTTTAGATACTGAGAGAGCTGTAGAGATGTTTGAAGAGCTTGGATTAAAATTGAGAGGCATCGTCATAAATCAGATTTATCCGCCGAAACTTTTAGAAGATCCTGGGGCATCTGATTATCTTAAGAAAAGAGTTTTGTCTCAGAAACCTTATCTCAGAGAGATCTATGAGAAATTCTCAGATCTTATAATAGCTACGATCCCTATGTTTAATAGAGAGCCTAAAGGTCTTGAAATGATCTCTAGAATAGGTGACGAGCTATGGGAGTCTTCAATAGATCTTGGCGTCATAGAAGAGATTATTAAGAGGTGATCATATGCCCATTCTAAAGAGAGATTATAAATACATCTTTGTAGGAGGAAAAGGAGGAGTTGGAAAGACTGTAATAGCATCTGCGATAGCATTAGATCTTGCTGAGAGAGGTAAAAAAGTTTTGTTAGCAAGTTTTAATCCTGTACATTCGTTATCAACATTATTTCAACAAGATCTTTCGGGAGGAGTTGTTAAAAAGATAAAAGAAGTCGATAGTTTATATGCTGTTGAGGTGGAGATTGATGATATAGTCAATAGATATAAAGAAAAGATCTCTAGAATAATAAGAGAGTTTCTTAAATGGGCTGAGATACCTATAGATCCTAAGGGGTTTATTGATATTGCAACAACAAACCCAGCATTTCAAGAGTCGGCGATGTTTGATAAAATGATGGATATAGTTCTTAATGAAGGTCAGAATTATGATAACATTGTTTTTGACACAGCGGCTGTGGCAAATGCTATTAGATTAATCGGTTTGTCAAAAATATATGGTCTATGGCTTGGAAGAGTGATCAAATCTCGTGAAGAGGCTTTATCATTAAGATATCAACTTAGCTTTAGAAAAGATAAAGTTCTCGAGGAGATTAAAAAAGATCCTTTGCTCCTAGATCTTTTGAGTCTTAATGAGAGATATAATGAGGTTAAAAAGATCCTTACGAATCCTAATATAACAACTTTTGTATTTGTCACAATACCAACAATATTAGCAATCTCAGTGGTGAAAAGATTCTCTGACATGGTCATGGCACATGACATACCTATAGGAGGAGTCGTAGTGAACATGGTGATACCTCGTGAAGAAGCTGAGAAAGATCTCACAGGATTCTTAAGATCTAAATGGGAGGAGCAGGAGAGAAATATAAGATTAATCAAAGAGTTGTTTGGTGAAAATGTTCTAGGATATGTGCCGATGTTTCCAACAGATGTGATAGGCATAGAAGCTCTTAGAATGATTATAGATGTGTTGAAGAGATGATTAGAAGAGATTTAAGAGATAAAATAAGATCTTTAGGAAGGATCTTTAGAGAATTTATTTATGGAGCTACAGTCTATGATCTTTATAGAGAGACTAAGAAGATTGCTAGAGACTATAGAGAGAGCATCTATCTTCTTTTACTAGGAGAGATGTTAGGCATACCTTTATTATCTAATTATTATTCTCTTAGAATACTACCTTATTTAATAAAAGATCTTGAGGAGTTTAAAAAAGAGATGTTGAAAGATAAAGATCTTACAGATCTTCTTGGTGAGATAGAAGGTGGGTAGAAGCGTCATTGCATTAAGCAATATAATACTAGGAGTATATAATTTCATAGTGTTAGGACATCCAGATGGATGGAGAATAAATCCATCAACATTTTCTTCGGATATACTTCATCACGTCACAATAAAAAATATTAGATGGGTTAGCAGAGGTGTTGCTGAGTATAACGTCTATGGAGATAAAGAGCTCATAGGTTTGAAAATAGAGATCTGGCCTGGAAGAAAAGATCCTTTGAAGATCAAAGATCTTAAGAAGAGCTTCAAGACAAATATCTATAAAAATATTAATGGACATAATGCTGAGATATATATCGGCGAGGAGAAGAGGCTCGGCAGGACTTTTAGAGTAATAAACATATTCTTTTATTGCGACGAGACAGATAGATCTATATTATTAAAATTTGTAGGCAGAGAAGAAGTTGAGAAGATACTTGATCATATAGAAGAGACTCAGTGTCATTAGATGCTGATGATCTAGATATACGAGACTTCGGCACCTTTGTTTAAAGGTTTAGCCAGTAAGATCTTTGCATCTATCTTATCCTCTATTCTTCTCATGATCTTGACGGCTTTATCATAAGATTCTATGAGACCATATATCGTAGGCCCCCAAGAGCTTTGTCCAACTCCTATAACTCCTTCTCTTCTCAAGATCTCTACAGCCTCTGATGAATATCTCGTGTAGATCCCTCCCTGAAAGACGCTGAACATCTCTCCCACCGTCTTTTGAAGCTCGTATAAAGCTTCTGAAAATCTTATGAAATCTCTCTCTAATAATGATGGAGTCATCTCTGTGAACAATAGATGAG
>WYEN01000009.1 GCA_009903825.1 Desulfurococcales archaeon
GTAAAATATCTGTGAAACCTTCGTCTATATTGATCTTTATGTCAAATTTTTTCTCAACGACCTCACTTATTGAAGAGGTCATGATCATTATTATTGAGAGAAGTATCATTAATACTCCTGTTAGAAGTATCTTATTCTCACTAATGATCTTCTTAATATGATTAATCAATTATGTTGCTCCCTTTATATAAGGAGGCGATAGATATATAAGGTTTCAAGAAATATAGTGAGTGGTGAAAGTTGATGGTCAGATCATGTTTAAAGAAAAATATATATCTATCAACATTTTTGCTGTTAACATCTATATTGCTGAGCATTTATATAGCAACTGTTGTGAACGCCCAAGAGGAGGTTCCGAGAGTTCTTAAAGTAGATGTGTCATCAACTACAGTATACAGAGGATATCAGACTATTGAGGTGACAGCCTATATATATCTTCCACCAGGTAGCAGCTTAAGAACCGCCACTGGAAAGACTGTGTTGTCAGGAGGAGGTTTCAGACAAGAGCTTGACATGTCTCTGATAACTCTCACAACACCTGTCACAGTGGTGGTTGATAACAAAAGTTATGATGTGACCAGACTTCTATTGATAAGAGTGCCTGTCTCATCAGCATTTCCATCGGGACCAGCGACTTTAAGCATCATCATAAATGGCACAGCTGTTATGGGCAACACAACCTATGATCTGTCTAGGACATATACGTTTAAAGTCACTGTGTTAGATGATACACCAGTGAATCTGAGGAGACAAGAGGCTTTGTTAAGTCTTGAGAGAGCTAGAACGCTTTACTCTCTTCTTGAGGGTCTCGGAGTCTCTATACCTTCAGAACTTAGAGACTATATGGCTGCAGCATCAGATCTTTTCTCTAAAGCTGATAATCTCTTATACGCGTTAGGCGATGTAGATACTGCTCTCAGAACATATTCTGATTCAAAGATGTTCTCAGAGAGAGTTGTGAGCAATACGTTAACTATATTAAGTGCTTACATGCTCTCAATAAATAATAACATAGCTTCTATTAATAACAGTCTGATAAATATGAATGCCTCTATTAACGCTAGATTAAATGCTGCAGAGACATCTTTAAAATCTTTATCAGACTCGATATCTACATTAAGTAAAAACCTTGAGACGCTAGCCAAGACATTAAATGACTACTCCTCCTCTCTAAACAATGTGATCAGTGGTATAAATACCAACCTAAAGAATACTGATTCAAAAATTGATAATGTTGTTAAAATGATTAATGACGAGCTTAATACAAAACTCAGCAGTTTTGTTGATAATATTAACAAGAACTTTAATAATATAAACAGCATTTTGTCAGCAATACAGATAGCATTAATAGTGCTTGGAGTAGCAATAATAGTTGTAGGAGCTGTAGGTTTTATAAGAAGATGAATCAATAATATTTTTTATACACAGATCTTTATTTTATATCTTTAACTGTATTTCAAACATCATCTTTATAAGCTATCTTATATAATGAATAGAGGAGGTGAATAATTAAATATGTCTTTAAAATCGATGTATACTGTAGTCTCTTTGATATTATTAATATTGTTAGTAATACCCTTGGTAACAATTGTCTCGGCACAGACAAAGATACAAGATGTTAGATTAGGTCCATACATAGATAAGATAACTATGCCTGTCGCAAGAGATTATAATGTCAGATTAATGGCTTTTATAGCAAATGAATATGATCTTGTGGGAGTTCTGCCAGCTGATCTTGATAGAGTAAGGTCTCAGAGGCCTGATGCACACATAATATTCACCGTAGGTTTAACATCGTTGGGAAGTCTTCATTTCAATGTGGAGCTATGGCCTGTGAAATATCCTGAGGTTAGAAAAGCTCTTGCTCATCTATTTAATAGAGACAAGATTATCGCAGAATCACCTTTGAAAGGTATTGCTGTCAAAAACCCGTATATTCCGCCGCCTACCATGGGCAAATGGGTTAATCCTAATGCTGATTTTGAAAAGCTTTATCCATATAACCCTGATAAAGCCAGAGAGTATCTGAGCAAAGTATTTGTATGGGATGACACAGCTAAGGTATGGAGAGATCCTAGAGAAGGCAATAAAGAAGTTGAAATAGAGATCCTCTCACTTCCAGAGGCTACGTCGCCAACTTATTGGTGGATCGCACAGTATATAAAGAGTGAGGCTGAGAAAATAGGGCTGAAGATAAGATTAACTCCTGTGAGCAGTAGAGAACTTGATGCTAGAACAGCTGCTGGAACAGCTCAGGCATGGATAATCGGATGGGGCTTCGGAAGATTCCCATTATTCATGTACTACTTCTGGCATAGTAGAGAGATAAGACCTGGAGGATGGAATGAATGGCATGTTAGAAACGCTACTTTAGATGATATTCTAGATAAATTCTATTATGCTAAAACAGCTGATGAAGCACTTAAATATGCTCATCAAGCTCAAGAGCTTCTCGTGGACATCATACCTTGGATACCTGTATACACAGGAGTAGCCATAACAGCTGTTAACGGAGCTATTGATAGAGACAGTATTGTTCTTGCATATGCACCTCCATTTAAAGATCCTGTTGGATTCAGCTATTTCTGGTGGAACACCGTTAGATTCAAAGACAAGCCTTTCGGAGGAGTATTAAGATATCATTTCACAGTTGATATAACTACTTTACATCCGGCAATATATCTATGGGCTACTGAGGCTGATGCGATATTCAGAGTATATGCATCAGGATATCAGTTAGATCCTAGTGATATATACAAAGATCCTGGTATAGATCAGTTGTTCAGCGGATATAATGTTTCAACTATTAAAGAAGGAGATAAAGAACTTACAAAAATAACTTTGTATGTAAAACCTGGATTAAAATGGCATGATGGAACACCTCTTACAGCATCAGATATCGAATATACCTACAAGAAATTTGGTATGGAGCTTAAGACAAGAAGATACTACGGCCCGTATGTAGATGCTACCGTGAAGATTAATGTTGTGAATGACACAACAATAGAGTTCTATCTAAGTCAATACGGATGGTCAGATCTTTATAACTTCATATTCTTCACGCCGTTGCCTAAACACATATTTGCAAGACTTACTAATCCATTAGATGATCCATCTCTAATACCTCATCCGACTATCAAAGGTTTGACAGCTATGATAGGCTCAGGACCTTTCGTACTTACGAAGAGAGAGATAGCATATGCAGAATTAAGCTGGTATCCAGAATACATATACAGACCTCCTGAGAGAGCACCTAAAGTATCTATACTGGCTCTGCCTTCCAGCGTTAACGTAGGATCAGCATTCACAATACGTGTCAAAGTGTTAACTCCCGCCGGGACGCCTGCCACAGACGCAACTGTGGAGGCCGTGTTAACAGGTCCTGCAGAGATCAGAGTTCCTCTGACACATGTTGGAGAAGGAGTATATGAAGGTAGAACAGTAATATCTGTGCCAGGGTCTTACCAGGTGACTATTGTAGCTTCACAGCCTGTGAACATATGGACGCTAAGCTCAGATCCTGTGAAAACTGTTTTAACAGCAGTCTCCCCAACGGCTCCAGCACCAACGCCAGTTGCGCCAGGACCGGCACCGATTCAGGTGCAGATCGGAGGAGTTGCTGTCAACCTTTCAGTCCCAACTCCGCCACCAGCAATTTCTCCAACACCTACTGAGAAGATTTCTATAACAACTCCACAAGTAACAGCAACCGCACCCGAGACGACTGGAAGTTACGTATCAGCTGGATTAGCAGTTGTAGGAATTGTCGTTGCTCTGGCTGCTGGATTTGTTAGAAGAAAATAAAATATTTTTTATAAGTCTTGTCAAACATATTATTTTTGCTTATATATTTATTTATTTTAATTGTGTAAGGTGAAGATTATGGGTCTTGCCTCTTATGTTGTTGGAAGAGGTATAGCATTGTTCTCAGTTTTTCTTATCTCAGTAACATTATTTTTTATAGTCATGAGAGTGCTTCCAGTTGCTTTGGCTGGTGGAGATCCTTTTAAACCAATGCAGTTGCAAGATCCTGTCTGGTCGGCTTTGAGAAGATCTATGGAGGATCCTCGATTTACCGGCTGGATCAATTATACAGCGGAGCGTCTCGGATTGAATCTGCCGTTGATACCGAATCAGCTTTTAATATATCTCAGAAACATCTTTGTATTAGAATTCGGGTATTCAATATATACTCAACAGCCTGTCTTGAAAGAGATTATGATAAGACTGCCATATACATTAGCATTATACATCTATGGAGTCATTGTCCCATTAATATTAGGATATCTGACAGGAGTTCTCGCTCTCAAATATAGAGGTGGGAGAATAGACACTTTTATAACATTATCTTCACTAACATCACATATACTACCTTCATATATTCTATTGCTTTTGATATACTATTTCTTGGCATATCTTCCTAAGGTCACTCTTGGAATAACAATATTTCCGCTACCAACACGAACGCCTTCACTATCAGATTTCTCTCTTGAGAACATAAGATATGTCCTGTGGTATGTGTCTCCTATATATCTCTCTATGACACTGGCCTGGTTCGGTGGATGGGCATATTATTTCAGACAGCTTCTGGTCTCAGAAGCTGAGAAAGATTATGTTGTGACAGCAAGAGCTAAAGGAATTCCGGAGTCTAAGATTCTTAGAAGAGAGATCACGCCGAATGTTAGACCTCCAATAATAATGTCTCTAGCTTATCATATACCAGGTATTTTCGGAGGATCAATCATACTTGAGATGCTCACTTCATGGCCCGGCATAGCATATTTCTCTTACCAGGCTTTTCTTAATTTTGATTACACTGTTATAGTAGCTTTCTACGTCATATCATCACTTCTGCTTGTTGTATCATTGTTTATTGCAGACGTATTGATAGCTATTTTAGATCCTAGGGTCAGAGTAGGTGGTGGAAGATGAGTGTGAAGCTAAGATCTTTTGTATCTAGGTTCAGAACATCTTCAATGATATTAAATGCTCTTGTTAGAGATAAAAGAGGATTAACAGGATTATTAATATTAATCTTCTATGCTTTATTAGGTGGAGTAGGACCATACTTCCTTCCATACGACCCTATCCTAAGCCAGAATCTTGCGGATGCAAATGCTATGCCAGAATGGCTTGCGTCACCAGATATTCCTAGAACAATGAATATATCACTAGACAACTGGACAGTGACACAGGTTTCAAAAGAAGGAGATGTCAACATCAATATAACTAATCAGGGAAGGATCGTTATTATAAAGATATGGGGCAAAGGAGCAGCTAACATAAGTCTTTTAACAAATGATTATCTATATTATACTTATCAGCCCGCCAGATCTATGAGAGTATCATCTGTATACAGTGTTGTTCCAATAGATCCTGTGAATAACACAATTCTAAATGTTGATAAAACTGATGGCTGGTATAGCATATCATATTATCTATATAATCAGGATCTTTATGGTAAAAACACCACAGTTGTTACTGGAGGAGTTAATTATACACTGCCAATGGGTCTCTACATCTTTTATTCAGACCCGGGATTCAGGATGGGCTATATAAATCCGTTTATAAATGAGGCGGCTGTAAATAGATCAGTTGATAAAAGACTTCCAGATTATATATTAAATATTAAACAGCCTACTCCTATTCCAGAGGCTGTTAATTCTGTCAGAGAACTTCTGTTGGCGAAAGACACCAGATTAAAAGCAGGCGTCAACATATCATACTACTGCGACCCAATGTCATTTCTGATGAAATGTGAAGGAAAAAGTGGCGTCATGATTATTATACGAAGAGTTCATATAACAATATATGGATTAGCATTCGGGTTATTAGGAACAAACGACTTAGGATCAGATGTTTTCACACAGTTTGTCTATGGAGCAAGAACTGCTATAATATTTGGCTTCAGCGTTGCCATAGCAATAGTTATCATGGGATTATTTGTAGGAGTGTTCGCAGGATATAACGTTGGCAAGCTCTCTGATTATATAACAACATTTATAACAGACGTCATATACTTTCTACCGACTCTCCCATTGATATTAGCCGCTGGAATAGTCTTTGGAAGAAGTATAGTAGTGATATATCTAGTGATAGTACTGCTTTCATGGCCGGGAACAGCTAGAGTAATAAGATCATGGACAATGGCTTTGAAAAGCGAGCTATACGTAGAAGCTGCACAGGCTTTAGGCGCGGGCACTGGCAGAATATTGATTAAACATATAATACCACAGCTCGTGCCTTACATGGTTTATGCAGTAGTTGTGGGAGTTCCAGGAGCAGTATTCACTGAGGTAGCTGTGCAACTGCTAGGCTTTGGAGACCCCACCTGGCCCTCCTGGGGCAGGATCCTTAATGAGGCTTATTATAGAGGAGCTATATCAGGAGGCGTGTGGTGGTGGATCCTTCCACCAATATTTGGCATAGTAACACTGGCACTAGGCTTCGCATTAATGGGATTAGCATTAGATGAGATAGCTAATCCAAGACTTAGAAGAAGAATGTGAAAATTAATGAGGTTTTTAAACAGAAGATTTTTATCCACAATCTTAGCTATACTTCTTATAATTTCATTATTTATATATCTCAACGATATTCACATACCTCTGTCTGCGACACTCGTTTTAAATAAACAGATTATTTTCAACGTTTCATCAAAAGATCTTTTGAATATATCAATCTATAGAATCTATATCTCAGAGCCAGATGAAAGAATTGTAAACATAACATTT
>WYEN01000112.1 GCA_009903825.1 Desulfurococcales archaeon
AATAATAAGGCGGGAGCTGAAGAAGATAAAAATCTATTAGACTCTCTATCTCTTTAAAAACCTCCTTAAATTTTCTGAACATGTCTATGGCGGCGTCTGTCAAAGCATATATATGTGATATAAATCTATGTATTTTTATTGACCATCTCAGGTTAGCACCAAGCTCAGCCCATCTTCTAACATCTTCTAACCTAGGAGTTCTATAATGAGTTGAATTGACCTCAACAGCATTCAGACCAGAATATTTAGCATACCACTCGAGACCACGAGATTTTCTACCGTCTCTAACAGGATTCCAAGAATACTGCCATCCACATGTTCCTATATACAGCTTAGTCATAAATATCCTAAAATAAATTATATAAAAAGTTTTATATTAAACACCTGCAAGATGTAAGCCTAATAAATATTATAGAATGTTAGAAAAATATGTTGGCGAAATATATGTGTAGGATCCTAGGCTTCATAGGCAGACACTCTGTGTATAAAAAGATCAGTGATGAACTTATCAAAGGGATCGTTGGGGCATCTAGATACGATCCATATGCTATAAGAGCATTTGGACGTGAAGAAGCCTCTCATAAAGATGGATGGGGGAGACTAAGGATCTTTCTAGGAGCAGGCAAGACATCAATATATCTCTATAGAAGCACAGAGCCTATCTTCATAGACAGACCATCAGAAGATTCATTTGAGACAGACATAGTGAGATATTCAGATCCTTTGATGATAGATTTTATTCATGCAAGAGCCGCCAGCACAGGCAATCCGGTCAACATATTCTCAGTACATCCTTTCGAGACAGCCACAAGAAGAGGATACAAAATCTTTCTAATGCATAATGGCGCTGTCGATAAATATAGACTGGCAGAGACTTTAGAAACTAAATTATCAAAAGAGGTTATAGAGAGATATAGCGACACATATATCTTGGCTTTAAAACTAGGAGAGCTTATAGATGAAGAAATGAATATAGAGATCTTAAGAAAGATCAAGGGATATGTCAAGACAGCTCTTAACATAGGGCTCGTCTTACTGACAGATGATGAGGCTACAGTGATATTCGGAAGCTATTATAGAGATGATCTGTCGATAGAGAGAAAAGATTATTACAGATTATATGTTACAAGTCTACCTGAGAAAGATCCCGAAGAGAAAAACATTGTTTTCGCCTCCTCAACTATTGTCGACTTCAAAGAGTATAGACCGAAGTCTTTGACAGATTGGAGAATAAATGATAATGGCAGATATCATATGATCAAGATTAAACATGACGATAAAGAACCATATATTTCTTATTATAAAGAAGATCTTATATAGATCTTGACACTAAAAGTTTATAAGAATTATAATAAATTTTTATCTGAAAAAATTTGGTGATTTATCATGGGAGAATCTTCTGGTCTTAAAAAGGCTCTGCCCATCTGGTGGCTATACACTTTAGCTGTTGGCGCAGTAGTTGGAGACGGAATATTCACATTCACAGGATACGCAGTAGCATCTGCAGGTCCTTCAGTAATTATTGCATATATAATAGCAGGACTTTCACAGCTTTTTCTCATGATATCATTTGGAGAGCTAGCTGTCTGGAGACCTAGCGCAGGAGGTCCAGAGCCCTGGGTTTCTGAACTGCTTAACAATAAGAAGCTCGGCTTTTTATCTTCAATATCTTTCAGCATTGGATGGATTATTGCTGGAGGAACTGTAAGTCTTGCAATAGGCACTTATGTATATAATCTTTTGTCATACGGAGGTGTTCATTTAGAAAATCAGGCGTTGTGGGTGACAATCTTTGCAATAATATTCGCATCATTATTCGCAATATTAAACATTATTGGCGTAGTAGTTGCCGCAGGCACACAATTTATTCTTACAGTGATACTAATAGCTATAATGGTTGTATACGCAATATCAGCAACGCCATATATAAAGCCGGAGAACTACACACCTTTTATGCCTAATGGATTGCCAGGATTGTTAGGAGCGATACCAATCGGAGTATATGCTTATATGGGCGCCTCCACAGTATTATTTGCCGGAGAAGAGGCTAAGGATCCTGTTGATATTGCAAAAGTATTGCTGTGGTCTAGCATAACTTTTGTAGTAGTATATACATGGGCATTAGCAGCTTGTGTAGGCACTTTACCATATTCAGAAGTTGTGGTATTTTACGAAGCTATTTATGCGGCATCAGCTGAAAAGATCTGGGGTCCTGTTGCTGGAGCTATAATGACGTTTGGCGCATGGCTGGCGGCTGCGACATGTCTATTGATGGGCACAATGTATCAGCCTGCAAGAGATCTTTATAATCTCGCTAGACAAGGTTATAAGGTTCCAAGCTTCTTTGGATATGTTCATCCAAGATTTAGAACACCTGTGTGGGGCATAGTATTTGTCTGGATAATATCTATAATACTAATACTTTTAGGCACATTTGTTGGACAGACAATGGGATATCAGCTACTAGGCTACGAGCTGGTATGGGCTTGGATAGTCTCGTGGTTTTTAACATTACTAGCCGCATATAGATTCAGAAGAAAATATAAAGATTTGATATCAAAGCTGCCTTGGAAAGTTCCTGGCTGGCCGGTCACACCTGCTTTAGGCATGTTCGGAATATTATTAACAGTATTTGCCATGTTCTATGATCTTGCAAATAGTTATGGTCTAGAAGTCTCCGCGGTTACAGGCGTCATAAGCATCGCATGGGTTCTAATACTATATTGGTTAGCTGGATACATATTGACTAAAGAGAGGAGATAGATTTTTGACTCAAGATCTTTTTACTTTTTTAGATAGAGAATACAAAGTTATAGGAGGCTCTTCTCAAATACGTTTCTATCCCGCTGTTGTAGATAGAGGAGAGGGGGCATATCTATACGATATCTCTGGGAGAAGATATCTAGATTTCAACGCTTCATGGGCTGTTGCAAACACAGGATATGGTCATCCAAAAATTGTTGAGGCGGCTATAGAGACCTATAGAAAGATATCATCACTCTCATATACAACATTCTCTCACAAATCAATTGTTGAGCTGGCAGAGAAACTTTTAGAGCTGACGCCTGATGGAGATAAGAAAAAAGTTTTGTTTGGACACTCGGGCTCTGATGCTAATGATGGAGTATTTAAACTTGTGCCTTATCATATGAGGAGGCCTAGGTTAATATCATTCATAGGATCATATCATGGTCAGACAATGGGCTCATACAGTCTGAGCGGTCATAAGGCTCAGAGCAAGATAATAGGTTTTCCAAATATAGTCAAAGTCCCCTACCCCTATGGATATAGATGTCCTTTCAGAGGTATAGAAGGCCAGAAAGAATGTGAAGAAGCCTGTATAGATTTTTTAGAGAATTATATTCTAAAAACTGTTGCCCCGCCGGAGACGGTTGCTGGAATAATTACTGAGCCTATACAATCAGATGGAGGAGATATAGTTCCTACACCTAACTTCTTGAAAGAGCTTAGAAGAATCGCAGATGAAAACAATATGCTACTTATAGTAGATGAAGTGAAAGTTGGAGTAAGAAGAACAGGAAGATTCTACGCATTTGAACACAGCAATATAAAACCAGATGTGATAGTCCTAGGAAAACCCTTGGCGTCAGGTCTTCCTATAAGCGTCATAATTCTTCCGTCAGAGATAGCTGACAATCCTGATGTTATGCATCTATTCACTTTAGCGCCACATCCCATGATAGCTACCGCAGCTATAAAAACTATAGAAGTGATCTTTGAAGAAAAATTGATTGATAACGCTGCTGAAATAGGCGAGTATTTACTTAGAAAATTACAGGATCTTAAGAATAGACATGAGATAATAGGAGATGTAAGAGGCAGAGGTCTTATAATAGGAGTCGAGATAGTTAAAGATAAAAAGAGTAGAAAACCAAATGCTAAAGATACTGCGAAAATAGTCTATCGAGCGTGGGAGCTCGGCTTAATAACAGCATACACGGGCTTGTATTCTAATGTGATTGAGTTAACGCCTCCGCTAATAATAAATAAGGAACAGGCAGATGAAGCTCTCAACATATTGTCGCAGGCGATTGAAGGTGTGGAAGAAGGAAAAGTTTCAGATGAGAGAATTAAGAGATTTGTGGGATGGTGATGATTTTGAAAATTTATATGTGATAAAACTATTAAGAGATGAGGTGTTATTAAATGAATTTTGATGAAGAGCTTCTTCTTAAAAAAGCTGAGGAGTTGGAGAAGAAAGGCGTTAAATTTGTACGTGTGTTATATATTGATCTTGATAGTATAATTAGAGGAAGAGTGTTTAAGGTTGAGGATTTCAAAGAGAAAATTAAAGAAGGACTTACACTTGCTATAGTAATGCAGTCAGCATTCTCACTTTTAGATCTTCTTGTCCCAGGATCTATATATTCGCCATATGGTGAGGTGAGATTGATGCCTGATCTCTCTACTTTAAGACTTGCGCCTTGGACATCTGGACATGCTATGATGATTGGTGAGCAATACAGGGCTGATGGAAAACCTTTTGAAGTTGATCCAAGGCCTAAACTTAGAGAGTTCATTAATAATCTTCGATACAAAGTTTTAATAGGTTTTGAGCCTGAGTTTTATTTATTCAAGAAAACAAGTGCCGGGATAGAGCCTTTTGACAGACATCTATGTTTCAGCACATATGGTATGAATTCAACAGCGGAGTTCCTAGATCGATTGAGTGAAGCTCTTAAACAGATGGAGATAGAGATAATACACTACTACCCTGAGTACGGCCCTGGTCAACACGAGTTTTCATTGAAAGCTTACGAGCCTGTTAAAGCTGCTGATGCTCTCATAATGTTTAGAGAGGCTGTGAGAGGAATAGCTCAGAACATGGGTCTTATAGCATCTTTCATGCCTAAACCTTCAGAGAATCTTCCTGGCTCAGGTCTACATATTCATATAAGCCTGTGGAGAGATGGCGTGAACATATTCTATTCAGATAAAGACAAGTATAATCTAAGTGACGAGGCTTATTGGTTCATCGGGGGAGTGTTAAAACATATAAAAGCATTATTAGCTTTTACAGCCCCCACTGTAAACTCTTATAAAAGACTTCTTCCACAGAGATGGGCATCTGCATACGCTTGTTGGGGGCCTATGAATAGAGAGGCCGCCATAAGAATACCTCTGCCTCCTAAAGACAGGACTAAAGAAGCTATACATCTAGAGTTCAAGCCGGCTGATAACACTCTCCAACCATATCTAGCTGTCGGCAGCCTAATTATAGCAGGTCTCAAAGGTATTGAGGAGAGGACAGAGCCTCCAGAGCCTTGTTTAGAAGATCCTGGGAGATTATCTGAGGAGGAGAGAGAGAAAAGAGGATGGGTGAGATATCCAGAGAATCTTCTTGATGCATTAAGAGAGCTTGAGAAAGATGCTCTCTTTAGAGACTTTTGGGGCTCCACATTGATCAATGAATATATCAAGCTTAAGATGTTCCAGTGGCATTCTTATCATACACATGTAAGCGACTGGGAGAGAGAGAAGCTACTTGAAATATTCTGAAGAGGCGTTTAAAAATGAAGATAGAATTTCTTCCATTAGCCAGATTTATAGAGATCCATCGTGAATATATTGATATGAAAGATCAGATGGAGAACACATGTGGTCCTTATGCACTCACATATATACTGAGAGGATTAGGATACAAAATATATAATAATATAGAGATTAGTGAAGACTTCATAGCTCATCTGGCTAGAACAAGGATCTCTCCAGAAGAGGTTAAGCTACGTGAAGAGGCTATTAGAAGAATGCTTTATAACGAAGAGCCTTACGAAAAGATCCTTGAGAAATATAGTAAAGTTTTATATAGATATGATCTTCCAATCTCTGACAAACCTGAAGAGATCGGCACAAGCGTTGAGGGACTTAAATATGCTCTAGAAGTTATTACAAACAAAGATTTAATAGGGGTCCCTATACCGTCTAGACGTAAAGAGAAGATATATTTTGATGAGCAAAGATTCATGAGGTTAATTAATGTATTGATGGATAACATTGAGAGATGGAGTTATCAGGCCATAATGAATATCCAGACAGACCTATTGATAAACAACATAGGCTTATACCATGATCTTTTCAGAGTGATCTTTTCAAACGAGCCTGAACATGAGATAGGTCGTAATCTTTGGAAGGCAGGTCATTTCGTATCGTTAGCAGGATTTCTTAAGGTGTATAGAAACACATCTGACGTCAAGATCTATTTGTTAATAAGAGATACTTACAAAAATATTGGATACAGAGGATATCATATTCAACCTATAGATGCTGTGAGAAAAGCTCTTGTAAGAAATGATGGTAGAGAAGGCGGGATAATGCTTATAATCAAAAGAGAATTTGAAAATGAAGTGAAAAACGCAATAGAGAGCATAGGCATACCTGTAGAGATCTGGGACAACGGCTCACCATTTTAATAAAACATCTTTTTATAACATAATCGTGATGGAATGATCCCTCATCTTTTCTTTAACTTCAGATATACCAAAGATTTACTCGATCTGATAAAATCTCTCTTCTCCGACAGAGATCTCTTTTTAATAATTTATGGCTCCTCTATTTCTAAACCTGTTTTTCTCAAGATACCTCGTGCAGCTAACACTCCTGTTGCCGCTGCAATATTTATTCCTCTGGATAATCCTGCTCCGTCTCCTGCCACAAAAATGTTCTCAAGTGTTGTCTCAAGATCTTTGTTGACCACTGCTC
>WYEN01000029.1 GCA_009903825.1 Desulfurococcales archaeon
CACTCGACACTGTTGGTTTCTTCAGATATAGAGCTTCTGAAAAAACTTGTCAAGCCTAGAATAGATCGTGTGTTAAAAGGAGAGGTGACGCCGGCAAAATATAATCCAGCAAATCTATCATTATTCAAAGACATAGATGTGAGAGAAGTCATGAATATAATCATAAGAGTATTAGAGAAAAAATATAAGAATATTGTAATGAGAAGATTCAGCGAAGAAGAGAATAATTTAATGAAAAAGTTGCACCCCATATATATCAAGAGATTTCAATTTAACAGCCGAGCATTAATAACCTAGCGACACTCATATATACAACTCCCAATTCTATAAGAGATCTTCGTGATAAAGATTCTAGGAGAATAGTGGGTTGGCAGAGCGCTTTCAATTCTATAATAGATCTTCATATCTTTTTTTAATATATCCATGCCCCCAGACCGGCCTACTTTCAATTCTATAATAGATCTTCTGGGGCAAAAAGATGTTAGAGATACTAATTTCAGAGAAGACCATCTTTCAATTCTATAATAGATCTTCCGATCTATTCGATAGAATCTATCCTTATACCTCTTTTCTTAGGACCTTTTTCACCATATCGGTTCTTTTTCATCGCCGAAAAATCATCTATAACAGATCTACGGCTCAATATATTATTGTTTTAGGAAACTTATAAATATTATTGATCATGATCGCTGGAAATTTATATCCGTAAAGTTTATTAATTTCAAAAATTTTTGATCTAGATCAACCATAGATCATCTGAGAGGATCCGATGAAAACATGAATCAAAATCTTTCTCATCTAGAGGGGACGATCTAATGATCTAGGATCTTTATGATCTTTGTTTCATCGATCTCCCGAGATCATCCGAGAAGATCCTTAAAACAAGAATCACAAGGATCATAATGATCTTTTGATCCTCTGATGATCCTATTTGAATCATTCTAATAATCATATGATCATAATAAATATTTTTCATTTTTACATTATAAAGATCTTTGTGATATATGATTCTTTGATGAATATTTTCTTTGTGAAAAATTTTAATTTTAGTTAGAGCCTTATTTGAGCGTTTTAAGCTTTGTTATACAGATTATGTTTTTATTTTATGATATGATTTGTTGCATGGGTATGTTATATGATGAGTTTTGAGTCTTTGTTTGGTCTTCCAGCTTTAGATGTTTGTGTAAAAGCTTCTTCAAAGAATCATCTTGTTTTTATAGTAGGATCTTCTGGAAGTGGCAAGTCTATGCTTGTTAAAAACTCTATTGCTGTTCATCTTGAGAGTGGTCGTGGCGCTGTTGTTGTTCTTCTTGATGAAGACATTGAGTCTTTTTTAGATTCTTTGTCTCAATATATTTCTTCTAAAGATGTTTTGAAGTCTCTTGATGAGGGTAGGTTGAGAATTGTTGATGTGTTCTCTTCTAGGCTTAGTCGTTTTAAGAGTCTTATGAGAAGTTTTAAATGGGATGTTAAATATGCTGATCCTTCTGATCCTTCTTCGATAATTGATGGTATAAGAATTGTTTTAGAAGATCTTAGGAGTAGAAATGTTGAGACTGTGATCGTTATAGACTCTCTGAATGAGATTATAACATCAAGCGATCCTATTAGAGCTGCTGAGTTTATAAAAACTGTCAAAGCTGTATTCACAAGAGTATTTAAACAACTTGTTCTCACAACTATTCATCTAGATTCTGACACAGTAAACAATTGGTTTAAAGAATATGCTTATGTTGCTGACGGGATCATACTTATGGATGTGGCAGCTGATCAGAAGGGCAGGATCTATAGATATTTTCAAGTGAAAAGATTCAGGTCATCAGATCATTGTGTAGAGCCTGTTATATATAAAGTTGAGAGCGGGAGAATAATAGCTCAGTCTAAATAATGATTTTTATCGATGAAATCTTTTTAAAGATGCTCTCACATATCTCTCCTCCCTCTCGATCATTATGAAATGTCTTCTAAGTCTTCTGGCGACAACTCCGGTAGTCCCTGTACCGCTCATAGGATCTAAGATAAGATCTCCAGGATTTGTTGACACAAGAATTATTCTTCTAAGAAGCTCCTCAGGTTTTTGAGTTGGATGAAGTCTTTTTCCATTCTCATCTTTAAGTCTCTCTTCTCCTCTGCTTATAGGGATCCTCCATACATTTAATGAGATCTTTGATCCAAAGTCTCTCATGCTGAACTCTCTGGCATACTCATGATTAAAAATATATTTTTTAGAACCTTTATCTCTCACAGCCCATATGAGAGTCTCAGTCGCATTTGTAAATCTCACGTTAAGCCAGTTCGGCATTGGATTGGTCTTGAACCAGATCACGTCATTAAGAATCCAGAAGCCAAGGTCCTGCAAGATCTTTCCGATCCTATATATATTATGATACGTCCCTATAGCCCATATAGTTGCGTCAGGCTTCATAAGTCTTCTCACTTCTCTCAGAACATCAGTTATAAATCTATCATACTCCTCCCAAGAGGAGAACATGTCCCAATGCTCCTCAGGACTTTCAACCACAGTCTTAACATACCACCTGATCAATCTTTTGTTCTTAGGAAGCTGAAGAAAATATGGAGGATCAAAAAATACCATATCAACAATCTCAGATGGAAGTCTTCTCATAACATCTAAACAGTCTCCATGGATTATAGAGTCGATCACGTCATCTATAGATATCTTCTCAGGAAGCTCTCTAGCCTCAATAAGCCTGACATTCATAGATTCTCCTCTAATTATTAGATATATCTCAAATCTAAAATAAAGATCTTGAGAAAATAAGTCTAAAGAATCTTCTTATAAACTCCTCCATTTCTAATATGATAGACATGATCTGCAATCTCAAGATCCTCATGAAGATGTGATACTATGAGAGTAGGAATATTAAATCTCTTTATAAGAGCTTTTATCTCTCTTCTAAGCTCTTGTCTAAACTCAGGATCTATATGTGAGAAAGGCTCATCTAATAAAAGAGTTTTTGGTGACGATGCTAAGACCATTGCCAGAGCAAGTCTCTGTCTCTGACCTCCAGAGAGTTGATTAGGATATTTATCTTCTTCTCCTCTCAGCCCTGCCAGCTCAATAAGCTCTTCAGCAATTCTTCTAATTTTTTCATCATCAATTCTTCTTTTTCTTGTCTTGATCGAGTATATAATGTTTTTATAGACAGTCATATGTGGAAAAGCATATATATTCTGTGGCAGATATCCTATGTCTCTCTCCTCCGGCGGAAGATTGATCTCTATTCTACCATATTTTTTGAAGACTATCTTATCATCTACTTTAACAAATCCTCTCTCAGGAGTTAAAAGTCCTACTAATGATCTTAGCAACGTTGTTTTTCCAGAGCCGTTTGGGCCTTGTAAAACTGTTATCTCTCCAACGTCTATACCTAGATCCTCAACTTCCAATCTGAGTCTTCCTCTTATGATCAAAAGATCTTTTATATGAAATTTTTTCATAAAACCTCTCCTCTGATGCTTCTTATGAATATGTTTATTATTAATGAAATGATCATAAGAATCAATATTAATGCATATGCTATATCAATATTTCCAGATCCTATCTCAACATATATTGTCGCAGGTAAAGTGGCTGTTCTCCCAATGATCATTCCAGCAATCATTATTGTCGCTCCAAAATCTGAGAATGCTTTTAGAAATCCTAAGGCTACTGATGATAAGATCCCTCTTCTAGCCATTGGAAGAACCACGTTGATAAATGTGGAGAACCATTTATGACCTAAAGATCTTGAGAACTCCTCATATCCTATGTCGATAGACTCAAAGACAGCTCTCATAGGAGTGACCATTGTTGAAAAAGCTAGTATAGATTGTACAAGAATTATCCCGTTTATATTAAAAACAAATGAGAACAAAGAATCTAATGTCCTTCCAATCCATGTCTGCGTGAGAAACAAAAGCATCAGACCTCCTAAAGCGACAGGAGTCATGCTGTAAGGTATCGAGATCAAAGATTCTGTGATCATAGCTATTCTTCCTCCCGACCTGGCGAGAACATATGATACCAATAATGCTGGCGGAGTAGATATCAATGTAGAAATTGTTGATGTTAAAAGACTTATTCTAAGAGCACTTAGAAAATCTTCTGAATACAAAGTCTTTATAATCGAGTATCCGCCAATGCTCTCAGTGAGTAAAATAATTATGAAGAAAAATATTGCTGATAATGTCAATAAGATTATTAACATTATTATATGAAAGATCTTTATTCACCTCAATACTGCCAATAAATTTATTAACAAAACATTATTAAAAACATTTGGTAAAATTTTATGAAAAGATCTTTAGTAATTTCATTAATATTGATCCTTTTGATAATTGTTTCATTAACAATTTTTATAAAAACATATTATTCAGATAAGAACGAGTATAGAGAGATACTAGTTCTCTCAGCTCCTATAGCAAAACCTATTCTAGACCAGGCTGTCTCCATGTTTGTTAACAAGACAGGCATTCAAGTGAAGATCTCTTATGAGGCCTCTGGAAACATATTTACTAAACTGAGTCAGAAGATCCCTATTGATGTGGTTATATTTGCCTCAGAAGACTGGGGAGAAAAAGCTGTTAAAAACGATCTTGTTTATCCAGATACTAAGGTCGGGATCGGCTATCAAATTGTTTTGTTATATGTGAGAAAAGATCTTGGAGACAACATCTCGTGTATAGATGATTTTGTTAATTCAGATGTTAAGAAAATAGGTATCGCAGATCCTAAGACGGCTCCTGCAGGTGTTGAGGCTCTTCAGATCATAAATAAAAGCATTTATAAAGAAGAGATCATGAGAAAAATAGTTGTTGCAAAAGACGTGGGAGAGCTTGTGACATGGTTCAGAATGAGAGCTATTGACGCAGCATTCATTTGGAACATCTACAACTCATCTCTGAAAGAGATCTCAAGAATCATATATCCATGGAGATGTGGATATGAGACAAACATATACTACTCAGTAGCATATGTATCAAAAACATCTAAAAACCCTGATCTTGCAAGAGAATTCATAAGATTCTTAGGATCAGAAGATGTAAAAAAGATCATTAGAGAAAAAGGATTTTTCACAGACTATCAAGAGGCTGAGAACTTTATGAAGAGATAAAATTATAAAAGATTTTCAATAAATAAGTGTATGGGGCCCGTCGTCTAGCCCGGTTAGGACGCCGCCCTGACGCGGCGGAGGTCCGGGGTTCAAATCCCCGCGGGCCCATTAAGATAGACACTTCTAATGATCATCGTCTATAAATCAAGATCTCCAGGATCTTTCTAAAGATCCTATCTATTTGATCCTGACTCTATATTCGGTTTTTATGTCAGCATATACATCAGATCATACGCTATAGTTTGGTAGTTGTTTACCAGGCTCAGGCCGTATCTTGATTTGAATTATGACCCTGGCTTAGTCTTAAAACATATAACATCTTTAGGTGCGAGGTATACTACTTCTGACCGCATCTAAAGGATCCTTTGCATGTCTCCATAGACCTTTCTTAAAACTCAAAATTATAATGCCGAGCTCATCGATTGTTGCGTCTGTTATCAATGGTTCTGTAAGATTTTCATCTACGATCACGTATGCATAAGTGCTGGAGAGAGTGTTTCCCTGATCGTCTAACAGCTCGATCAATATTTTATCTTTAGACACGAGACTATGTGTCTTCCCGACGCCAGCTCAACCTCTATTAAATCAAAATTATCTATAGAAAGATCCAGCTCTTCAGCTTCCTCCGGTCTCAGAGCAATCACAGGCTCTTCGCTTTCGGCTCCGCCGTTAACTAATACTACGAGAACTTTCGATTTATTTCCTCGTGATATTCTCACTCTGACTCGAACTGCCAATAACTACACCCGAGACTATATATCTTTTTTTGATCTTGTATTTACCAAATTTAACCTTCATCTTACTAACGTCTCTCACTCTTCCTTCTAATAACGATTTCAATGTTTTCTCACCGATGATATATTGATGTCTCCTCAAAATTTTTCACCAGATCCCAATATCTAATTTATTAAAAATATAATTAAGACAAGATAACGAAAAACCAATCCTTTATCCATCTTGAGGGATAGAAAGTCTCCTTTAGACGAAACATTAGTTTCTAGAGACATATTCAGTAGTGCTTATTAAGCCTAGTCTAATAGGCTGACTTCTCGAACCAGTGATCTCATGTCAAAAATCGGCAGGCTTATCATAACTAATTTATCTCTTTGCGAGGCTTTTATTCTATAATTTTATATCTTTATCTTTTCTTAATTGTTCATAGAACTCTCTGCTAAAAAACAGAACATATTTGTCAGCTGGCGGTTAAATATATTTTGTCATCTTAGATTTTCTGTTAAAATTCTTTGTTGAAAAATCTGTGTTGTCTATTCCAGGAGATAAAGAAGAAGAGCTCTTTCTCTTAATGCCCCAGTGGCCGGATCTATTTCAAGCTCAAGGATCTCTAGTGTTGTCACGCCTATAAGAACTTTATCAATTATATCAGAGATCAACACGGGTATTATCTCTTTCTTTCCCATGATCTCTATG
>WYEN01000093.1 GCA_009903825.1 Desulfurococcales archaeon
ATCAGAGAGAGGCAGAAGAGAGATTAGGAGGAGGAGAGATAGTAAGAGACTTCGAATTAAGAGGATTAATAGAGAAGAGAAAAGGATTATATAAAACAAGAGAATGGATAAAAAACATAATTAATATAACAACAACAAAATGCATATATTGACATATTATTATTTAAAAGTTGCTTCAGATATCTTCCTGACTCCTTATGTCATTTCTCACTCTTTACAATCAGCTTTGAATCTTCTAAAATCTTTTTAGGTTCTAATTTATATCTGAGAACAAGTTTATTCTGTTCATTTAAAGAGAGTTCAACAAGATCATATGAAAGACCTACATGAGCAATTAATATACGTTTATCTGGCATCTTCTGACTTTTTTCCTTCTCTTCTTCAGATTTCACATCTTTTCTTTCTGATAATAACTTGATCTTGTCATAAGACTCCCATCTATTTAATAATCTGTTTAGAATGTCTTTATCTTCTTTAATTTTTTCCTCTAATTGTCTAAGTTGACTAATCTCATGTTCTATTAAAGCCTCATATGCTATATTCACACGACTATATATTTGAGTGAACACAGTCTCAAGATAATCAAGATCTGGAGGTACACATTTTGTCAGATTCAATCTATTATGAACAGCTTTTGATATATAATATACATAAAGAGCGTCTGGTTCTATTGTATAAGGTCTTTCTATAGTGAGATCCTTTTTATTGATATAAATATAATTCATATACTCATTTTCAATAACTTGTCCTAAATCATATAAATCTTGACCACATATCAGATAATAAAGAGCTAAAGGAAGAGGATAATAGAGAGACGAATACACATATTTTATGTGTCCAAACAATACACTCTTGATCTTATTTTCTAAATCTTTGATCTTCATAAACAAATCTTTCTTATATTTATTATCTTTTATCCATCCACTGACACTTATGAAATAAGGTATTGCATGAATCAGCTGAATTGTTTTGATCTCTTCATGAAAAGCCTTATTTATATTTATTAGTCTTTTTATCTCATCTCTGGTCGGAACAACAGGATCGCTGTTATATACCTCTATAACAATTTTATCAAGATCTTTATGTGCCAAAAGTATTATACTAGCAAATTTATGCAAAAGATTTGTCACTAAGGATGGCATAAAATTTATTCCATGAGTTAGATCTACTATTATCTTATGATAAGGTTTCGAAAGACCCATTTTAGCTATTTTATGTAATAATAGAGATGAGAACTCTCTTAATTCTCCTTTAAAAGTCCATTTACCTCCTGGCGAACCTATTGCTGGAGCAACGATAACGTTAAGATCATTTATTTTCAAATCTAAATTATATTTTCTCAGCAGACATTTGAAAAATTCTTTAGTGAAGCTCTCTAATGCTGACACAAGATCTTTGTAAAGATCTGCCTCATTAGCCTTATTTATATAATCCTGAAGTTCATAATAACATTTGAAACATTCGCTCTCTCTATCTACAGATCCTTCGTATTTATCAACTAAACTATCTAAAACTATGATCACTATATCAACCTTACCGGCATCAATATATTCTTTCATAGATAGAAGTAGAGGTAGCAAGCTTGTACAACTTTTAATCTCTTTGCCATTAATAGAGTAAGTCAATCTTCTCCATATAGGCATGCCCCAAGGGGCAACTATAAGAATATTATCAACACAAGTCATAATTATCATTACTGTATTTTTTAGAAAAAAATAAATATTATAGGTAGCTAAATATTTATGACCAAAAGTAAAAATAGTTAGATATATAGGCAAAAAATAAAGCTTTAAATCATTAATACAATCATTTATATTGGTGTACATATTGTATTTACTAAAGGATCTTATTAGGCTTAAGGTGGAGTCTTTATTTCATGATCCTCCTCATAAGACGCTTCTCATAAGATTTTTAGGTGCTAAATTTGGTGAAGAACATGAGAAGATTGCGAGAAGATTTAGAGATGAAATATTGAAAGACACTAGATTCATATTTTATCCAGAGCATCTTAAAAATCTTGTTGTGTTATCAGATTCTCTCGCATCATCTATTGAGAGAAGAATACTCAGGATCAAAGGATCAGTTTCTTGGCCTTCTGGCGTATATGTTGAGAATTATAATCTTTTGAATATATTTGATCCTAGGAGAAAGACTTTACTTATAGATGGAAATATTGATCTAGAGAAGATTGTTTCAAAAATAAAGAATATGACAGATGAGACAAACAAGATCTTGAGAAAAGCAGATCATGAGAAGGTTGGTGATACAATTTTATATAATATTTTATATCTTATTTATGAGCTCACATGGATCAAAAATAATATTCCTTATTCACTTGCTGATACAAGAGTTCCTACGCACACAACATTTGATCATCTTTATGCTACGGCCGCCATGTCTAACATGATCTCATTTGATGAAGATAAAGAGGTTTTGAGAGGATATTATGTAGTCATTGATTTTCCAGGGATCCAAAGATTTATAAGCTCAGGAAGAAAAACAGGAGACTTCTGGGCTGCAAGTTGGCTTGCTTCTAACATAATGTGGTCTATAGCAGAAGAGTTTGCAGGCGTCTATGGGTTTGACGTTATTATTTCGCCGACCTCAAGATTTAATCCATATGCCGTGAGAAGTGTAGAGAGATGGCTTTCTAAAATAGATGAGATAGAGATAGGAGAGGTTATAAAGGAAATTAAAAAGATCTTTAACTGTATTTATGGCTATATATATGGGACAGTCTCATGTGAAAAAGATGTTTTACAAAAACTTTATTTACAACCGATCATTCCAGCCACCATATCTATGTTGCTTCCATCAATAGCGGCTGAAAGCTCTGATAAATTAGCTGATAAGATAGCTGAGACATACAAAATTGTTTGGAGAAGACTTGTTGATGAAGATATAATAAACAAAATTAGATCTAGATCAACAGAAGATTGTGTGTATATGTATCTTAATAAGGTTCTTGAGAGAAATATTGATTTAGTCTCGACACCTCCACAAGGGCTGAGAATATATGTTGTAGATATTGAGAGATTATATAAAAGATTAACAGATTGTTTAAATAAAGATCTTGAGGCATGTAGAGAGCTAAGTCTCAAGATAGATCATAATTCATTTGAGGATCTTACTAAAAGATATGAGATAAATATTCACGATATCACATCAATGTTATTATGGCATTCGTTATCAACAAGAGCAACAGATCTTGCCGAGAAATTTGGAAACGTTAAAATACCAGCACCAAGATCCTTCTGGACACATAATGATGACGCTTTAACACCTGTCTCAAAGACATATGTAGATGCCAAAGGAGATTGGCAGCCATGTAACCTATGCGGCTATGAGCCTGCAGTATTAAGATTCTCTAAAAAACCTGGTCAAGATGATTACATAGATGAAGTGAAAGAATCAATCAAAAAAGATATCAGTGAATGTATCAAGGATTCACCTGAAAGAGATAGTGAGATATTTAACAGTATTATGAGGATCTTTAAACCAGGAGAGGCTCTAGGCCCCTATTGTATTCTTAAGAGAGCGACATATCTTGCTAATAAAGACAAACTCAGCTTTATATCCACTGATGATATAGCTTTAGAGGCGATGTCACATATTGTAAAAGACCTTAAGATCATTGAGAAATTAGGTGAGAAGGATCTCAAAATAGAATTAGAATATCTTCTCTCACCATTAGCGACATATGAGAGCAAAGACTTGAAAAGCATAAAAGATATTGAAAGAGTAGTTTATGCATTACGTCTCGAAAAGCCCTCGTGGTCATTTGAAAGTTTTGTTAGTAAAGCTAGCGAGATTCTACATAAGATATGTGTGAGCTCAGCAACAGATCTTGAGTTTATAAATAGGTTCATGACTAGTTTTGAAAATAATATCTTAAGAGATGTCAGCTCTGCTAAGAAGATTATGAATGATTTCAGAGAAAAGTTTAAAGATTCTTCGGTTAAAAAATATGGTCTCAGAGTTGATGAGATGTGTAAAATGTTGTATCTACCAATTTCTTATGCTGTGATAAAGACTGATGCTGACAATGTTGGAAAGCTGATCATGGGAGATCTAGGCGTCGTAGGACTGAAGATAGATGATTATCTAAAAGAGCTTTTGAACTCTGTAGATGATGCGACAAAGTCGCAAGGGCTTTCTGAGGAGTTGCGTGAGATCATAATTAGAAATCTGAAGGAGAGATTTGATGTTTTGAAAGATCTTTTGAAGACTCTTAATTTGAAGGATCAGATTTTAATATCGCCTTCTTGGACGACTGCATTATCATTATCATTGATATTATCTAGTTTATATGATCATAAGATTGTTGATGAGAATTACGGGGCATTAATATTCAGTGGAGGAGATGACGTTATAGCTTTGACTCCTTCTATGACTGCTTTAAACACTGTCTATATGCTTAGAAGACACTTCAGCTATGAACCATTTAAGAAGCTTGGAGTTAAACCTGTTCCTAATCTGCCTACTGGAAGAAGTGTCAGCTTAAGATTTGTTAATTTAAAAGATCTTATGAGTGAAGAGTTTAGAGAAGCTATAGAGTTATTAGAAGAGGTCTCTAAAAAAGTTTCATGGACATATAATGGAAGAAGTTTCTATAAAGATTCTTTGGTTGTCTCAGATAGTAGAACCAACATAAGATCATTGATCCCATTGAATAGAGAATTTGAGAATATTATTGAGAAAAGTCTTTTGTTAAGCTATTTAGTTTCTATTGGCATCATCTCTTCAGGGATCTCAAATGATTATATTAACATAACTAAGGATCCGAAGATCCTGCCTGAGAAAGCCTTAGAAGTCTTCGGCTCCTATGTGTTGAGTAGAAACATATCTCTGACAAATAAGAATGTCGTGAAGAAATTTATTGAAGAATTTGTTGAGAAAGATCAAGGCTTGAAAGAGTTTATAAAAATAGCATCTAACATAAATGGAGAGGTTCATGATGAAAAAATTAATCTTCTGACTGAGATAATTAATTTGACAGCTATTATGAGGAGACATTTATGAGAGCTCTTGTTATAGAGCCTTTGGAAAATCTCTCGTTATCTCTCACACCTGTCACAGGCTTAGAGTTATTCTCATACGTAATCTCCTCACCGATCCCTCTTCCAACTACTGTCGCTGGCGTCTTAGGCAATATGCTAGAGATCAGATTGTCTTCAGATGAACCTTTGAAAGGTCTTGAAGAACTTGTGAATAAATTAAGAGAAAAACTTGTCTGTAGCCAACCAATGTTGTTAGGACCATTTATATTCTTTCTACATCGAGAGAAAATTATTGGACCGACAATAACGATTCATGAGAAAGATCAGGCTATCTTCGTCTCGCCAGATCTGTTTCAAGGAACATTTTTAAACTTAGACAAATGTAAGACTTTTGAATCATGTTTCATATATAAGCCAAAAGCTATGATCGGTGTTGCTCTCGAGAGAAATGGACTTGAGGGAGATAAAAAAGTTAAAGAAGGCTTCATGTATAAATATCCTATATCAACATATAGTTCTTTAACAGATGAGGCCCCTGTTAAACCTTTCTTCACATATCTTCTAAATTGTGAAAGAGATATCCCGAGAACCGTAGTCAGGATTGGAGGAGAAGGAAGAATCGGGTATATATATACAGACAACAAAATTATTACAGATCATTTTAAGAAAATCTTTAATCCTTTGAATCTTAATGAAAAAGGGATCTATATAGCTTTAAGTCCAATACCATTGTTATCTAAAAGATCAGAAGATCTATATCTCGAGAATTTGTTAGGACTAGAGTTCATAGGCGATATTAATAATGTTCTAGGAATGCCATCAAAAGATCCTGAGAAGATCTCTCGTAAAATAATTGTCGAGAGAATCGGCTTGGGATATTATGAGGTGAGAAACATAAGAAGACCACAGATTCTTATGATGCCATCTGGGACATTAATAAGAGTTAAAGA
>WYEN01000107.1 GCA_009903825.1 Desulfurococcales archaeon
CAGGGACTTTAGTGGAGTTCGGTCTCGTCCAGATATGGCCTGGGACTATTCTTGCTATAGCAAGTTTTGCTCTGGCTCCGCTGGCTCTAGAGCTTATAGCATTTGCAAACGAGATCGTCTTTCTAATACTTTTCATAGTGACTCTAGGGAGGATAAAGACTTTATACAGCATAATAATAATAATAGTCATATATTGGATCTTCGCATTATTTTCAGGACTATTGATGTTCCTGAAGGTATATGAGTTATAAACTTCAGAAATTTAGATATTCATTGGTGACCCTGAGTTTCCAAGATCCGTAGGGCTGTGAGGTCTCTGGCGACAGAGACTGAGCTTCTGCGGTGAGGGGGCTCGGGGAGACCGTTGAGAAGTAGATGGCGGAGAGCCTGAGACCAATAGATATGAGCGACAATGAACCGCCATCTACCGAGAAACGGTCTGGGGCACTATAATCACAGTAATCTTGGCAGGCTTCTTCCCAGGTCTAGTAGCTCTTGCAACAAATGTGTTGTTTACTCCTATTGCAGTCTCTATAGCAAGCATCTTAATAAGGATCCCGTCGATAGCGATCTTCTGGTACACATGGGGGAGAATAAAACCTGAGACACACATGTTGATAGGCTGGATCATGGCTTTATCAGGATTCGGAATCCCATTAGGCTTCAGAACATTATTCTCAGAGATAACACATCCACAAGCCGTAGGTCTTTATTTAAGCAGTGGACATGTGGATCATTTGACAGCATATTCTAACCCAGTATATTGGCCACTGTTTCTTCACACAATTTTTGCAACAATATCACTAGGAGGATTCATAATAGCTTCTCTAGAGACTTTAACAAAAGATGTTCGAGGAGTCTCTATAGGAGTCAGATTCGGCCTTATATTTCTTGTGGCACAGCTTTTTGCAGGACCTCTCTACTGGTATACTCTACATTACTATTCTTCATATATCTTTCAGAACGTGACATTCGGAGACTTTACACCAATATTCATTATTAAAATGATCTTGGTGGCGACACCATTGATTGTCTCAACATACACGTGGGCTTTAACATCTAAACTCAACACAACACCTAGATCAACGTGGAGCCTCGGGCTTATTGCGGCTGCAATAGTTGTTTTAGGAGAGATTGTTAATGACAGCTCTAGATATCCATACATGGTCGTCACAGGAGACACAGGGATCTCTGCAACAGCTTTTTCAAACTTCTATATGGATATACCATTATCAGTTGTATACATCATATTAGGATTTCTGATATTCTCAATAATAGTGTTCGGCTTGGCAACATATTATGCTTTTGTCAAAATGTTTGTAAGAGAGATCCCTGAGGAGATTGAAGAGAAAATTTTTAAATAAAATAATTTTTTCTTAATCTCTCACATCTTTTTTCTGCCAAGCTTCTCATGAGCTCTTGCAAGATGCCCAGCTGCTATTGCTGCAACAAGATTTATTTCTCCCGCCAACACTGTGGCAGCAATTATCTCAGCAAATTTTATTGCATTGAGCCCAGGCCTCTCTCCTGAGCCGGCTACACCAAGCAACGTCAAAGCTTCTCTCTGTGTAGGCAGCCACGTTCCTCCTCCTACGGTACCAACCTCTAGACTTGGTAAAGTGACTGAGACATAAAGATCTCCTTCTTTAGTCTTCTCCATCCATGTGTATGCTATGCTGCTCTCAACAACCTGAGCCACGTCTTGTCCTGTTGCTATGAATATTGCCGCGATTATGTTTGCGCTATGAGCATTCTGACCGATCCCTCCTGCAAATGATGTTCCAAGAAGATTCTTTCTGTTATTAACCTCGATCATTGAGTCTACATCTGTTTTCAAAACTTGTTTAACAACATCAGATTTTAAAATAGTCTCTGAGATCACAGTTTTTCCTCTTCCCATAAGAACATTCATATAATTAGGTTTTTTATCAACACAGAGATTTCCGCTTAAAGCGATAAGATCTGCATCTGGAAACTTTTCTTCTATAAATCTACACGCAGCGTCAGTAGCTATAGTCACCATGTTCATCCCCATCGCATCTCCAGTTGTGAAACGAAATCTCAGCCAAACGTTGTTGCCTACTATAAACGGGTCTATAGAGATCAGTTTTCCATGTCTAGTAGTTGATTCAGCTGCTCTCTTAATCTCTTCAAAATGTTCTTTAACCCACTCAACAAATTCTCTAGCTTTTCTAATACTCGGAAGCCTAAATAATGGTGCTCTAGTCATTCCATCTTTAATAACCATTGAATAAGCTCCTCCACTGAGGGTCACAGCTTTGGCGCCTCTCGAAACGCTTGCAACCAATGCTCCCTCTGTGGTGGCCATTGGAACATAAAATTCTCCCACAACATTTTCGCCGACGATCTTCAGAGGCCCGGCCACTCCCAGAGGGATCTGAACAGCTCCTATAGGATTCTCAATATTTCTTCCGACAATCTCTTCAAAATCTAATATCGTGTGTCCAATACTTGTGAGAGAGACTTTATATCTTCTCTCAAGATATGTTCTTCTAATTAGAGTTCCCAGATTTCTGTTTCCAACAGCCTGATCTATTTCACTAAATTTTATCTCTCCTCTCTCTAATCTACTTATGACCTCGTCAGTTATCACACGAACATCTTTTTCTCCACTCATAACAAAGACTCTCTAAGACTTCTCTATTAAAGGAGCGAATTTAATTCCATAATATATGAGACCTGTCTCTCCATCAACAATCATTCTTCTCAAAACTGCCTCAACCTTCATTCCATTAGATATCTCTTCGGGCTTTACATCGACTATCTGAGCCAATAATCTGAATCCCTCCTCCATCTCTATCAATCCAATGACCATGGGAGACATATCTGTGAATCCTACGGGCGTCTGATATACTACTGTGAATTCTTTAACAACTCCTCTTCCTGACGAATATCTATGCTCGATATTTGATGATCCACAGTATATACATCTGCCTCTCGGCGGATAAAAAGATCTTTTGCAATCTCTACAGTAAGAATATTTAAGTCTGTAAAGAACATCTCTATTCCTCCAGATCTTTGCAGGAGATCTTTCAAACATCATCTCACCCTCTTAAGCACAATAGAATAGCTTACATCTCCACATCCGCTCATATTTTGTGCAGCAGCATATTCAATCTCTCCTAGAACTGATTTTTTAAATTCTCCTAACAATGCTGAGAAGATCTCGTGAACTTGATAAATTCCTGTGGCTCCCCAGGGGTTTCCTCTAGCTTTCAATCCTCCGCTCAAATTGACATGTGCAGATCCTATCATAGAGTCTTGTAAAAGCTCGGGGGCTTTTCCTCTATCAGCTAATCCAATAGACTCTAACACTATAAACGCGTTTGGAGTATAGTTGTCATGGATCTCGATATATTTCAGCTTCCCAAGCTCTATATCAGCCATCTTAAGTGTTTTAATAAAACTATCTCTCACAGCTGAGAATATCAAAAGATCTTCTCTAGAAGCTATGTCATTAACATCATTAGAAGACGAGAGACCTTCTATAGATACATTCACATCATATTCTTCAGCCACATCCTCAGAGACTATGTAAAGAGCTGATGCTCCGTCGCCAAATGGATATGAATCTAATAATCTGAGAGGCTCCGCCAAGATCGGAGATTCTTTATATGAATCTGGAGAGATCTTGAATCTCAACTGTGCGTGAGGAGTATCTAGAGAGTTTTGATGCATTGTAAAAGGCCATATAAAAAGATCTTCATAAGAATAGTCGTAAGTCTTCATATATATTTTCGCTAATAATGCTGCCTCAGAGAGAGGACTTACACCATGGATCTGTATGTAGTCGCTGTCTTTCAAATATGAATATAACTCAGCAATTTTCGCATTAGGCATATCAGATAATTTATCAACACCAATGACAAGAGCTTTTTTAACAGCTTTTGACGAGACAAGCGAATGAGCTATTTGAACAGCCGCAAGTCCTGATGCCTCGCCACTCTCTACCCTATAAACTCTTATATTTCTCAGACCTAAGTAGTCTGCTATGATCCCTGCCATATTACTTTGTCTATCTAGATGTTCTACAGCTACTGAGGATATTATGAGAGCCTCAGGCTCTAGAGGCTCTGAGATCTTCTTCTCAAGATCTTTAATAGACTCAATTGCCAGCTCTTTGAAATTTTTATCATAATATCTATCGATCTTTACTGCAGATGATGATATTATGAAGCTTCTCATAAGACTCACCTTCTGTATCTAAGTATCTTTTCTCTCATCTTAGCATATCTCGCATAATCAATATAGATCTTTCTATTGATCATGTCGACAACTTTAGGAGCTTTATCACGTTTCTCTAAAACATGATCTGTAACTACAATCGCGTACGCATCAGATCCTGCTCCACTGCCAAATGGTGCAAGTAATATTCTCGAGCCTGGCTTAGCCTCTTCTAATATCTTAGCAAAACCCATGAGCGCAGATCCATTGTATGTGTTGCCTATATATGGAGTGACTAATCCCGGAAGAATCTTCTCTTTTGGAAAGCCTAATTTAGCGCCCACCTGTAGTGGAAATTTTCCATTAGGCTGATGAAAAACAGCGTAATCAAAATCATTAGGTTTATAACCTCCCTCCTCGAACAACCCTTTCACAGCATTTATAATATGATTGAAATATGCAGGCTCACCTGTGAAGGCTTCGCCATGTTCAGGATATGGAGCAAGAGATCTTCTCCAGAAATCAGGTGTGTCAGTCACATATGTGTATGAGTCTTCGATGACTGCTGCAGCATTATCTAATCCTCCTATGACCAACGCCACTCCACCACTGCTAGCCGTGAACTCTAATACATCACCTGGAGAGGCTTGCGCAGTATCAGCGCCGACAACCAAAGTATATTTCGCCATCTCTGTGTTAACCAGAGATATGCTTATTCTAATAGCCTCTGATGCAGCTCTACATGCAAACTCCAGATCTGAGGCAAGTTTCTTAGGGGAGATCCCGAGAGCATCAGCTATGACAGTTGCAGAAGGCTTAACACTATAAGGCTTCGACTCAGTCCCCACAAAAACAGCTCCAATCTCCTCAGGCTTTACGCCAGCTCTCTGAAGAGCATATTTAGAGGCTCTCCAACCAATTGTTATAGTGTCTTCATCTAATGCTGCCACAGCCTTCTCTTCAATCCATATAGCCTTAGGAGTATAAGGATCAAAGCCCCATAGAGATGCTATATCAGAAGCCTTGATCCTGTAGGGAGGTATATAAGAGCCCCAGCCAGTCACTCCCGCCTTGATCTTTGTCAAAATAATCGCCTTGAAAAATTTCTTAGCAGACTATATAAATTTTAATCAAATGATTAATCATTATTATACAATTGTATAAAGATCTTTTTATAAAATGTTTTCAAAAAGATCCTATGATTGTATCTTGAAAAATCAGATGTTTTAATATATCTACTTAATGTACAAAATATTTTCTTAAAAATAATTTAGTTATGACATAACATGAGAGAAAAAATAGATCAGGAGATTAGAAAGATAGTGTCTCCAGGAGATATTTTAGGAGTTGTAGAAGAGTTTTTTGCAGGAGAAAATGTTTATGAAAGAAACGGTTTTTTAATATCCTCAGTGGCAGGTATTGAACATGTTGATCTGAGGGATAGAATAGTATCTGTAACACCTTTTAGAGAGTTGAGAAAATTTGTTCCAGGAGCATTTGTATATGTGTTGGTCACAGGAACTAGAGGAGATATAGCGACTGCAAGAGTGTTAGGCTTTGATCTTGTGAATATATATAGAAACAACATCTTTGGAATACTACATGTGTCTCATATACCTAGTGAGAGAAGACTTAGATCTGTTGATGAGATGATTAGAGTAGGAGACATATTATATGTTAAAATAGTCTCGAGAACACAACCTTTCTTTCTAAGTCTTAGAAGTCCCAAAGCTAGTATAACAGTGTCTTTATGCCCCAGATGTGGCTCTATAATGGGAAGATTAAAAGAAAAACTTGTATGCCCAAGCTGTGGATATTCAGAAGAGAGAAAACCTATAACACATTATCTATATAAATATAGTGAGTTGAGAGGAAGACAGAGATGAAGAAAAGTTTCGTAATAAAATGCGGCTCATTATGTCAAGAGCTTGCAAATAGAATAAGTGAAGAAGGTATTGAATTTAGTAACATAGAGATCAGCGGAGGTGTCATGAGAATATATTTCTCTGATTACATAAAAGATCCTTCGAGAGAGATCTTAGATATAAAAAGAATATTTGAAGAGCTCAGCAAAAGATCTTATAAAAAGAAAGTTGCTGAAGAACTTTTAGAAACGTCAGAAACTTCTGAAGAAGAATTCATCTCTGAAGAAGAGAGTTATTAGATTTTTATTTCATCATCTATGATCTCAAGGATCTTTTTAGATATATAATTCAGTTTTCTCTCTAAATTATCTGATAATTTATCTGATAACGTATAAAGATCTTTTATATCTATTCCTATGACAAGAATCTTCTCAGGATATCTCTCATCTAAAGTTTTTAAAATATCGATCACGTCTTTTATACTTAGATTATGAGGACTTTTGACAAAACAAGTACAAGCCTCGCCCTTCAGAGCGGGGATGAACAGAAAAATTTATAATTCTTCTTGTTCTAATCATCATGATGCTGATGAGTCTATAGATGCGGTTGCTCCTAAGTCTCTTCGGGGTGCGGAGTAGGCAGCCACATGAGCACATAACGACATAAAATCATTAACCCCCTCCAGAGGGCTAACACCCGAGACCCAGAGATTCGAAACCTCGCCCTTAAGGGCGGGGAGGGGTCATATAGGGTCCTCTATACTCTGAAAGATCTATTTTAAAAACTTCTCCACAAAGATCTTCTCTAGATGCCAAGGCCGCTATATGATATCCTCCCGCTTCTTTTATCGCTACAATTGATCCTTTTAAGATCTCTTTTGAAATGAAGTTAACAAGATCTTCTCTAAGATCTATTTTTCTTCCTCTGTTATCATATAGATATGTTCTGACGCCACATATCGGACAGCTGATCCCTTCAGCATGAAATCTACGTATATTATCAGGATCCTCATAATCATGTCTACATTTCTCGCATAATAGATATTTTCTCATTGAGGTATTCTCTCTATCATACGGCGTCCTATAGATCATTGAGAACCTGGGTCCACACCATGCACAGCTGTTCCAGTAGTATCTATAGAATCTTGAGGAAGGATCTTTTATCTCTCTAGTACACTCTTCACATATAGCAACATCTGGAGGGATCATGCTTCTCCTAGATCTGTCATAGACGCTTTTTAATATTCTAAAATCTCTAAGATTTAATGGAGAAGATCTTTCGATAAAAATCTCTTCGAATAATGCTGGAGGAGGCTTCTCTCTCTCAAGAAGCATCATAAATCTATTGATCTTATCATCATCTCCTTCAACAAAGATCTCTACCTCAGCACCTCCTCTATTAACAACATATCCTCTCAAACCTAGTCTAGTGGCAAGTCTATATACAAAAGGTCTGAAACCAACTCCCTGAACAATTCCCACAAGTCTGATCTTTACAGCAGAAATACTCATTTCTCATCTTAATTATGAGAAACACAGGAACTATTAAATCTTATGAATCTAAGCAATATCATAGATTTAAATCAGAAGATAGTTAGACAATAAAAATATTAACATAAAATAATATCATTAATAAAAATATAAAGAAAAATTTGTATACTAGATTTAATAGGATCCTATGTATAATGATCTTGGGATATTTATTCGTGAAGGTGATATGTGACCTTGGCACAATATTATGAACGAAAATATAAGATCTCTAATCTCGAAGCATTGATCCATAGGATTACAGAAGATCCTTCTATTCTAGTATCATCATACGAGAAGATTATAAAAAGAAACGGAACAACAGAGATCAGAAACGTGGAAATACGTTGGAGAAATATAGTTTTCAGAGGATCTATGATAATAACTAGAGTAGTAGGAGAGCCTCTTAAAATAACATTTTATGGAGAAAAAGGAGAGATCATAGATATAATATTTATATTCGAGAAGACTCCTATAGGATATATCATGAGAATACGAGTATCTAAAAATATCAAAAGCTCTGAGATAGATCCTTCATATCTAAAGGATATTATAGACTTCATCGAAGAAAGACTGATCACAGAGTTAATGGGGAAAACAGAAATAAAACCTCTTGATAAACCAGTGTTATAAAAATAAAAAAGGCCCGCCGGGCACTGATATAAAGATCATAACTATATATCAATGATTGATATAACATATAGATATGCCACGGCAGGATCTGTACGGAGGAGACCCCCGCACAGATCCTGTCGCGACATATCTATATGTTATATCAATCATTGATATATAGTTATGATCTTTATATCAGTGCCCGGCGGGCCATGTATAATATTCTTTCTCTTTTATTTATGCTTTGATCTGATGAAGTATGTTAGGGGTCGGCCGATTTTTTTAATATTATGTTATGAATTTTCTTATGAACACTTTTTGTTGCTGTCATGAGCCTATACATTTCTCTGTATTAACATATGATTCTGAGTTTTATTTTTATCTTTTTATTTCATCTCATAAAATTTTGAGAAGGTGTTTGATGATGGTTTTGAGATATAAATTGTTATTTATTGTTTTAGATGGTGCTGCGGACAGTCTCTCTGATCCTGTTACTAGTCTTGAGGTTGCTGAGAAGCCTGGTCTGGATTATATTGCTGAGAATGGGGTATGTGGTGCTATGTATGTTATTAGTAGAGGAGTTGCTCCTGAGAGTGATGAGGCTGTCATCTCATTGTTTGGCTATGATCCTCATGAAGTCTATACTGGGAGAGGTCCTATAGAGGCTGTGGGCATTGGTATGAGACTTGAGGAGGGTCGTGAGATAGCTTTTAGAGCTAATTTTGCTACTATAGACCCTGTCTCTATGAGGATCATTGATAGAAGAGTTGGGAGAAGTCTCTCGAGAGAAGAGGCCAGAGCTCTTGCTGAGTCTCTAGATAACATGGATCTAGGCTTATACGGAGGCTATGCTAAGGTCAGAGCATCTATAGGTCATAGAGCTGTTGTGATCATTGGTAGCAGTGAGAGGATTCTTTCTCCAATGGTCTCTAACAATGATCCTGCATATGAGAGGAGAGGACTTGTAAGCGTTGCATCTCAAAGTTTTGATCCTTATCTTAGAGAGATAAAGCCTCTTGAAGATACAGAAGAGGCCAGGGCAACGGCGGAGCTTGCCAATATATTTGTGAGAAAAGCTATAGAGATTTTAAAAGCTCATCATATAAACAGGTCCAGAGTTGAGAAAGGACTTCCGCCGGCAAACGCGATATTGCTTAGAGATGCTGGAGGGAGAATCCCGAGACCTCAGCCTCTTTCAGAGAGATATAAATGTAGATTCGCTGTTTTAGCTGAGATGCCTGTAGAGATCGGTCTTGGAAGAATATTTGGTGCAGAGACTATAGAAATGGAGTTTATAGAAGATCCTGTGGAGAATTATAGAGATAGACTTGATAAAACTATTAAAGCTTTAAAAGAGAACGACATAGTGTATATCCATTTGAAAGGTCCTGACGAGCCTGGCCACGATGGAAATCATGATCTTAAGAAGAAGAGAATTGAAGAAATCGACAGATATTTTATAAGACCTTTGTTAGAAAAGATCTCTGGGGAAGTCGCCATATTAGTGACAGCTGATCATGCGACACCTCCTAGTAAAAAAGCTCACACAGATGATCCTGTGCCAATAGCTTTCTACGCACCCAATATACAATCTGATGATGTAAAGAGATTTACTGAGAGAGAATGTCTAAGAGGTGTACTAGGAGTATATGAACATGGATGGAAAATGTTTCCAGACATATACTCTAGATATCTAGTCGTCAAATAAGATCTTTTAACTCTATGAATTGTGCTAAACCGCTTATGACAAGTCTTACGGCAAGATCTATTGGCAACAGATAAACTCTGTCGCTTAAGAATCTTCTGTCTCTAAATCTTATCTCAACATTTATTTTCACAGGAACTCTATCCATAGGATCTATAGGAATGTTATATAGATATCTCATGTAGCTATCTCTAAGATAATTAAGGATCTGAAGAGACTCATCTCCGCCGTCCTCACCTTCTTGAATAGCTTTTATAAATCTTATCATTGCGAGAGATCTTAATGTTCTTCTAGTCACATTGAGATACTCTCTACATACATCTCTCAGATCATCTTGTCTGGCACACCATATAAGCATCTTAACATGATTATTGATTAGATCAATAATCTCGCTTCTACTGATCTTCACAAGATCTTCTGATAAAAGCTCTTCCTCTAATATCTTCGCAAGACTCATAATCCACCGATAATATTTGATATAAAACAGATAATAATGTTGTTGAAAAAATTTCTAGGGATCCTATGAAAATCCTTGTGGGAGTAAAAGGTTTTGAGATAAGTCTTATACATTCAACAAAATATTTTGAGAAAAATGATGAGATCCCTCATGGACACACATATTTCGTAGAGACATATGTTGAGGGAGAAGTTAATGAGAGAGGCTTCATAATAGATCTTAGGAGGCTCGAGAAGATCGTTAGAGAAGTTCTTGATAAATATGATAGAAAAATTTTTGTTCCAGAAGACTTTGATGAGAAAACTGTTCCAGAGATGATGAGAGGATCATTAGTAAAAATCAGTGGAAACGCCACTATAGAGAACATAGCCTATATAATAGCAAGAGAGATATATGAAAAGATCAGAGGAGAAATAAAAAGTCTCAGACTGAAAATTATAGAAGGATCTAGATACATAGTGGAGATAGAGCTTCCATAAAATCTTTAATAGCCTATACAATAATTATAATATATGGCGGGGCAAAGCAGCGGGGTAGGGCAGCCAGGTAGCCCGCGGGGCTCATAACCCCGAGGTCCGAGGTTCAAATCCTCGCCCCGCTACCATTATGCTAATCTTATATATCCTATAGCTAATTGTTTATAGAGGACCTGCTAGAATGAATCTTTTTGATGCTGTCTTGGGCGTCTTTGTATCGGGTTTTCTCGGAGGATTCATAGGGGTGATAACAGGTCTCGGAGGAGCATCTATATCTACTCCTATAATGACCTCAGTCTTCGAGATGCCTGTGAGGCTTTCTATAGCGACATCTTTTTCAGCTACCGTGGCGACAAGTGTCAATGGAAGTATAAGATATATTAGAGAGAAAATTACTAATCTAGGGATCGGGATCTATCTAATGATACCTACTTTAATAGGCGTCGTGATAGGCGTAGATACTAATCTCAGCATAAGCCCAAAGATCATATTAATAACATTTGGGTCATTTCTCATACTCATGACCTTATTAAATTATCTGAGAAAACCATTTGAAAATTTTCTTAAGAGAGCTTCTCATGATCTAAATATTTCATCTTTTGACAAATTAATATTTGAAGGAGAGTATTATGATGCAGCCGAGAAAAAGATCATAAGATACAAAGCGTATAACTATGTATATGCTGTGCCAATGATGATCTTGAGCGGCTTTATAGCTGGACTACTTGGAATAGGAGGCGGAGCTGTTAATGTGATCGCTCTGAGAGACATTATGAAAACCCCTGTGAAAGTAAGTGTGGCAACAAGTTTATTCATAATAGGTTTCGCAGGATCTGTTGGAAGCGTCATGTATTGGAGAAGAGGATTCTTAGATCCGTTGATAGCAAGCGTGTTGATCCCGGGGATAATATTAGGATCATATGTTGGCTCAACAATATTCAACAAAATAAGATCTAGATATATAAGAATATTCTTTGACATAATATTATTCATTCTAAGTATAAGAATGATACTTCAAGGACTGGGATTATGAGAATAAAAACATATTATATCACAGAGATCTATAGATATGGTCTTTTAATATCTTTGATATCGCTTTTAATAGGGCTCGCCTCAGTAGTGTTGATTAATTATGAGAAGCTGAGAAGTTTCGACCTTAGGAGTGTGGAGAGAGTGGATCAGGTAAGCCTCAACATGATAATTAAAATGATTAATGAGAAAGATCCTTTGATATTCTCTGTGATAGGAATATTAATTCTTCTTCTTCTCCCTATGACAGGAGCATTATTATCATTAGCACATTCTATATATAAAAAGGATCTTGGCTCATCAATAATATATCTAATACTTATCGTTCTAATGATTATGATCATGAGCGTCGCGTGAGAAAGATACTTATTGTATAAATCTTTTATAAAGAGATATATCTTATGGAGAAGAGGTCTATAGTGAAGATCCCTTCAGAACTATGTGTGAGATGCAGAGGATCAAGATATTTATGCGGCCTAGGCTATTGCCCCATACTAGTAGAGAGTTTTAAAAGAAATATTGTCTCAGAAAATATTCTCAGAGAAGAGATAAAAGGATCTTCGCCTCCGACTGTTTTCGTAGGAAGAATAGGTTATCCAAATGTAATGATGTATCCATCTTCACCACCATTATATGGAGACACATCATATTATGAGAGATCTGATAAATGGATTGAGCTCAGCCTAGAAGAGTTTCTAAGCTTAAGATTATCATTGATCAGAGGAGGCATCAAAATTAATGTCAAAAAAGCTTCAGATCCTGACGAGACATTAATGAAAATACATGAGATGAGCATATCAGAAAAACCTGTTAATATCTATATGAGACTTGAGAGACCTCCCAGAGGAGGAGTCTTATCTGAGGAGATTCCTCCTCTGGGCCCCTGGTCTCCTCTTAAGAAGATCTTTATAGAATCTAATCCGAAGAGCAACAGATATATTGAGAAAGTATATTACGATCATGATCTTAGAAGTAGAGAGGCCATCATATATCTCTATAGTTCAGGGGTTGACGTGAATAGCATCTCAAGAGTTTTAAGCGTAGGAGCATTAGGCATGAGAAGAAACAGAAAGATCGTTCCCACAAGATGGGCTATAACAGCTGTTGACAGCATCCTGTCAGATCATCTGTTGAGAAGCGTTAAAGAGATGCCTGTCATAGATAGATTCAAAGTATTCATAAGAGAAATTCATAGAAATCTTTTTATAGCAATACTTGCTCCAACAAAATGGATGTTTGAATGGGGAGAGGCGTGGTTCCCAGGATCCACATGGAACCCGTGGGGATCTGAGGCTGAGATAGAGTTAGACTACGAAGGATTCTCAGGAAGAGACGACTACCCCTCTATAGGAGGATGCTACTACGCCTCAAGACTGGCTGTTGCAGAGAGACTTTATACGTGGAGGAGACAGGCATCCGCAATACTTTGGAGAGAGATCTATCCAGGTTTCAATATACCTGTCGGCGTATGGTTTGTTAGAGAAAATATTAGAAAAATGTTGTCTGAAAAACCTTTTGAGACGGACAGCATAGAGGAGGCTCTCGACTACGTAAAGAACATCCTTAGAGTACCTTTAGAGAGATGGCTCAAAAGATCTTATGTAGCAAGACTTCTTCTAGGCAGAAGATTAGATGATTATCTAAAGAGATGACTTCCGTCATGAGAAATATTGTTGTAAAAAAGATCAAAGTATCAAAAGCTTTGTCAAAATCTGGTCTGCCAGAATATGATTACAGTCTCAATCCATATATAGGATGTCTACATGGATGTAGATATTGTTATGCAATAGATTTCACAAAAGGAGATCCTGCGAGAAGATGGGGGGAGATTGTTTATGTGAAGATAAATCTTCCAGAGATCTTGAGAAAAGAAGTCAAGATCTATAGAAGAGGCGTGGTGGGCATCTCGACAATAACAGATCCTTATCAGTCTATTGAGTATAAATATAATATCACGAGAAGATCATTAGAAATACTTTTAGAAAACAGATTCAGAGTATCAATACAGACAAAATCTCCACTGGTACTCAGAGACCTTGATATTCTTGAGAGATATAAAGATCTGGTTGAGGTAGGTTTTACAATAACAACATTAGATGAGACGAAGAAAAGATTTATAGAGCCTTGGACGCCTGGGGCAGAATCTCTTATGTATGCATTAAAAAGACTTTCTGAGAAGAAGATTTCAACATGGATATTTGTAGGCCCTATAATACCAGATGTGAATGATGATATAAATGATCTTATGAGAATATTAGATCTTGCGAGAGAGACTGGTAGCGAAATAATTTTTGACTACTTCAGATCTCACGTTGGATCTATAGATATGATGAGAAAATATTTTGATCAGAGCGTTATTAAAAAGATTCTTAGCAAGGACTATCTTAAATGGTGGAATAATCTAATTAATATATTAATGAAATATTGTTCAGAAGCCAATATAAGATGTGTGACTGCTGACGAGTATTGGAAAAATATCTCTAGAAGAAGAGTTGGTGAAGAAAAAGATCTTTTATTTTTCGCGGAGAAATAATTCTTCTCAAGATCTTCATTAGATCCCTATATATCTTCTAATGATCTCTGAGAATCCTTCTCCAGCATCTTTCTCAGCTATACAACTAATTCCTCTCTTAAGATCATCAGGAGCATTCTTCACAAGACATCCTAATCCAGCCCTCATGATCATGTCTATATCATTCTCAGAGTCTCCTATCGCCAGAACCTCCTCCCACGAGACATCATGATATCTCAAGATCTTTTCTACAGCATCTGATTTGAGACTTCCCAAAGGATTTATATGTATGGCTACTCTACTACTAGATATGTGATAATTATCAAATCCCTTCTTTCTCAACAGATCTTTTATTTCAACAATTATCTTCTTATGATCTTCTCTACCCCTAGATCTAAACGCTTTACTACATCTCATGAAATCATTCTGCCAGCTTCTCACAATATAATTCTCAAACTCTTTAGACAAGATCTTTTCAATATACTCAAGCTCTTGAGAAATCTGATCATTACAAAGCCACTCTACTCTATCTCTATAGAAGATCGCACCTCCATTCTCGCCAACTACACCTCCTGAAGCTCCTATGTATCTCGCTAAGCCTATTATCATCGGTATAGTATTTCCACTCGCAAGAATCGTTTTGATCCCATTTAATTCTAAAGATCTTATAATAGAGATAGCCTCTAAAGAGATTTTATATGTATCAGGATTCTCAGTTAATGTTCCATCAACATCAGTGACAACTATTTTTATTCTAGTTTTCATCTCTACACGCCTCCGACCCTTGATCTATTAGTCAACAACTTCTATCTCGATAGATTTTAACTTATCATCACTTTTGATCCATGCTCTATACTCTCCTGAGAATTTATCTATGATAAGCCATGGAATAGGCCAGCTTCTCATGCCCTCAAGATCTTTGTAGCTTGGATTCGGATGATGTCCTAAATGAGTATGAAATAATCCTACGATCTTCATTCCTCTACTCTCAATCTCTTTAATAACTCTCAACATATCATAAGGATCCATTATAAACTCATATGAAGATCTTGAGATGTTTTTTACAAAGAAATATTCTTTTATAATCACATGATTTTTATCAAGATCTCCCGCTAGAAAACCGCAAGACTCTTTATCAAGATCTGATCTTGAAGTGATCTCGTTAATAATTTTTCTACTTATTATTATCTTGTTAACATCTTTGATAATGTTCTCCGCACCTCTTCAGGAAGTTTCTCATATTCTATCTCCTCAGCATTCTTAGCATCCTGTTCCCACTCCATCTCCTCGTCATTTTTTGTGAAGATATGTTTAAGTCTCTTCTCAACGACTACAACCATTCTCCCATCATTTGTTCTTCTGATCTCTACTAGAAACTTCTCTCCACCTTTTTTCACAAGATATTTTTTCTCCAGATCAGTCTTTATCATAATCTGCACCTTCATATTCTTATGACAAATGTTTTTAAGCTTCTCTTATACTCATCCTTAGAATATTCATATACTTCTCTTTCTTCACACCAAATATTGATGAAAGTATTTTCGCGATATAATCATCGTCTGGGATCCCTTTTATGCCTTTCAACTCTACAGCGATCGCCTGTTTATAGATCTCTTTAGTAGTCCAGTCTCTTATCTCGTTATTTAAGATCGCAAGGCCTACTTTATATGCTATATAAAATTTTGATAATCTTCTCACAGTAGCCTCCTCCTCTGGAAAAGCTTTTAACATGTTGATCAAGAGACGACTCATTCTATCTTCAGTCACGAAACCAAAATAATGTTTCAAAATCTCTACTCTAAATATTTTTGATAAAATAGATGAGTCAGGAGATCTATTGAATAAATTTATGATCTCTTTTCTCGTAGCCTCAGGATCGTTTGTGTTTATAAGTATCTCAGAAGCCTTCTCATACAGCTTCTCAGGCTCTAAAAATTTATCTATTATATCACGAGCTTCATCAGCTATTCCCAGACCGTATACACCTACAAGATATAATGTTATAAGATCTTTTTCATAAAGATCTTGAGGCTTTGCAACTCCTCTGAAAGGCTCTGTCCCGTTTCTCTCATATTCTCTTTTTAAAATAGATATTATGTCTTCACGAGAAGAGATCTTTTTATTATCAAGTAGCTGACCCCATACATCAACTAATATCTTAAGTCTTTTTCTTCTGATATCCACTTCTACACACCTATAAAATAATGGTGTGAAACAGATAAAATTTTGAAGACATGCTTATATTTTGAGTCGTTTAATCTATGAAGGTGTCTAAATGATGAAAAGATCTATTTTACCAATGATCTTGACGCTACTTCTTTTAATAAACCTCTTGACATGGACAGCCACATATGCTGAAAACGTTAAAAGCTATAAAGTTCTCATAGATCTTACTCGAACAAATGATTTCTCAGGCATAAACATATTAGTGAGACAGTTATACGATGGAGAGATATATATACTATTGAAAGATATATCAGCAACCTCCTCACTAGATTTCTTCACAAGAAATTTTGCAACAATATTCTACGGATCTTTAGATAACATGACAGACGCCAGAGGATCCAGCGTCAAATTAGAGGATCTTGATATAGACATGATCATTATACCTTCAGTCTCCTCTGACGCTAGATTTACACAAGGTGAGATAGATAAATTAAGAAGATTTGTTGAAGAGGGAAGAGCTATATGGATAAGTCTATCAACATATTCAAGAAATAATATTGATGCTATAGATGTTATAAACAGATTATTAACATATTTAGGCAGCGGTCTATCACTTGACAACGTGTCTATAAAAGATCCTGTTAATAATGTAGGGGATCCTCTTAAAATGATCGTCTATCCATCTCCTTCATCAGATATAGAGTTTGTAAGATATGGAGTAGACAAGATACTTATGTATAGGCCGAGCCCAGTTATATGGAGAAATCTGAGCGAGACAAAATATATCTCTATAACAAAAGAGCTTGCAAATGTGAAGATTATCACAGTTACATCTTCAGATGCCGAGGTGAACGAGATTTATCCTGGAGCATCTTCTTCATATTACAACCAGAGTAGTAAAGGAAGTTTTGTTGTCACAGCTGCCGAGATACTTAAAATAAGAAATGTCTCATCAACAATAATATTGTCTGGAGCACCTCTTATAGGAGGATCCTCTCCTATGATAATAGGCAGATATGACAACACAATATTTAACGGACCGATCTTTGTTAGAAACATTGTTTTATGGGCCACAGGATATATGGGAGAGCTATCTTTTCTTAACGTATTAAATAATAAGATAGACAGGTCAACAGAGCTTCTCATAGAACAGATCGGTAATGTAAGTAGAGATCTTAATGTTTTTATTAGTAACGTCACAAATAGATTAGACGCTATCAATACAAAAGTTTCTGAGTATGATCAGAAGATTAATGATGTGAAGATAAGATCAGAGAATCTATCTGCTTTGACAGCTCTTCTGTCAGATGAGATCAATAGTTTAAGAAGCTCAATTGATAATTTAAGAAGTTATGTGATGATCTCTATAGGGCTCTCCATAGCCTCGTTGGCTATTTCTCTGACTCTGTATATATTAGGCAGAAGAAAATAAGATCTTTATATTAATGATCTGTAGTAAGAGTATACTCTACTTTTTTCAATACATTCTAATAACATGTTCTCAGTATTTTTATCTCTAAAGTTTCTGTCTACAAAAGAGACACAGTTCTCACGGATCTTTGATATATGCCATATATTATACGAGGCGATATTTCTAAGAAGAGGATCAGGGATCTCATTAATTAAGCTATGATCTTTACAATCAATAGCCTCAGTTATCAAGGCAAGAGACTTCAGACTTATCGCAAGATCCATAGGATCTTCTGGTGTGAAAAATACTGCCGTCCCCTCAGGATCTAGTCTGACATCCTTCGCGGTCTCTGAAAGACCTGGTATTCTCGAGAGAACCACTGGAGTTCCTACCGCCTGAGCCTCTACAGAGGCTAGTCCAAAAGGCTCGTATCTAGATGGTACAACAACTACATTAGCAACATAATTGAAAGATTGATAAATTATCTTGTCAATATTGTTGCATGTCACAAGTATTCTTCCAAAATATTTTGAGGCTAGTTCTCGAAGATAATTTTCATAGCCTACATCTCCCACTCTTAATCCAAGGATCAATATTTTAAACCTATGATCAAGATGTTCTAAAGATCTTATTAATATATCAAAACCTTTCTGTCCTGATATTCTTCCTCCAGATATAATTAGAAATCCTCCAGGCTCTATATGACCTATACAAGGATTCGCATATCTGATCATATCTTTATACAATCTCCATCGTATCTCACATCTATCGTCAGAGCCGTATCTGGCTCTTAGAAATTTTTTCACATCATCAATGTTCCAATCAGTGGCGTTATAAACTACACACGTCTTAGGAACAGCCCACTCACCTACTCTACCTATGATCTCTTTAGAGTATCCGTAGCTTACTGTGGCAACTGCGTCGGCAACATCTATATTGAAAAGATCTGTGTTTCCATAATATTTATCCCAAAGATCTTTTATATTAACATATTCATGTCTCCAACCTCTCCAAACACGAATATTCTCAAGTGGAAAACCTGTCCATTCTGAAGATATATAATGATAAGGAAATGAGGGTCCTGAGATGAGATGAATAAAATAGAGAAATGGTATTGACAAACCTTCTTTCTCAAACATGATCCTTAGAAAAGATACTGCAAGACCTCCATGCCAGTCGTGACCTATCAAAAGATCTGGTCTTTCATCAGTGTGTTCAAGCCAACATTTTAAACCTCTGATCATTAGAGAGACTTTCTCAGGCAGATTACTATATATATCCCATGTGTCTAAGATCATGCCTGTCTCTCTATCTAATCCTATGAAAAGTGTGACATAGACTTCTCCAAAAGATCCTTCGTAAGCTCCTATACAGTAAGGATAATCTCTTCCATCAACTCCTTTTCTAACGCCACAACATTTGAAGTCTTCAACAAATCTTAGAGAAAATCTTTTGAGAATCTCATCTGAAAAATGTCTTCCGTGAGAAGGCATGAAAACTCTTATTTTAAAACCTCTTCTAATAAGAATATCTATATGTCTTCTGACAGCGCTCCCCAGACCTCCTAGACGAGCAAGATCTTCCAGCTCAAAAGTTGTGATCCAAACTTTTTCAATATGAGGAGGTGCCCAGATGATGAACACCTCTACTATCTCTTATCTTTTCCTTCTTTTAACCCTCTCTCTAGCAACTGATACAAATATTGTCAAAGCCTTCATATACGAGAGAAATGCTTTCCTAGGATCATCATGATATGAGAAGTAGTCATGAACTAAAAAGCTAGATCCAGGCTCATAATACATGTAATGAAAATGATCTGCCTCACCTAGCAGTCTCCAGTATTCTTTTAAAAACTCGTCTGACGTATCAACTAGAGATCCGGCCCATTTATAAAGCTCGAAAGCCGTCTTCTGAAGATCATTTCCTAACCATGCCGAAAGATCTTTTCTTTCATCAGCCCAGCTTATAGGTTCATCAATAACTATTTTTCCAACAGGTTTGAGCTTGGATAAAATATTTGATGGAGAGATCATGTCGACACCTCTGGAAGCCAGCTCTATAGGTAGATAAGAGAGAAAATCTAAGATGCCAGTCTCTCTAGGATGATGCTCGCCAAATGTCTCAAAATCTATATATACGACAACAAAATCTCCAGGAGATCTTCTGATCCATTCAGCATATTTGTAAGCTGTGAGAGGATATTGATCCCATGTCTTCATAGAGAATCTAAATGCTATATCATCACTTAATCTATAATGTCTAGCTAATATAGGGAGATCACAGCTGTTCACATATAGATTCGACACTTCTCCACCGAGATGTCTCTCGACACCTTCAATAATTGTATATCCAGCCCCAAGATCTTTCAGCCAACAGCCTATCTCATCTCTATAGATCAGCTCAGTATTTATGTATCCCACAGGCTCTTTATTAAACAGTTCTCTTATTTTCTCACGCATTCTAATGATCTGTTCCTCAAACTCTCTTCTGCTGATCTCAGACGCAAGACTATGATAATAAGGCTCAACAATGATCTCTATAAAATCTTTTGATACAAGATCTTTCAAAAGATCTATTATCTCAGGCTTGTGTGCAAGTAATTGTTCAATTAATGTTCCTGACATGCTTATGCCTATAGAAAATTTTCTCCCGTATCTCTCATAGATCTCTTCAAACCGCTCTCTAATGATATTCAACACAGGAACATAAGATCTTTCTGCAACTCTATTTAAAACATAGCTGTCAAGTTCGTAATCAAATAATTCGCTAAGATCTCTTGTAGAGATATTTATCAGATCCTCTTTCTTCAATCTATACGGCTGATGCATCTCCATTATGAATACAAGATTATTAACCATCGACTGTCCTCAGAAAATTTTTGTTATAACAACTATTAATTAAATATAGGGTAGGTATCATCTTATGCTCATGTTCTCCATAGAGACCATAGGATCAATATTTTTATGAGGCCATATCTTGCTTTTCATAATCTTTGTGTTATCTCCTATGATGCAATCATCACCTATTATAGATCCTTCTATAAAGACGTTTCTACCTATCTTCACATGTCTACCTATTATGCTGTTGATAATAGTAGATCCTTTTCCAACAAAGCTTCTATCCATAACCACAGATCCTTCGATCACAGCTCCATCCTCTACTATAGTATAGTTGTCTATTACAGCATCTCTTATCCTGACCCAATCTCCTATAGAGACATGTCTTCCTATGAGAACATCTCCTTCTAAAATAATCTTCTTCTGAGAAGCTTTTGATATTATCTCTTTGTGAAGAGCTTTTGATCTTGAGCTTCTCCCTTGAAACTTTATATTATTCCAATATTCTGAAACATCTAATTCTTCTGGAGAAAGTTTTCTCAGAAGATACATGACAGCCTCAAGATATCTTTTTGGAGTTCCTACATCAAACCAATAGTCTATCTTATCATATCCATATACTCTCCTCCCCTCTCTAATTAGTTTAGGAATAATATCTCTTCCAAAGTCCATGAGACCTTTCTTTCTCATCTCAAGAACTTCTGAGGAGGTTATGAAGGATCTAAACTCTTCTGACAATAGATAGATCCCTGTGTTGACAAGTCTGCTGCCCACCTCCTCAATATTTCTAGGTTTCTCAACAAATCCTCTTATCCTCATGTCAGGATCTATTAAAGCCACTCCAAAATCTTTAAGCTCCTCTGGATCATCAATTGATTTAAGAACTATAGTCATAAAAGCATTATTTTTAATATGAAAACTCCATAGATCATATATGTTCATATCAAAAACAGTGTCTGCCTGAACCACTATGACAGGATCAGTTATATCATAATACTCCATTATTATTCTCACAGAATCAGCGTTTCCAACGCTATCTTCAAGAGGCTGATATCTCACTCTGAAACTATTAGGAAGATTATATTTAGAAGATAATCTATATCCCTCGCCTAGATAATCATAGACATTTCTATAATTCACATAGCCGCTGACCCCTAGATAGATCTCTCTGACGCCTTGTGAAGCCAGTCTGTATATTATAAACTCTATAAGAGGTCTATTAAGAAATCTTATCATAGCCTTAGAAGTCTCTACAGTAAGAGGATAAAGTCTAGTCCCTAGACCTCCCAGAGGTATTATAGCATATTTTATCAATCTATATCTCTCTCAGAGATATTGTTATGAAAATACTTATAAAAACGTTTTTACCAGCAAAAAAACTTTACAACTGAAAGCCTCGTCCTTTAGGGCGGGGATGGACAGAAAAGTTTACAAGTTTTTATCGTTTTATTTTAATTGGGGGATCTCTGGCCACCCCGACTGCCCCCCAAATGACAGATGTAAACCCGAATAGATGAGGGGAACCAATGATCCGCTCCGAAGGGAGCACTAGCTCCCGAAGGCGGGAGAGGAGTCAATCCATAGAAATATTTTTATCTAATTCAAATCTAAGACGACGATCTTTATATTCTAGACCTTAATATTCTCATTATCAAAATTATGACTAGAGCTAGAGATATCACAAGAATCATCAATATTATTTTTTCATCATATCTTTTATAAATCTCTTGAGCACCGCCTGTTTCACTAATAATTGTTGTAGTATCATTTCTCATGATCAATACTGCAGGCTCAGTCTCAAACATGTTCTCGCCTAGATAGTATAATAACGGCACATCCTCTGGTATGTATTTTCTAACCACATCTACTATACCTCTAACATATGTCTTCACCACATCTGAGCATTTGTCATATGTTGTGTTAAGCCATATGTGTCCCAGAGTAGGCCATCCTCTTCCGATAGGTGATGCGCTCACGCCAAATAAGCCGCTGCCAACTATTTTACAGCCTCTGGATTTAAAATCATTTTCAAGAACTGTAAGAAGTCTTGTTGCGACTGTGCCTGTCTCATTAACCATTTTATCATATCCAGGAATTCTATTCTCTGGCCTATCTTTATATCCGAGAATTAAAGATCCTTTCTCAGTGTCATAGATCATTCTAAGCCTCAAAAGTCTCGTGTCATAGATCACTATTGAAGCATTGATATCTTTAAATACTTCTCCAACAACTCTGACAATGACTTCTATAGGTTTATTAGAAAGATCTATGTATATAAACCTTTTCTCAACAACGATTATATGCTGTGATGAGACATTTATATATTCATCTCTAGACTCTATGTCATCAACTTTAATGTCTCTCTCAAACAACTTCTGTCTAACGATCTCAGCTCTCTGTTCAAATATATATGAGGGCACCAACCTCTCTCTAATATCTTGAAGAAGTTTTACATAATAATAATGGGTCTGATCAGGTATTAGATAGACGTTTCTGTATACATAAAGAATTTTAGGAGTGAGATAAACCACATATATAGATGCGTTTCCATACACATATTTCTCAATATACTCAGGACCTATGAAATAGCTCTCAGAGGCCTTAACATTGATCTTGTCAAGATCTTCACTAGATCCATTGACTATGTATATGTTGCTAATCAGAGATAGAGCCAGGAGCATAAAAACAATAATCATAAGGTTAACAGAAGATCTCATACATCTCATCACCCTGTCAAAGGTTTATAACCTCCTGAGAGCACAACATCGGGGCTTAGAATTAACGTGAAAGAGCTTTTTGTATTATTATAAACTACATGTCTATATAATTCTATATAACCTCCTACACCTTCTATATAACTCCAGAAATATGCTGGAGAGCCACTGTCGCCTTTATCTGAGTACAAATTGGCATAAAGACAGTAGTTATATCTGTAGCCAGGACAATACTCTTCGGCATAATAAATATAACCTTGTGTGGTTCCAGTGGTTCTCCCAGTCTTATATGTTAGAAGCTTTGCACCTCTATCAGTGAAATATTTAACTTCACTAAACCACATCACCTTATTCACATATATTTGATATGCTTGTCCAGTGTATTGATTATAAAAGAGTATTTTTGGAGCTGAATCTGAATATGGGATAAACATAAAATCATACTGTGGCTGAGAGATATAGCTAGGTCCTCCTATATAATTATAGTTATTAGGATCACGCTCAGGCTGATAAATATCTCCGCTTAAATAAAGATATGAGCAGTGACCAGCTGTTATAATTCCGACACGACCTGAATAAACCTCTTTCACAATATAACCTAATGTACAAAGGCTCCAAAGCGAGGATTGATACCATATCTCAATCTGGATGCCACCAATTAGAGGTCTATATCTAAGTCTAGTATATTCAACACCATTCTGCGCATACGTATCCGAGATCAACAATATGTTGAGTATAAATAATCCCGCTATCAATGTGGTCAGAACTATTTTTGTTTTAATAAATTTTACCACCTACGGACCCTTATTTTATATTTTTATTAAAAATTTATCAATAAAACCGAAAATTCTTACAAAAACTGATCTTTTAGGAAAATATGAAATTCTCGTCTTTCTTCTCTTTTTATAAGCCACAGGTCTTATTACAAAGGATTTTCTAAAGGTCGGGAAATAATTATTCATTAATGAATCGTAATAATTTAAAGTCGTATATGTTAAATGAGAAAAGAAGTATCGAATGAGAGAATTCATCAAAGAAACAGATCTTTCTTTATGCATGATGTGAAATTTTCAGCTAGGTCATTCAATTTAGATCTTGTTTTTAATACATAAGATCTCTCTCTAACTCTTTTAATACTTTCACTGCGTTGTCTATATAATTCCTGTCTGACGAGATTTTCTTGGAAATCTCATCTGATAATATGGCAAGATCATTAACTATTTCTCTAAGATCTCTCACGTCCATAATCTCTGATAACGTCTTTATCCTCTCAGACAACGCCTCTAATCTATTCAAATAATTGTCTATGAGGCTGATCAAGTTTCTCACTTTGTCTGACTCAAGATTTTTTCTCTCCGGGTTTATTGTTAAAAGTCTTAATCCTCTCTCTCTAAGTATTTTAAGCTCGATCATTGTTTTATTGATTTCTACTAATGATCTTGCTAATGCAAGTCTTGCCGAGCTTCTCATAGTTTTATATCCTTTGATTCTATAAGAAATCATTCTCTATCTTATTAATAGCTGGCTCAGAAAAATTTTTAAATATTTTTATTTCTTCTCTCCGAAGACCTCTTCATATTTATCTTGTGGAAGCACTACTCTGGCTCCTCTAGATGCCTCATGTCTCTTCTTGAGTTCTCTCTCCTTCTTTTTCTTCTTCCACTTATAATGATGTGTGCCTTTGAGCCCGCGGCTCTTTAATAATCCTCTCATTCTTCTGCCAGCCATTGTTTTTCCTCTGAATGCTCTTCCTCTCTGAGAAGGATCTGTGATCCAGTTTATATCAGGATCTGATTTAACAGCTGGGTGACTAGGATCTACAAGGATCACCTCATACCATTTGTATTCTCCATCTTCAGCAACATAATAGCTTCCTAATACCTCGAGATTTCTATATTTTCTAGCAGCTGTCTCTTCTGCAATCAGCTGAAGACTTTTCTCTGGGGCATATCCATATACTCCCATTCTCTTTGGTCTTCTTCCTTTATTAGGTCTAGGCTTCTCTCTACCGCCTTTAGACACTCTCACTCTAACAACTATAAAGCCTTGTTTAGCTTTATAACCTATCTCACGGGCACGATCAAGTCTTGTAGGTTTATCAATTCTTACAACAATCTCTTCACGTCTCCATTTAATCAGTCTCTCTTTATAAAGTTCTTTAAGCTCATTCTCATCTCTATTTTTCCACATTTCAGCCATATAATGATATGCTGATTTGCTCATCAGAGTATCAGCTCACTACACATTAAATAGTATGAGTTGAATGCTTAAAAACTATTTTATCCTCAAGATCATTTGTATCATCATTTGCTTAAATACCTCTATAAAATCAATGTATAATGTGGATAGCAGGATAAGACTATGGAGGATGGAGAAA
>WYEN01000057.1 GCA_009903825.1 Desulfurococcales archaeon
AATTGAAAGGGGAGGGGTCATTTGAAATAGCTCATTAAATTCTCAATTAATCTCCAGTTCTGATCTATCATCTCTTCTATTATTTTAACGTCTTCTTCTGTGATCCCTTTGAATCTTCCTTGAGCACTGAGATATTCTTTCAGAGGTTTTCTTCTACTCTTATCTCTATAAGGTCTACTCGGCGGACTGATCTCTAATCTTCCATCTATATACTCAAATAATATCCATGCGCCGGTCTCTACAGCTAATCTAGCGATCTCTACAGTTTTGTCATCATCAAATCTCCAGCCAGGTGGACATGGAGAGTGTAGATGTATAAATCTGAATCCTTTGATCTGAGATGCTCTTAAAAGCTTCTCATAAAAATCGAGTGGGTAAGCCACGCTTGCTGTGGCCACATATCTGATTTTATGCATAAGCATTATAAGATCAATCTCTTTCTTTCTATCTCTCTTGCCGAGTATAGGCGTTGTAGTTGTCCTAGCTCCATAAGTTGTTGATCCACTGGCCTGAACGCCTGTGTTCATATAAGCTTCATTGTCAGAGACTATGTAGATTATGTCATCATCTCTCACAGCAGATCCTGATAATGACGCGAATCCTATATCAAATGTGGCGCCATCGCCAGCCCAGACTATGACAGGCCCCATGTTTTCTCCCCTGATCTTGAGAGCTCTTGAGATCCCTCCCGCGACAGCTGGTGCTGATGCAAATGGGACGTGAACAACTCTCATATCGAGAGATGTATAAGGATGATATCCTGGAATTATTGAGCTACATCCTGCAGGGATCACTAGAGTAGCTTCTCCTCTGAATACTTTACCAACTATTTTAAGACCTATCAGATGAGGACATCCTTGACAGGCGGCGTTTCCAGGGAGCGAGTAGCTCTCTTTAGGTATCTGATCTATTCTAATTCTTATGTTCATATCTCAAACACCTCATTATTAAGATAATATACGGTCTCTCTCCTAGTAAAGCCTTCTCTCTCAACTTCTCCGACAAATCCTTTTACTATAGATGCGAATTCTTTTGAAGACACGTCAACACCTCCGAGACCTGCTACAACTCCCCAAAAAGATATATCTCTATCTACATAATCTAAAACTTCTGTGGCTAAGACCCCACTTTTTCCTAGAGAGATGTCTCTATCAAAAACTATCACACCTTTTGATCCTGATAGGGTCTTTAAGATCTCTTCTGTTGGAAATGGTCTTATAAATCTCAGTCTTAAAAGACCTACTGAATAACCTTCGTCTCTTAACATGTCCACAGCATCTTTAATAGTTCCTGACCATGCTCCTGTAGATAACAAGACATATTTGGCATCATCAAGTCTATATCTCTCAACAAGTCCTCCATAGCCTCTTCCGATAATCTTCTCATACAAATGATCTGATTCTTCAATAACTTTTTTAGCATTATACATAGCCTTCATAGCAGCAATCTTAAGCATCATATGATTCGCATCTTCACCTAGATTTCCTATTGAGAATTTTTCTCCAAGTCTGAATCTATATGGTTTATCAGGATCTCTCGGAGGCAAAAACTGATCTATCTCCCATTGGTCAGGCAATTCAATGTATTCTGCGGTATGACTAAGAATAAATCCTTCTAATCCTATAGCTACTGGAAGCATCACCTTAGGATCCTCAGCAATTTTAAACGCCTGGATTGTCATGTCAAAAGTCTCCTGAACATTCTCTGCCATAGCAATGATCCATCCGCTGTCTCTCAGAGTAAGTATGTCATTATGATCTGTATGAATATTCCATGGAGGTCCTATCGCTCTGTTCACGACAGCCATCACCACAGGAACTCTTGCACCAGCTGTCCACCAGGTGAGCTCATACATATATAAAAGGCCGTGTGAAGATGTTGCTGTGAAAGCTCTCACACCAGCCATTGCAGCACCCATTGTAGTGCTTAGTGCTGCAAACTCGGATTCTACATTTACAAATTCAGCCTCCATCTCTCCTCTCTCGACCATCTCAGCAATTCTCTCAACAATTATTGTCTGAGGAGTTATCGGGTACGCTGCGATAAATTTTACTCTGGCCATTTTCACAGCCTGAGCAACCGCGTGATTACCTATCATAGCAGTTTTAATTCTCTCACGAGACTTCATATTATCACTCCTCTTCTCTAACCATCTCAATAGCTTTCACAGGACATACTGAAGAACAGATCCCACAGCCTTTACAATACTCGTAGTCTATCTTGATCTTTAGTCCTTTCTCCCAAAAGATCACATCTTCGGGACAGTAGAGCCAACATATTCCACAATCTATACATTTATCTAATTTAACTACTGGACGAAAAGTTCTCCAAAGGCCAGTTCTTCCAGCAGCACCTTTCTTAGGTCTGGCTACAAGATATTTAGTGGGGTCTATATCTATATCAATTTTTTTAACAATAATCTTTCGGCTCATATCTGAGTTGCCTCATGTGTCTGTTCATAAGCTTTTTTGACAGCCTCTATATTCTTCTCTAACAGCTCTCCTTTGAAGAAGACTCCCAAGATCTTTATAAGAGTTTCCAATCTATATAGACCAGTAACTTTTGATAAAGAGCCTAATAAGGCAGTGTTTATCACAGGCCATCCTGCTACCACAAGACCTGTTTTAATAGCAATCCCTGTGGCATCTACCACGAAAGTTTTAAAGCCTGTTTTCACAGGCGTCGAAGAGTTTATTAAAAACACGGGATTTTTATCACCTATGAAGATCTTAAGATCAATTATATCTAAGATCCCTCTCGAGAATACGACTATAAGATCAGGATTTTTAATCATCTCATGAGTCTTTATAGGCTGAGTAGAAGCTCTTATATATGTCTTGACAACAGCTCCTCTTCTCTCAGCGCCAAATTCTGGTATAGCCTGAGCATAAAGTCCTTCTTCAACTAATGTTGAGGCTAGAATTCTAGATGCAGTGACAGCTCCCTGACCACCTCTACTTAAAAAAAGAATTTCTATTTTCAAAATATTTGTCCCAGAATAATATGGCTAAAACTCTTAATATTATTTATATTATTCATCATCACTGGATTTTAAATAAGATCATAAAGATCTGAGGGAAAGATTTATAAGCTTCTCAAGATCTGATTCTAATGGAGAGATCATATGAGCAGCACACAAAAAATCCTTGAGGCATTAAAAGGAAAACAGAAGATGACTCCAAAAGAGATTAGTAAGGCCACAGGACTTAATTATAACACGGTTAGAGGAGCTCTTAACAGACTACTTAAGAAAGGATTAGTAAAGAGAGTAGAGAGAGGAGTATATACCTTAGCATAATCAGTAGATGAGTATAGATCTTAAACAAATATATTTTTTTATTTATACTGGTTTTAACAACATCTTCTCCTCATTTATAAGTCTCGAAGATATGATCATTAGTGCCACTGAGAATAATAATAAAATAGTTATATGAGCAAAAGTCATGCCAATATCTCCAAAAGCATAATATTGAACCGCCAAGACGCTGTTTGTATAAGGCAGTATCAATAGGGGATATAATACGTCTTTAGGTAGCGAGTAGAAGTCTACAAATAATACTGAGATAAATATTAATGAAGATGCTATGGTTATTATTGAAGATATCACTTGGGCAGATCTCATTGTCGAAGATCTTATTATGACAGGAAGAGTCAGAGATAATGTTGCTAATGTAGTTAGATACACAACTACTCCAGTGACTATCAGAAGGCCTTTATCAACTATCATCATGATTCCATAGCCTAACGATGTTGATAATATTATGAAAAATATTATTATTGACAATACGTCAACAACTGCTGCTAAAAGACCTATAATAGAGCTTGCAAAAACTTTGCCGAGAATAAGATCTCTTCTTTTTATAGGTGATGACAAAAGTATCTCGAGAGTTTTTCTCTCCTTCTCACCTAATATAGAGTCGATAATATATGTGGTCGCGGGGGTTGACACAAACAACATTGAAAACGCAAATAATCTTGCAATAAAAATCTTCCAAGCCTCCTCTGGAGATATTCCTGCACCACTTGGCGCTATAAAGCCTGCAACATATATCGTAGCCGGATTTCTAATAGCCTCTGGAGAGACATTCGTGATCCCGGCTTCTTCAGCAAGATATTTTATCTTAAGATCTGAGAAGTATCTCGATAGATCATTTATTACTGAGATTGCTTCTGAATAAGCTTTTTCTGCTTTTGAAGATCCAGGCACTTGATAAGCTAATAAAAACGCCTGTGAATCTAATGATGTAAGGTTGTGTGTGAATCCTCTAGGAATCACGATCCTAAGATCTACTGATGAGACCGACGTGTTTACATATGTGATCACTCCTCTCTGAGTTAAGAGATTTCTCAGAAGATCAGCTATGTAGCTAGAGGTAAAAGTATTGTTGTCGAGAACGCCAATGCTATCATCTTCAATTATTATCTCTACTTTAGGATACTCTATATGTTGTAGTGAAGTCATTACAAAACCCATTAAAGGCATCATGATAAGAGGTGTTAATGTGAGAAAAAGAAGTGTTCTATAATCTCTTATAAGCTCTAGAAATTCTTTTCTAAATAATGCTATAAGACTATGTCTATGAGACATATCTCCTCTCCTCAACAATTTTTACAAAAGCTTCTTCAAGATTTGATGAGAAAGACTTTCTCATAGCCTCCTCAGGTCTTCCTCTAAATATGATCTTTCCATTGTATATCAGAGCTATTGTATCACATAGATCTTGTGCTTCAAGCATGTTATGAGTAGATAATATGATCGTCTTTTTCATCTTCAGAGAGAAGTCTCTGACAACTCTTCTAATGCTAACCGCAGAGAAGACGTCCAGCCCTGATGTAGGCTCGTCTAAAATAGCTATTTTAGGCATCACCATTAATGTCCTTGCGATCAAAAGTCTTCTTCTCATGCCCTTACTATATGTCCCTGTCTTCTTGCGAAGAACATCATCTTCTAATCCTGTGATCTCTATTCCAAACCTCAGGTTGTCAGGATCTACTCCATATAGATCTGCGAAAAATCTGAGATACTCGTATCCAGTAAGTCTCGAGTAAGTATCAGCATCCTCAGGAAGATAAGAGATCATAGATCTTATCTTCTCTAAGTTCTTAGGATCTTTATAATCTATCTTCTCACCACATATATACACATTACCAGAGCTAGGTCTCATCAATGTAGCAATGATCCTGAGCATTGTAGTTTTTCCAGCCCCGTTAGGACCTACGACACAAAAGACTTCGCCGCTAGAAACCTCCAGACTTAGATTATCTAAAGCTTTCTTAGTGCCATAGTATTTATAGACTGACTCAAGTTTTACATCAATCAATTTATTTATTCTCCAAATATTACTTGATGAATAAAGTAAAAATATGAAGTTTTTCAGCAAAATCTTAGGTTAATCATTTGATTATAAGTCTCGATGTGTCAAAATATTAGAACAAAATAATAATATTCTCATGAAAAATTTATTACGAAAAATTCGTATGGCGAGGATCTAATGGCTTCAGATTATAGAGAGAGCGGCTTGAGAGAGATCCTCAGAGCGCTTGATAAAGTATCTGAGGTATATGAAAGAGGCTCCAGCGCTATCATATTAGGTCTAGACAAGATCTTTAGAAGATTAGTTGCTGAAAGAGTACATGGAAGAATCATTTTAGACGTCGGAGCGGGAACAGGAGTCATGTATCAATATGTTAAAAATGTTATGAAGATATTAAGTTGCCACGGTGGAAATCCGTTGTATATTCTTCTAGAGCCTTCACCATCTTTTATAAAGATCTTGCGGCAGAGATTTCACGGCTCAGATGATGCAGAAATTATTCAAGGTGTTGCAGAACACATACCATTAAGAGAAAGATC